>NZ_CP180519.1:0-300000 GCF_047777875.1 Tateyamaria rhodophyticola | reverse complement strand
CGACAGCTTGGCCACCATGTTCGACGTGACACCGCCGGGACAGAAGCTGAGCAGCATGAGGCCCACGGCGAGTTCGGGTGGCAGGCCAAAGGCCGTTGCCACAACGAAGGCGGCCAGCGGCAGAAGAACCACCTGCGACGCGGCCCCGATGGCAAAGGCGCGCGGTGCGCGCAAAACGCGGGCAAAATCCGCAACCGTCAGGCCGACGCCGAGGCTGAGCATGATGATCGCCAGCGACAGTGGCAGCACCACGTTGATCAGAATATCCATGAACGGCCCCCCTTTGCCGACACGTTACGCGCGCAAATGCGCGCGGCGCAACGGTGACGCTTGGTTCAGAGCGGCCAGAAGATCAGGATTGCCGGGATCGATACGGCGACAACGATCACCTCAAGCGGCAGGCCGATGCGCCAGTAATCACCAAAGTTGTACCCGCCGGGCCCAAGGATCAGCGTGTTGTTCTTGTGCCCGATGGGGGTGAGAAAGGCCGAGGACGCCGCGACGGCCACAGCCATCAGGAACGGGTCGGGCGACACGCCAAGGCTTTGCGCCATCTGGATCCCCACAGGGGCCGCGACGATGGTGGTCGCGGTGTTGTTGAGCACGTCCGACAGGCTCATGGTGACGATCATCAGCACGGTCAGCACCGCCCATGCCGGCATGCCGGAGGTCAGCGCCACAAGCCAACCCGCGATCAATTCTGTGCCGCCTGATGTCTCAAGCGCGGCGCCCAGCGGGATCATCGAGCCGAGCAGCACAACCACAGGCCATTCGATATGGGTGTAGAGTTCGGACAAGGGCACAATCTTGGACAGCACGAAAGCCACGACGACAAGGCCAAGTGCCACCGGCAAATAGATCAACCCGAGGCTGGCCGCGACCACAGCTCCGGCAAAAAGACCGATGGCGAGCCACACCTTGTCATCCGCCGTCACAGCAAGCCCGCGTTCGGCAAGCGGCAGGCTGCCCAGCCAGGCGGTCACATCCGTGCCCGTGTCGCGCGGCACCAAGAGCAGCAGGATGTCGCCCGCGCGCACAGGCGTCTTGCGGATCTGTTTGGTGATCCGCTTGCCCCCGCGCGAGATGCCCATGAGCACGGTCGATTGTCGCCAGCTGAGGCCCACGGCCTGGGCCGTGCGCCCAATCAGGCGGGATTGGTCGGTCACGACAACTTCGATGATCTCGACCCCGTCACCCGCGGCGCGCAGCGCCTCTTCACGCTTGGCATCGGCCACGGCGAGGCCGAGTGCGCTGCGGAATTCATCCAGCGCATCCGGCGTCGCCTCAAGCACCAGCGCATCGCCTTCGCGCAGGACCGCATTGCGCGCGCGTCCATAGCGGCGCTGGCCATCGCGGATCAGACCGATGATGGCCACGTCAGCCTTTTCCGCCTCTTCCTCCAGCTCACCCACACGTTTTCCGGCGTGTTTGGAGCCTTCGGGCACGGTGAGTTCGGCAATGTATTCGGAGAGCGCATCGTCGGGGGCGGCATCGCCGTTGCGTGCAGGGATGAACCGCCAACCGATCAGCGCCACAAAGGCAAGGCCTGCGATGGCCGCGGCACCGCCCACGGGCGCAAAGTCGAACATCCGGAACGGCTCGCCCAGCGATTCCTCCCGGATGGCGGCAATGATGATGTTGGGCGGGGTTCCGATCAGGGTGACCATGCCCCCGAGGATGGTGGCAAAGCTCAGCGGCATCAGGCTGAGGCCGGGGCTGCGCCCGGCTTTGCGCGCCGTCTGGATGTCGACGGGCATCAAGAGGGCGAGGGCCGCCACGTTGTTCATAAAGGCGCTCAGCACGCCGCCCACAGCGCCCATGAGCGTGATATGCGCCCCAAGGCTGCGGGAGGCGTCGATAAGCGTGCGGGTGATCAGGAACACAGCACCCGAGCGCACGAGGCCCGCAGAGACCACCAGCACCAGCGCCACCACCAGCGTGGCGGGGTGGCCGAAGCCCGAAAACGCGTCTTTTGTCGGCACCACGCCCAGCACCACCCCCGCCATCAGCGCGGAGAAGGCGACGATATCATAGCGAAACCGCCCCCAGAGCAGGAGGCCGAAGACAGCGCCGAACAGGGCGAAGAGGATGATCTGGTCCTGGGTCATGGGCGCACAATGTTGTGGCGTGCCATCAAGAACAAGGGGAGATGTGGGGCATGTGGCGGGTTTCGGAGGGAGCGCTGCCCCCGCGCGTGCCGCGCCCCCCGTGGTATTTTCAGCCAGAAGAAGGGGCTTCCGCCCGGTGAGCCTGCTTTCAGGGCAGGCGCAGCGTGCGTGTTGTGCGCGCGGACCAGTCCACTTTGGGGCCTGCGGGGACAATGCCCAGCGGGTTGCGCAGCTCTGACCGGGAAAAGTAGCCCGCCTTGTAGATGTCGGGTTTGACCGTGTCGGCCACGCCCGGGAGGGCATGGAAGGCGCGGGCATAGTCCCAGAGGTGTTCATGGTCGCTGAGCCTGGCGAGGTTGCATTTGAATGCGTAGTGGTAGGCCACGTCGAACCGCGCAAGCGTCGGGAAAAGGCGCAGGTCCGCTTCGGTCACGGTGTCACCGGTGAGCGTGGCTTGGGTGGCGAGGTGCGCGTCGATCTCGTCCAATGCGGCAAAAAGGTCGGTGACGGCGGCGTCGTATGCGTCTTGCGTGCGGGCAAACCCGGCGCGGTAGACGCCGTTGTTGATCCGGCTGTGGATCATCGTGTTCCAGCGGTCGATGTCATCCTCGAGCGGTGCGGGCACAAGCTTGCGGTCGGGGTCAAAGACGGTGGTCATCATCCGGGTGATGTCGGCACTTTCGTTGGAGACGATCTGTTCCGTGTGTGTATCCCACAGAACGGGCACCGTGATGCGCCCGGTATAGGGCGGGTCCTGACGTGCATAGACCTCGTGCACGGCCCGCGCGCCCATCAGCGGATCGGCATGTGGCCCGGTGGCCGCAAAGACCCATCCCTGGTCCGTGCGGGCCGGCAGCGCCACGCTGATCGCGATGTCCGTCAGGTTCAGAAGCGCACGGGCCAGCAAGGTTCGATGCGCCCACGGGCAATTCCACGCAACGATCAGGTGGTAGCGGGATGGCTCCGGTGTGAACGGACCCGTTGCCGTGACCCAGTTACGCAGACTGCTGCGGGTGCGCTCATAGGCGCCCTTGGACGTGGTGCCCGGGCCGGGGTCTTCGGTCTGATACATGCCGTTGATCATCACGCCCATGGGTCTCTCCCTGTGTCGGTGCTCTGGATCATAACGCGGCGGGACGGCGTGGCGAGGCGCACCCGGTCTGCGCTGATGCACAGGGTGGTCTTGCCCCTGTGGCCGCGCTTGCCGTATAGCAGCGCGGACGCGATTTGGACCACGGGAGAGAGGCAGCCATGGCAGGCCATTCAAAATGGGCAAACATCCAGCACCGCAAGGGGCGCCAGGACAAGATCCGGGCCAAGCTCTTTTCCAAGCTGTCCAAGGAGATCACGATTGCCGCCAAGATGGGCGATCCCGATCCCGACAAGAACCCGCGCCTGCGCCTCGCCGTGAAGGAGGCCAAGGGCCAGTCCATGCCCAAGGACAACATCGAGCGGGCGATCAAGAAGAGCCAGGCCGGTGAGGGCGAGGAATACGAAGAGATCCGCTATGAGGGCTATGGCCCCAACGGCGTGGCGGTGATTGTCGAAGCGATGACGGATAATCGCAACCGGACGGCGTCGACCGTACGCTCGACCTTTACCAAGAATGGCGGAAACCTCGGGGAGACGGGGTCGGTCGGGTTCATGTTCGAGCGCAAGGGCGAGGTGACGTACCCGGCCGAGGTCGGCGATGCGGACACGGTGATGATGGCCGCGATCGAGGCCGGTGCCGAGGACGTGGAAAGCACCGAGGACGGGCATGTGATCTGGTGCGCGGACACGGATCTGAACGATGTGTCGAACGCGCTGGAGGCGGAGCTGGGCGAGAGCGACAGCACCAAGCTGGTGTGGCGTCCGACCACCACGACCGAGATGGACCTGGAGGCGATGGAGAAGCTGATGAAGCTGATCGATGCGCTTGAGGATGACGACGACGTGCAGCGCGTGACGACCAATTTCGAGGCGTCCGACGAGGTGATGGAACAGCTCGGCTGAGTTCCCGTTTTTGGTGTGCAAACGATGTGATGTGTGGTTTGCTGCCCTGTGGTACGGTACGGGGCGGAAAACATGGGCGGATGGCTTGCATTTTGGGGTGCAGATAGCCTTGGCGCGATTGACTGGGCGACATTTGATTGGAGCTGGCTGAACACGGTTGGCGGCGCGATTGCTTCGGTCATTGGAATTGCGGCTTTTGTTTACGCTGTGTTTCGCACCGTGGTGTACGGGGTCCGCGCTGTCGTCCGTTTGCTGGCACCAAGCCAGGGCGGGCCGGTTCTGGTGGACCACCGCCCCGCTGAAATTGGCAACAAACGCAAGATTTTTGGACGCGACAAGGATGTCGCCGCCCTGCGTGATCTGTTGCAGTCGGGCGACATGGGGGCGGTCATACCGGTGCCCACGGGTGGCGGCGGCGTCGGCAAGACGTCTCTCTGTCGCTATTACGCCCGCGTGCATGCCGACGACTATGACGTCATCCGCATTCTACGGGCCGGGACCGAGGACGAGTTGGTCATCGATCTTGCGTCGCTGGCTAAGGAGTTCAATCCGGCGCTGACCGAGGCAGAGGGCGTACGGCCCTTGGCCCGCCACGCGCTTTCGCTCATCGCGGAGAAGACAGCGGATCAGACGTGGCTTCTGGTCTATGACAATGTGGAACGTCCGCAGCTGATGCAGGATTGGGGCGCGCGCGGACGCAACCTGCATGTGCTGGTGACAAGCCGCTGGCCGGATTGGACGGCTGATGGGTTTGTCGCGAAACCGCTTGAGGTGCTGGAGGTCGAGGATGCGATTGATCTCCTGCGCAACGAATCCGGCCGCGACGATGATGGGTTTGCGGCGCTGGCGGAGCATCTGGGGCGGTTGCCCCTGTCGCTGGTGCAGGCGGGCGAATGGCTGGCGGCGACGCCGTCAAAGTCGCCTGCCGATTATGTGCGGCGGGTGGATTACCTGAGCCAGCGGATCGCCGTGCCGGGTCTCGATACCGATCTGGGCCGGACAACGGCGGGGGTGGTGCAGGAGACGCTAGGACGGCTAAGCGCGGATGCGTTGGCGCTGGCGCGGATATTTGCGTGGTATGCGCCGGACCAGTTGCGCGCGGAATTGGTGTCGGAGATACCGGAAATGCCATGGTTGGCGCGGAAGATCAGCAAAAACAGGCATACTCCGAAGGCGATATACCAGATGGCACGGTCGCCGGAGCAGTTGGAGGACGCAATGCAGGAATTGCGACAGGTCGCACTGCTGGAGGGCGACGGGGCCGATGACACCCCGTTTCGGATGCACCGTGATTTCCAGCGGGTGATACGAGCGGACAGCAATGCGGACAAAAGCAAGGGATTGGTCGCGGCGCGTGGAGCGACGGCGGTGCTGGCGGTGCAGTTTCCGTCAAAGGCCAGTCATGTCGTCAGTTGGCCCAAATGTCGTGCATTGCTGCCACATGTGCAGGCGCTTTGGAGATGGGCGGAACCGCTTTGGACCGATCACTGGGACACGCCAGATTGGGCCGCGATGGATTTTCTTTTGAATCAGGCCGGGATTTACCTGTCCAGTCAGTCAGATGTGGCGGGTGCTATTGATCTGAAGCGGGGGTCTTTGAAATTGACGACAGCGCGCTTGGGGGAAGCCGACAGGGATGTCCCCTTGGCAATGGGCAATTTGGCGATAAATTTGGCAAACACCGGGCGCAGCGAAGATTTGGCAGAAGCACAGAGATTGATCAACGAAGCAGTTGCCTTGGATGAGGTGCATCGAGAAGGTGGGGCGCGCTCTGATTTGGCCGGCACGTATATGCAACAGGCAAGCATCGCAATCAGACGGATGGAGGCCGAGGGTGCCGTTGCGAATGGGGCGGAGGACGAGGCGGAGCAGGCGTTGGAGCATGCGCGTGCGATCCGGGAAGAGCTGTTTGGGGCGCAAAGTGCCGAGATGTCGCACTATTGGAATACACTTGGGTATTTTCGGAAGAAGCAGGACAAGCAAAGTGAAGCATTGGCGGCGTACCGCAACGGGTTTGAAACGCTAAAGACCATCGAGCGTGCGGATGCCGGGCAACTCGCAACCCGTGCCATGAATTTTGGGTCGACGGCGTTGGAGCTTGGCGCATATGAGATGGCCTTGGCACCCTTGCAGGAGGCTTATGATTTGCAGAAAAAAGCGTTTGCCCACGACCCCGGCAACCCGAGGTTTCTGACCACGTGCGGCTGGCTGATTGACTGCCATTTCGTGCGGGATCGGGCCGGGGTGGCTGGTGCGCGGGAAGAGGCTGCGGCATTGTGTGAGAAACATGGGCTTGACGCTGCAATGATTGAGGCCAATGCGGCGCGACGCCCCCTCAGCCCTCCGGAGGAAGAGGGTGGCGGGGAATTGCCGTGACTGCGCGTATGGCGGGAATATTCTTGGCCGATTGTCACATCCGTGTTGTCTTTGACCCCTACCTCTGCGCCAGACCGCCCGGACCGGGCGGCGGATATTGCCACCTGACAGGAAGCGACACATGACACAGATCGACCCCCAAGACCTTTCCTTTGACGACTGGGACGAACAGAATTTTCCGCGCCCCACCGAACAGGGCTTTGACCAGGTGGTCGAACGCGCGATCTCGCGACGGGGGTTTTTGGGCGGTGTGCTGGCCTTTGGCTCTGGCGCCGCTGTGATGGGTGCCGGGGTGCTCAAGGGCACAACCGCGATGGCATCCACCTCGCGCTTTGCCTTTGACCAGCTACCGCCACAGACGGACGGCACCGTGCATGTCCCCAGCGGCTACAGCTGGGAGACGCTGGTGCGTTGGGGCGATCCGCTGTTTTCGGATGCGCCGGAATTCGATGCGAGCACCGGCATTCCCACGGCAGGTTCGGACCGGGTGTTTGGCGAAAACACGGACGGGATGGAGCTGTTTCATGTGGGCGACACGCAATTGCTGGTCGTGAACAGCGAATATGTGAACGCGAAGACGAACCTGCCCGCCGAACAGGAGGGGCGTCCAGCCTCGGCCGATGACGTGGTGCGCCTGCAGAACTTCCAGGGCGTGAGCGTGATGGAAGTGGCCGAGGGCCAGAACGGCTGGGAAGTCGTGGTCGACAGCCCCTATAACCGCCGCATCCACCACCGCACCCCGATGACCATCAGCGGACCGGCGGCAGGGCACGACCTGCTCAAGACCGAGGCCGACCCGACCGGTACGATGTCGCTGGGCACGTTCAACAACTGCGGCTCGGGGCGCACGCCGTGGGGCACGTATCTGACCTGTGAAGAGAACTTCAACGGCTATTTCGGAGCCACCGAAGAGCCGCAGCTGAGCGATGTGCACGCCGCGGGCTTCAAGCGGTACGGGGTGAGCACCAAGGTGGACGAGGGCCGGTATAACTACCACGGGTTTGACGCGCGCTTTGACATCACGAAGAACCCGAACGAGCCGCACCGCGCAGGCTATATCGTCGAGATTGACCCGTGGAAGCCCAACAGCACACCGGTCAAGCATACCGCTCTGGGCCGCTTCAAGCATGAGAATGCGGCCTATGCGCTGGCACCGGATGGGCGCGTGGTCGTCTATATGGGCGATGATGAGCGTGGCGAATACATGTACAAGTGGGTGTCGGAGGGCATTTATGTGCCGGGTGGGGATACCTCGCGCCTGCTGAGCGACGGCCAGCTGTTTGTGGCCAAGTTCAACGACGACGGCACCGGGTCGTGGATCGCGCTGACGCCCGAAGACACCGGTATGTCGGAGGCCGAGATTGCGATCTTTACCCGGATGGCCGCCACCGAAGTGAGTGCCACGACCATGGACCGGCCCGAGTGGATCGCGGTGAACCCGACAGCGGTCGAGGCCTATTGCTGCCTGACCAACAACTCGCGCCGCGGGGCGCTGGATGATGATGGCAACGTGCGCACCAATGCAGCCGGGGAGCCGATGGTGCCCAATGCGCCCAACCCGCGTGAGATCAACCGCTATGGCCAGATCGTGCGCTGGCGCCCGCACAATGACGATCACGGGGCGGCGACGTTTGACTGGGATCTCTATGTGATGGCGGGCAACCCGACGGTGCACGCCGATGGCCCCTATGCCGGGTCGGCCAACATCAATGCGGGCAACCTGTTCAACTCGCCTGACGGGATGCAGATCGACTCGAGCGGGCTGATCTGGATCCAGACCGATGGTGACGATGACAATGCGGGTGACTTTGCCGGCATGGGCAACAACCAGATGCTGGCGGGCGACCCGGTGACCGGCGAGATCCGGCGGTTCCTCACCGGACCCAAGGGGTCAGAGGTGACGGGTCTGACGTGGTCGGCGGACCGGCGTACGATGTTCGTGGGCATTCAGCACCCCGATGCGCCGTTCCCCGATGGCGCGGACAGCCTGCCACGGTCGTCCATCGTCGTGGTCAAACGCGACGACAACGCGCTGCTTGGCTAGAGCAGAAATACAAAGACCTGGATCACGTAGCCCTGCCTGAAATCAAAGATTTCAACGGGTTACGTGATGCATGGTGTTGCGGGTTAATCGTTTTTCGCTCCAAGGCAGAGCCCAAAACGCAAAGCGCCGCCCCATCCCCGGGGCGGCGCACGCGGTTCACCTGTGAGTGGTGATCAGAAGAAAAGTGAGCGCGCGGTCTGGCTCCAGCTGGGCGCGCTGGCCGCGGTTGCGGCGGGTGTCTGGCGGCGCAGGCGGCGCATCAGGCCCTTGAGGTCATTCAAACGGGCACGCGCGGCACTGCCTCCGGCGCGGCTTTGAACCGACAGGATCTTTTCCTGTGTCTGCAGCGCGGCCTCGATCAGTTCGAGGTCCTGCTTGGTCAGATCAACTGCGTATGTGTCGTCGAGCATCGGATTTCATCCTTGTTATCGTTGACCAGCATATGGGTGTCTTAACGTCATACGCCAATCATCAATGATCAGATCAACGTGATAGCTGTGACAGCTGACATATGCTGGCAGTACGTGTCTTTCGGGTGGAAGGGATATAGGTATGCAAAACGCTCATGTCTCCGTTTAATTGCGCATTGCTGCTGTGCAAAAAACGAATAGCTGATTTTCGCCTTTTCCAGAGGTTGTGACGGCGTGCCGCTGCCGATAGGCAGGCGGAACAGTCTTGAGAGCGTCAAATGACATCCTTTGTTCCCGGTTTCCTTCTTTCCCTGACCCTCATCCTCGCCATTGGGGCGCAGAATGCATTTGTGCTGCGACAGGGATTGCGGCGCATGCATGTGCTGCCGGTTGTGCTGACCTGTGCCATCTCGGATGCGCTGTTGATCCTGGCGGGTGTTGCGGGCTTTGGCGCGCTGGCCGAAGCGGTGCCGTGGTTTGAGCCGTTGATGCGCTATGGCGGGGCGGCGTTTCTGCTGTGGTACGGGTGGATCAATGCGCGCTCGGCGTGGCGCGGGGGGCAATCCCTTGATGCGGGCGGGGCGGAGACGCAAAGCCTGCGCAGCGCCATCCTGACGCTTTTGGCGCTGACGTGGTTGAACCCGCATGTTTATCTCGACACCGTTGTGTTGCTGGGGTCGATTTCGGCGCAATACCCCGACCGCTTTGCCTTTGGTGCGGGGGCGATGACGGGCAGTTTCGTGTTCTTTTTCTCGTTGGGCTATGGCGCGCGCCTTCTCGGACCGCTCTTTGCCAATCCGCGGGCGTGGCAGGTGCTGGACGCCATCATTGCGCTCACGATGTGGGGCATCGCGCTGAAATTGCTGTATTTGTGAGGTTGCACGCGCGGGGGCTTTGCCGCTTGATAGCGCCATGACCCCCACGCCGCAGAATCCCCTCAAGGGCATCTTCTGGATGCTGGTGACGGGCGCGCTTTTTGTTGCCGTCACCGCGCTGGTCAAGATCATGGGGCCGCGCGTGCCGCCCGCAGAGGCGGCGTTCCTGCGCTATGTTCTGGGGCTGGTGTTCCTGATCCCGATGCTGCCTGCGGTGCGGTCGGCACTTATCACGCGGCGGCAATGGGGTCTTTTCGGTGCACGCGGATTTTTTCATGCGATTGGCGTCATGCTCTGGTTCTATGCCATGACGCGCATCCCCATCGCCGAAGTCACCGCGATGAACTATCTCGCGCCCGTCTATGTGAGCATCGGGGCAGCTCTGTTTCTGGGCGAACGGCTCGCGGCGCGCCGGATTGCCGCCGTTGTCGTGGCGCTCATCGGGGTGGCGGTGATCCTGCGACCGGGGTTCCGCGAAGTGGCGCCGGGGCATATCGCCATGGTGTTCTGCGCCATCTTCTTTGCGGGCTCTTACCTGTTGGCCAAGATCATGGCGGACGAGGCGAAACCGGCGGTCGTGGTGGCGATGCTGTCGATTTTTGTGACCATCGGCCTTGCCCCCTTTGCGCTGGCCGACTGGGTGACGCCCACATGGGGGGATCTGGGTCTGTTGTTCATCGTGGCCTGTTTTGCCACCGCCGGACATTACACCATGACCATGGCATTTGCCGCAGCACCTGTGACGGTCACACAGCCGGTCACGTTTTTGCAACTGGTGTGGGCGGTGCTTCTGGGGGCGCTGTTCTTTGCCGAACCGGTGGATGCGTGGGTGATCTTTGGCGGTGTGCTGATCCTGGGGGCGGTGACGTATATCACCTGGCGCGAGGCGGTTCTGAAACGCCGCTCCATCACCCCGCCGAGCCCTGCGACGAAACTCTGACATTTTTTATTGATTGACGAGTCAATAAAAAACCAGCAGTTTGCCGCCCATGCCTAAGCTGGGAATGGAACCGATACGCCGTGACGCGCTGGTCCGCGCCACCATCGCCGAGATTGGGGCGGCGGGCACACTCGACGTCACGGTCAGCCAGATCGCGCGGCGGGCGGGCATGTCCTCGGCGCTGGCGCATCATTATTTCGGGGGCAAGGATCAGATATTCCTCGCCGCGATGGGGCACATCCTGCGGGTGTTCCGGGCCGAGGTTGTGGCGGGCCTGCGCCGCGCACGCACGCCACGCGCCCGCGCGGAGGCGTTGATCGAGGCGAGCTTTGCGCCGTCCTGCTTTGATCCCGCGACTGTCGGCGCGTGGATGACCCTTTATGCCCAGGCCGCGACGCATCCCGAAACCAACCGGCTGCTGCGGATGTATCAGGCACGGCTGCATACAAACCTGCGCCATGCGTTGCGCCCGTTGAGCCGGTCGGCGGATGCGGATGCGGCGCTGTTGGCGGCGTTGATTGACGGGCTGTACCTGCGTGCGGCCCTGGGCGGCGGCATGACGGCAGAGGCGGCCAAAGGCACGATCCGGCGCGCGCTGGACCAGATGACGGGAGCGGGCACATGAGCCAGCCGAACATTCTTATCTTCATGGTGGACCAGCTGAACGGGACCCTGTTTCCCGATGGCCCTGCCGAGTGGTTGCACGCGCCCAACCTCAAGGCGCTGGCTTCCCGGTCGACCCGCTTTGCCAACACCTACACCGCCTCGCCGCTCTGTGCGCCGGGGCGCGCGTCCTTCATGTCGGGCCAGTTGCCAAGCGTCACGGGTGTCTATGACAACGCCGCCGAATTCCCGTCCTCGATCCCGACCTATGCCCACCATCTGCGCCGCGCAGGCTATCAGACCTGCCTGTCGGGCAAGATGCATTTCGTGGGCCCCGAACAGCTGCACGGGTTCGAAGAGCGCCTGACCACTGACATCTATCCGGCCGATTTCGGCTGGACGCCGGATTACCGCAAACCGGGCGAGCGGATTGACTGGTGGTATCACAACATGGGGTCTGTCACGGGTGCGGGCGTGGCCGAGATTTCCAACCAGATGGAATATGATGACGAGGTCGCCTATCACGCGACGCGCAAGGTCTATGATCTGGCGCGCGGGCACGATGCACGGCCATGGTGCCTGACGGTGAGTTTCACGCACCCGCACGACCCGTATGTGGCACGCAAGAAATACTGGGATCTCTACGCGGATTGCGAACACCTGCTGCCGCAGGTGCCCGCGATGGCTTATGACGATCACGATCCGCATTCGCAGCGCATCTTTGACGCCAATGACTGGCGCAGCTTTGACATCACCGAAGACGATATCCGCCGGTCGCGTCGGGCCTATTTCGCCAACATCTCCTATCTCGACGACAAGATCGGAGAGGTGATGGAGGCGCTGGAGACGACGCGACAAGAGGCGATCATCCTGTTCGTGTCCGACCACGGCGATATGCTGGGTGAGCGCGGGCTGTGGTTCAAGATGTCGTTCCTTGAGGGATCGGCGCGGGTGCCGCTCATGATTTCGGCGCCGTCGATGAAACCGGGGCGGGTGACCGACCCGGTCAGCAATATCGACGTGTGCCCGACGCTCTGCGATCTGGCGGGTGTAGACATGTCAGAGGTGGCGCCCTGGACCGCAGGCCAAAGCCTCGTGCCGCAAGGGCAGGGTGTGGCACGCACCGAGCCGGTGGCGATGGAATACGCGGCGGAGGCGTCTTATGCGCCGATGGTGTCGCTGCGCTATGGCAAGTGGAAATACAACCGCTGCGCGCTCGACCCTGATCAGCTTTTTGATCTGGAGGCCGACCCGCACGAGCTGACCAACCTGGCCGAGGTGCCTGAACATCAGGGCACGCTGACGTCCTTGCGCGCGAAATCAGAGGCGCGGTGGGATCTTGATCGCTATGATGCGGATGTGCGGGTCAGTCAGGCGCGCCGTTGGGTCGTGTACGAGGCGCTGCGCGAGGGCGGGTATTACCCCTGGGATTACCAGCCATTGCAAAAGGCGTCCGAACGGTTCATGCGCAACCACATGGATCTCAACGATGTTGAGGAAAATCAGAGGTTTCCGCGCGGAGAATAAACCATCACATGACCCCGGTGCCGGGCCGTGATGGACCACAAACAACAGGTGCCAAAGCCACAAGACCAACAAGGAGGGACCTTGACCATGTTAACGACGATCATCTCATTCGGTGTGCTGCTGGCCTTTGTGCTGGTGGCGTTTGTCACCGTCAAATACTGGAACGTGCGCCTGACGGGACCGCAACCCGTCAGCCTGTTCGTGTTCATCGCGATCCTGTTCACATCCGGCCTCGACGTGGGCCTGATCATGTTCCCGATCGCTTTCGACTTCCCGCTGTATGCGGATACGGCGACGGAACCGGCCTATGCGTTCACCAACCCGCTGGCGCTCGAATTCGGCTTCTGGGGCTTTCTGATCTGGGCGTTCTATTTCCTGACGGCGTTCTATTTCTGCGCGATTGAACCGCGGGTGAAGTTCTTTGAGAACGGCATCGTCAAGCTGATCAATAACCTTGTCATCATCACGACCTGTGCGTTTACCGGCGCGCTCTTCCTGATCTACATGCCGTATTACATCCCCGAAGTGGGCGATGGCGAAACGGTGATCCCCGCGTTCTACGTGATCTGCTTCCTCGTGATCCTCGCGGCGTCCTATTCGTCCACGGACATCAAATACGTGAAGATCCTGTCGGTCTCCTCGACTTTCGTGTTCTTTGCGCTGATCGCGTTCATGTGGATCAATGGCGGCATGGGCTTTGGCGAGTTCCTGAGCACGGGCAGCAATATCGGCGGTTACTTTGCCAATATCCACAAGTTCATCATTCCGCTGACCGACTACCACGAATTCTATCTGTTCTGGTGGTTCGCGTGGTCGATCATGATCGGACAGTTCACGTCGCGTTTCGTGGGCGGGCTGACCACATGGCAGCTGCTGGCGGCACTGCTGATCTTCCCGTCGATCCCCTTGGGCGTGTGGTTCACCGTGGCCTACTGGTATCACCTCAATGCCATCGACATGACCGGCCTCGTGAACTGGTCCATGACCGTTGTGGGCATCCTGTTCGTGATCAACTCGTTTGACTCGCTGATCCGGCTTTACACCGACAACCTGAATGTGACCGCCGACCGCTACGGCAAGATCCAGTACGTGCTGGGCAATGCCGCGCTTCTGTTCGTGCTGACCCTGCTGTTCCAGAGCCAGTGGTTGCAGATCCAGTGGGTCGGCACCGCCGTGATCGGCATCTATGTCGCCTGCCTTGTCTGGGTGCTGATGCGCCGCGACCGGTTGAGCGACTTGCAAACCCTGAAGGCCGCTCCGGCGGAATAACACCTGCGGGCGGCGCGCATCGGTGCGCCGCCCGACCAAAGACAAGAGGATTTTCATGCAGACCCAGCCACCAGCCAGCCATTTCATCAACGGCGCATATGTCGAGGATACGGACGGCACGCCGATTGACGTGATCTATGCCGCGACGGGTGAAAAGATCGCGCAGGTCCATGCCGCGACCCCTGCGATTGTGGAACGCGCGCTGGCATCTGCACGCGCCGCGCAAGCCGCATGGGCCGCAATGACCGGTACGGAACGGGGGCGCATCCTGCGCCGGGCCGCTGACATCATCCGGGAGCGCAATCACGAACTGTCGGTGCTGGAGACCTATGACACTGGCAAGCCCTATCAGGAGACAAGCGTTGCGGATGCGACGTCCGGGGCGGATGCGCTGGAGTATTTCGGGGGCATGGCCGCAACATTGACGGGCGAGCATATCCAGCTGGGCGAGGACTGGGTCTATACCCGCCGCGAGCCATTGGGTGTGTGCGTGGGGATCGGAGCGTGGAATTACCCGACGCAGATTGCCTGCTGGAAAGGCGCGCCCGCGCTCGCCTGCGGCAACACGATGGTGTTCAAGCCGTCCGAGACAACGCCGCTTTGCGCGTTGAAGGTGGCGGAGATCCTGCACGAGGCGGGGGCACCTGCGGGGGTTTACAACGTCGTGCAGGGCATGGGTGAGGTCGGGGCCGCTTTGGTCGGTGACGACCGCGTCGACAAGGTGTCACTGACCGGATCGGTGCCCACGGGGGCACGCGTCTATGCCGCGGCGGCGGCAGGTATCAAGCATGTGACGATGGAGCTCGGCGGCAAATCCCCGATGATCGTGTTCGAGGACGCGGATATCGAAAACGCGGTGTCGGGCGCGATTCTGGGGAATTTCTATTCCTCGGGGCAGGTCTGTTCCAACGGGACGCGGGTGTTTGTGCAAAAGGACATCAAGGAAGCGTTCCTGTCGCGGCTGGCCGAACGGTTGGGCACGGCGGTGATCGGTGACCCGCAGGACCCCGAGACGAGCTTTGGTCCGATGGTCAGCGCGCGTCAGATGGAGATTGTTCAGGGTTACATTGCCAAGGGACAGGAGGAAGGTGCGCGGCTGGTCTATGGCGGCAAGCGGGTGGAGCGGGACGGGTTCTACCTTGAGCCGACGGTGTTTGCGGATGTGACCGACGATATGGCCATCGCCCGCGAGGAAATCTTTGGCCCCGTGATGGCAGTGCTGGATTTCGAGGATGAGGCAGAGGTCATGGCGCGCGCCAACGCGACGGAGTTCGGTCTGGCCGCCGGTGTGTTCACCCGCGATCTGGCGCGCGCGCACCGCGTGGCGGCGGGGTTCGAGGCGGGGACCTGTTACATCAACACCTATAACGATGCGCCGGTCGAGGCGCCCTTTGGCGGGTCGAAACGGTCCGGTGTGGGTCGCGAAAATTCGAAGGCGGCGATCGAACATTACAGCCAGTTGAAATCGGTCTATGTGCGCATGGGCGATCTGGAGGCTCCGTTTTGAGAGTGCGGAACACCCTTTTTCGGCACGCCGCCCGCCCACCCACCCCGTCGCGCCGAAAAAGGGTGGGCGCGGATGATGGGTGCGGCGCTGCGTGACCCCTGTTTTGGAATTTTGCTGAGAGGTGCTTGAGGGATCAACATGATCCTCAAGTCACCATGTCGATGGTGTGATGCGATTCCCCGAAGCCTCAAGGACAAGCCACCTGACGGTGGTGCTGCGCATCCTTGACCCTTCGTGGAATCACCGGAGGTGAGTGAGATGGAAGCGGATTATGTGATTGTGGGGGCAGGGTCAGCGGGTTGCGCCGTGGCGTACCGGTTGGCGGAAGCCGGGCAGTCGGTGCTGGTGATCGAACATGGCGGGACGGACGCGGGCCCGTTCATTCAGATGCCTGCGGCCTTGTCCTATCCGATGAACATGAAGCGCTATGACTGGGGCTATATGTCCGAGCCGGAGCCGCATCTGGGCGGGCGGCAACTCGTGTGTCCGCGCGGCAAGGTCGTGGGCGGGTCGTCGTCGATCAACGGCATGGTCTATGTGCGCGGTCATGCCCATGACTTTGATCATTGGGCCGAGAGCGGGGCCGATGGCTGGTCCTATGCGGATGTGCTGCCTTACTACAAGCGGATGGAGACGTGGCATGATGGCGGCCACGGTGGCGATCCGGCGTGGCGCGGCACCGACGGGCCGCTGCACATCACGCGGGGACCACGCACCAACCCGCTTTTCCATGCCTTTGTCGAGGCGGGGCGGCAGGCGGGTTATCCGGTGACGTCCGACTACAATGGCCAGCAGCAGGAAGGGTTCGGCCCGTTTGAGCAGACGGTGCACAAGGGGCGGCGCTGGTCGGCGGCCAATGCGTATCTGAAACCGGCGCTGAAGCGTCCGAACTGTGATCTGGTGCGTGGGCTGGTTGAGCGGGTTATGATGGAGGAGGGCCGCGCGGTTGGTGTGGCGCTGGCCGGTGGCAAGGTTGTGCGGGCGCGGCGCGAGGTGATCCTTGCGGCGTCGTCGATCAACTCGCCCAAGATCCTGATGCTGTCGGGCATTGGCCCCGCCGCGCATCTGGCCGAGCATGGGATTGATGTCGTCGCGGACCGGCCCGGCGTGGGTGGCAACCTGCAGGACCATCTGGAGATGTATATCCAGTTCGCCTCCAAACAGCCCATCACGCTCTACAAACACTGGAACATCTTTTCCAAGGCGGTCATCGGGGCGCAGTGGCTGTTCACAAAGACCGGATTGGGGGCCTCCAACAACTTTGAAAGCTGCGGGTTCATCCGCAGCCGTGCGGGCATCAGCTATCCGGATATCCAGTTCCACTTCCTGCCCATCGCCGTGCGCTATGACGGCAAGACGGCCGCCGAGGGGCACGGGTTCCAGGCGCATACCGGCCCGATGCGATCGGTGAGCCGGGGGCGGGTGTCGTTGCGGTCGGGTGATCCGAAGGATGATCCCAGGATCGCGTTCAACTACATGAGCGATCCGCAGGATTGGGAGGAATTCCGCACCTGCATCCGGCTGACCCGCGAGATCTTTGCGCAGGAGGCGATGGCGCCATTTGTCAAACACGAGATCCAGCCCGGTGCGGCGGCGCAGAGCGACGAAGCACTGGATGACGTGATCCGCGAACATGCTGAAAGCGCCTATCACCCCTGCGGCACCTGCCGGATGGGGCGGGCGGACGACCCGGACGCCGTGGTCGACCCGCAGGGCCGCGTGATCGGGGTCGAGGCGTTGCGCGTCGTGGACAGCTCGGTCTTTCCGCGTATCACCAATGGCAACCTGAACGGTCCGTCGATCATGACCGGCGAGAAGATGGCGGATCACATTCTTGGCCGTGATCCCTTGCCCGCCAGCAATGACGTGCCGTGGGTGCACCCCAATTGGGAGACAGCGCAGCGTTAACCTGACGCGCAATTGTGCCCTTGAAGACGGGCGGCGACATGGTCACGTTAAGACCATGTTAAGAGTTTGTTCCTTACTTGTTCTGCTGTGGCCCGTGTGGGCTGTGGCCGATATCAGCGGCCCCGTGATCGTGATCGACGCCGATACGATTGATGTGGCGGGCACGCGGGTGCGACTGCACGCCATTGATGCGCCGGAGCTCGACCAGACCTGCGAGACGGAGCATGGTGCGGGCTTTGAATGCGGCGCGTGGGTGACCGCGCAGGTGCGCGCCCGGTTCGAAGGGCGTGTGGCGACCTGCATGCCGCTTGACACCGACCGGTACGGACGGGTTGTGGCCAAATGCGATGTGGGCGGCACCGATATGGGGCAGGAGATCGTTTCGCAAGGCTGGGCCTTTGCCTACAGGCGCTACGGCATGGACTATGATTTGGACGAAAAGGCGGCGTTTGTGGCGGACCGCGGCCTGCACGGGCTGCGGGTGCAATCGCCGAGCTGGTTCCGCCAGACCCGCGCCAAGGGACGCATTCCGCCCAATCCTGCCTGCCGGATCAAAGGCAACGTGTCGGGCAACGGGCGGATTTTCCACATGCCGGGACAGGAATTCTACGAACGCACGGGCATTATCGAGGCGCGTGGCGAGCGGTGGTTTTGCACGGCGGACGAGGCACGCGCCGCGGGCTGGCGCGCCGCGCGACGTTAACGCACGGTATAAGGCAGGACGCCGCGCACATCCGGATCCACGGACAGCTGCCGTTCCAAGGGCGGCACCGACCGCTGGTGACAGCGGTCGCGTTCGCAGATGCGGCAGGAAATGCCGATGGGTTCAAATGCCTCCGCCCGGCCCACATCCAGACCATCGGCATAGACCAAAGCTGCCGCATGCCGCACCTCGCACCCCAGAGCGATGGCATAGCGGCGCACAGGCGCGCCAAACCGTCCGCCCGGTTTCGACACATCCCGCGCAAGGCTGATGTAACGCACACCGTCGGGGGTTTCGGCCAGCTGGCGCAGGAACTGGCCCGGTTGTTCAAACGCGCGGTGCACGTTCCACAGCGGACACGCCCCGCCAAAGCGCGCAAATTGCAGGCGTGTGGCCGAATGGCGTTTGGTGATCGTGCCCGCCTGATCGACGCGCACGAAGAAGAACGGCACGCCCTTGGCCCCCGGACGCTGCATCGTGGACAGCCGGTGGCAGACCTGTTCGATGCTGGCACCGAACCGCGTGGCAAGCTGTTCCAGATCGTGGCGCGTGGCCTGTGCCGCCTCCAGAAACGTCGTATAGGGCATGAGCGCGGCCCCGGCGAAGTAGTTGGCGAGGCCGATTTTGGCGATGGCGCGGGCCTCGTCGCTCTGAAACCGGGCGAGGTCGAGCGTCGCCTCGAGCAGCGCATTTTGCCGGGTGAGCGCGACCTGCAAAAGCAACTGGAACGATTGTGTTGCGGGGCTGGCGCGGGTGGAGATGTGCAGCGTGTCACCTATCAGGCGACGCAGGGTGTCATCATCGCTGAACACAACCTTGATCCCTGCATGGGCGAGGGTGGAGACGGCGCTGACCTTGATGTTGCCATGGGTGCCTTCCGCGGTGGCAAAATGTTCCGCGGCCCGGTCCACCGCGTCGATATAGTTGTCGCAGTAGTGAAAGAAGTCGCGGACTTCCTCCCATGGTGATGGCCGCGCGCGCGCGTCCTCGCGGCCCAGAGCCTCGTCCAATGAGGCCAGCCGTTCATGGGTCTGCCGGTATGCCCGGTGCAGGCTGAGAAATGCGTGCGCAAGCGCAGGCGCGTTGGACGCGGCCAGCCGCAGGTCAGCCATGCCCGGCATGTCGCCCGTGAACACCGGGTCCGCCAGCGCCTCGCGCATGTCCGACACCAACCGTTCGCCATCGCTCGCGCTCAGCTCGGTCACGTCCAGCCCAAACTCCTGCGCGAGGCTCAGCACCACGGAGGTGCTGACCGGGCGATTGTTGTTTTCCATCTGGTTGAGATAGGGCAGGGACACGCCAAGCTTTGACGCGAAATCCTTCTGCGTGAGCGACATGCGCGTGCGGATTTCCCGCAGCTTGGCACCGGCATAGAGTTTGGGGGCGGCCATCCTGTCCCTTTGCAGCTTTGCAATGGGGCGAGATTAAGTTTGCAAAGCCGCGCCCGCAAGCGGGATTATGCCAGCGCCAGCCGCCGCTCGCGCCAGTAGACAGCACCAATCGCGATGAGCGCCGCCAGCCCCGTCAGCACCATGATATACAGAAGCGGGAACGCCCCGGTCTCCGGTGTCAGAAGGAACCCCGCAAGTGCAGACAGCGCAGCACCACCACCGATCATGATCGCACCCGCCAAACCCGACGCCGTGCCCGCAAGGTGCGGGCGCACCGACAGCGCGCCGGCGGTCGCGTTGGGGATCACGAGGCCATTGCCCAGCCCCACAAAGGTCATCATCGCGAAAAAGCTGATCGGCGTGCCCGCGCCAGCGATAAAGATCGCCAGCGAAATCGAAGTGCCGACGAAATTCGCGATGCTGCCCCACAGGACCATGCGGTTGACGCCAAACGTGGTCGCATACCGCCCGCTCAGCCCGTTGCCGATGAAATACCCCACAGCAGGGGCCCCGAAATAGAACCCGAGCTCTGCCTCGCCCATGCCAAAGATCGTCATGCCCACGAACGGCGCGCCGCCCAGATAGGCAAAGAACGACCCCGAGCAGAATGCCGCTGCCAGCGAATAGCCCCAGAACCGGGGCGAGCGCAGCAGCTCAGGGTATTCGCGGAACTGGCCCAGCACGGTTTTGTCCGACGGCTGCGCCGTTTCGCCCACATCGGCCCAGACCAGCCACATCAGCAGCCCGCCGACAATCAGGAAGAACCAGAAATTCGCCTTCCAGCCAAACGCTTCCTCCATCAGCCCGCCAATCCCCGGCGAGATCATCGGAACGACGGCCATGCCCATGGTGACATAGCCGATCATCGACGCAGACTGGTCCTGATCATAGAGGTCGCGAACGATGGCCCGGCTCAGCACCATGGCCACGGCGATGATCGCCTGACACATGCGGAAGAACAGGAACACCTCGGCGGACGGCGCCAGCAGACAGCCGATTGTCGCAACCATGAACAGTCCGACGCCCCAGAGCAGCACCTTGCGCCGGCCCAGATTGTCCGACACCGGGCCGATAATCGTCTGCATCACCGCCGACACGCCCAGATACAGCGCCACCGACAGCTGCATCAGCCGGTATTCGGTGTCGAAATAGACGGTCATGTTCGGCAGGCTGGGCAGGAACATGTTCATGACCATGGCCGATACCCCGGCAAGCAGGATCAGCGTCAGGATGTGCGGCGGGGTGGTACGGTCAAGGAATTTGACCTGCGGTTTCGAAGACATGGGTCCGGGGTAGGCCGATGTCGCGGGGCTGTCCAGTGCAGGGCTGCACAGAGGCTTGCGCCTTTGAATGATATTGCAGGTTTGCAGTTTGCAATCACCTTGATGCAAAGACTTTGCAAATATGCTCAATGGCGCTTTCATCCCCGCCCTCCGGCCATGTATGCTCTGCCGCAAAGCTTCCGAGGGGCATCATGACCGACATTCTCACCGAACTTGAAAACCGCCGCGCCGCCGCCCGTCTGGGCGGAGGGCAGAAACGCATCGACGCGCAACATGCCCGGGGCAAGTTAACCGCCCGTGAACGCGTGGATCTTGTTCTGGACGAGGGGTCGTTCGAAGAGTTCGACATGTTCGTCACCCACCGCTGCACGGATTTCGGCATGGAGCAGCAAAAACCGGCAGGCGACGGTGTCGTCACGGGCTGGGGCACGATCAACGGGCGCATGGTCTATATCTTCAGCCAGGATTTCACCGTTCTGGGCGGGTCCGTGTCGGCGACCCACGCGGCCAAGATCTGCAAGATCATGGATATGGCGGTGGAAAACGGCGCGCCGGTGATCGGGATCAACGATTCCGGTGGCGCGCGCATTCAGGAAGGTGTGGACAGCCTCGCAGGCTATGGCGAGGTGTTCCAGCGCAACGTGATCGCCTCTGGCGTGGTGCCGCAGATCAGCGTGATCATGGGCCCATGTGCGGGCGGCGCGGTCTATTCCCCCGCAATGACCGATTTCATCTTCATGGTCAAAGACAGCTCTTACATGTTCGTGACCGGCCCCGACGTGGTCAAAACCGTGACCAACGAACAGGTCACTGCCGAAGAGCTGGGCGGCGCGTCCACCCACACGAAAAAATCCTCCGTCGCGGATGCGGCGTTTGAAAATGACGTCGAAGCGCTGGCCGAGGTGCGCCGCCTTGTCGATTTCCTGCCGTCCAACAACCAGCAGAAACCACCCAAGCGCCCCTTCTTCGATGCGCCCGACCGGGTGGAGCCGAGCCTTGATACGCTCGTGCCCGACAACCCCAACATGCCCTACGACATGAAGGAGTTGATCACCAAGCTGGCGGACGAAGGTGATTTCTACGAGCTGCAGGAAGAGTTCGCGAAAAACATCATCACCGGGTTCATCCGGCTCGAAGGGCAGACCGTGGGCGTGGTGGCGAACCAGCCGATGGTGCTGGCGGGCGTTCTGGACATCGACTCGGCCCGTAAATCGGCGCGCTTTGTGCGCTTCTGCGACTGTTTCGACATCCCGATCCTGACACTGATCGATGTGCCGGGGTTCCTGCCGGGCACGTCACAGGAATATGGCGGCGTGATCAAGCACGGGGCAAAGCTGCTTTACGCCTATGCCGAGGCGACGGTGCCCAAGGTGACGGTGATCACGCGCAAGGCCTATGGCGGGGCTTATGTTGTGATGGCGTCGAAACACCTGCGGGCTGACTTCAACTATGCCTGGCCCACAGCCGAGATCGCGGTGATGGGTGCCAAAGGGGCGACGGAGATCATCCACCGCGCCGACCTTGGCGATGCGGACAAGATCGCGCAGCACACCAAGGATTACGAAGACCGGTTTGCAAATCCCTTCGTGGCCGCCGAACGCGGGTTCATCGACGAGGTGATCCAGCCCCGCTCGACCCGCAGACGCGTCGCCCGCGCCTTTGCGTCCTTGCGGACGAAGAAGGCAAAGATGCCGTGGAAAAAGCACGACAACATTCCGTTGTAATTAATTGATCTCAATGTGAAAGGACGGCTTTATGCGGTTTTTATTGGCATTTGCGTTGCTTGTGTTTGCTCTGCCCGCTGCGGCGCAGCAGGCGTCGATATGCAGGGGCAAACAGGTTTTTGACATTGGTGGCGGTGCCACGGCCTGTTTGATCGAGCTGGGACGTACGTCCATTCGCCAGACACTGACCCGGGATGACGGTCAAGGCAGCAAAAGCAATTCCAACGCTGCGGCCCTCATCCATGTTGCGGCATTTGGGACCTTTGATCCCAAGCTGCAACTGACCACGCGGCGAATGGCGGCTATCTGCAATGCGTTTCGGGAACAGGCATTGTCTGGTGTTCCTCAAAGTGCGCGGTCGATCGTGGTCCGCATCGACTGGCCAGACGCATCCGGCAATCCCGCGCGGAACAGAAGCGTCGTTTCGAACGATGGGGTGCCGGTGCAGGCATCGTTTTCCAACCGATCCTGCCGGTCGATTCGTTACTTCGGCTGAGGCGGATCAGATGCCTGACTTCCACCTCCTCTCCACCGGCCCGCGTCCCGTCGCCCCGTTCTCCCACGCCGTCGAAACCGACGGCTGGGTGATCCTCACGGGGCAGATGCCGACGGACCCGGATGCGCCTGATGCGCCGCTCCCCGACGGGATCGCGGCGCAGACGGTGCGGGTGATGCGGAACCTTGAGGTCGTGCTGAACGGTCTCGGGCTGGACCTGAGCCATGTGCTGCAATGCCGGTGCTACCTGACGGAATTCGAGCGTGACTATGCCGCGTTCAACGACACCTACCAGACGTTCTTTCCGGCGGACCGCAGGCCTGCGCGCACGACCATCGGCGTGACCGCGCTTGCCGTTGGGGCGCTGGTGGAAATCGACTGCGTGGCGCGGCGGCCATGACCAAACGCTGGCATATCCTGCGCGAGCACGGTGCGCTGACGCTGGCGCGGCAGGTGCCGGTGCGGTTCGACTTTGCCGTCCGCACAACGCTGGGGCCGGGGGATGCGCTGCGTCTTGCGCATCAGATCCGGCAGGACCTGTGGCGCGCGCTCCAGCGGTTGCGCGGGTTTTCGCCGGTGGTGCGTCTGGAGCCACAGGGTGCGGGCTGGGATGTGACCGCGGGCGGGCGCGCGCCTGGGACCGTGCCCGCATCCGTCCTGCACCTTGCACAGAACGTGTTGATGTCGCCCGCAAACCAAAGCCGTTGGCTGCGCCACGCGCAGAAGGGCGGTCGGTCATGACACTCCGAAAACCCCCTAATTTTATTGCGCGTTTGCAGGCGTTGGCAGATCAGGCAGGCGCACGCTCAACCCACGGCAGAGCGGCGCGGCGCAATGCTGACCTTGGGTCCACTTTCCATCTTTACAATCACAGGTGTCAGTGTTCGATTGGGGATAACAGTGGCCCTACGGCAACGTATGGAACAGTGCCTGGGGAGTTGACCCAACGCACAGCAGCCCCGGAGGGAGGAGCCCGGACCCGCATACGGGAATGGGTCCGGGGCTGCGCTCTTTTCCTGACACTCACCGCGACATCCGCCGCCGCGCAGGACCTGCCATCAGGGCAGGCCGTCACCCTGAGTGAAGTGCTGGTCGATACGGTCGGCGCAGAGGCCTGGCTGCGCTTTCGGTTTGTGGCACCGGCCATCAGCCGGGAGGGCGGCGGCATCACCTATGCCCGCGCCGAGGCGGATTTCCCAGTTCTGTGCGAAGACGTGGCGCGCCCCTATCTCGCGGAGTTCGAACTGATGGCGGATGTTGTGGTGATCTCACTCATGGACCGTGAGGTGCCGTTCGGTGTCGCGGATGCGGACGCCACCCAGTTCTTTGAAACCTTCCGGATCGAGGGCGACGCATGCGTCTGGCAGGCATTCTGAACATGTGGCGGGTTTTCGCATATGCGGCATTGAGGCCACAACCTGCGCAAGGGTTTGTGCAGCCATATCCTTTTGCCATCAAATCGCTTATATGGGCTCCAAGGGGCCCCCAAGGCGCCCTTACCTCGCAGTGGGTGCGTGTGCATCCGCAAGTTGACTACAGGAGAGACCGATGTCGAAGAGCATCAAAGTTTTTGGCCTGCTTGGCCTTACGGTTCTGCTGGCCGCGTGCGGCAGCAGCGGCAGCAACGAAGAAGTTGTTATCGTGGACCCAGAGCCAATCAGTGTTGAGCCCGTCAACACCGGCAAGTTCAAATAACACTGCAGGGCGGGCGTTTGCGTCCGCCCTGACACCCCTCCGAACCGCGGAGGGCAGCGCATGCTGAAACATCGCGGTTTCCCCGGCAGACTGGCCGGCACAGATTTCCAATTCACCATCCGCAGACCGAACCCCAAAGGGGTGACGCCGCTGACACGGCGTGAGCGTTTTCGCGATCGCAGACCGGCGGACCGGCGGGCGGATACCGCGTTTCTGGCGGCGTTGTGGACCCATTTCGGGGCAGAACCGTTTGAGCGTGGCAACCTCGATGCGGGTCGGTTGTCCTGGCTCTTTGGGCGCGAGGTGGTGCCCGCCACCGATCCGTTTGATCCCGCCGATTACGACGCATTGTTGCGCATTGACGAGGCGGCGGCCCGCGCGGCGTTCCCGGACGCCTTTGACGACGGGTGGACGCCATGAGCGGGCGGCATATCGGCGTAAACCTGCCGGGGCCGTATGGAATGCGGCGGAACCCGGCTCATACCCGCATTGCGCGTATTTCTTCATTTGCGCGGTCCGCAATCGCGTGTCAGTCTGGTGTTGCAGGGTCGGTTCCCCAGGTTTTTTCCGCCCCTGCGTACCATTTCCGTACCCCTTCCCCTGGTGGGCAGCGCACACATGTAAGTGCTTCGCTGCCCACCATTTTTTTTGCCCCGTCGCCAAATGTTTCAATGCTTCACGACAACGCGTTTGAAGGGGTGTTTAATTTGGACCAAACGGTTCCCAATTCTATTGCACACAATGGAAAGGAACCAATCTCATGGCACGTACCCTTCTTGGCATCATCCTCGCGGCCCCTCTGGCACTCGCGGCTTGTGGCGACACGGTCGGCGAACAGGCCATTTCCGGCGCGGTCATCGGCGCGGGCACATCGGCGATCTTCAATGGCGATGTGGGCACAGGCGCGGTCGTCGGCGCGGTTGGCGGACTGGTCTACTGCCGGGCGTTCGACGCGGATTGTTGAGCCACAACAGCGGTTTACTGCCGACACACCTCGGTGTCGGCAGCAAGGCTTTGCTCATTCCAATGCGCGGGGCATGGAACATTTGATCAACTGGCGTGTTGCTCCCATGTGGAGACAAAACAACACAAAAGGATCAGGACCATGCCTATCAAGCCAGTTGCATTTGCCGTCATCGCCGGTCTCGGCCTCGCTGCGTGTGGGGACACCGTGGGTGAACAGGCCATCATCGGCGGTGCCGTCGGCGCAGGGGCCGCAGCGGTCACAAGCGGCAGCGTTGTTACAGGCGCAGCCGTGGGTGCTGCGGGCAACGTGCTGGCCTGTGAGCTGGATATCGCAAACTGCTGACCCGGACCTTCTAACGTGCGGGTCGCCGGACCCGTGCAGACAAATGGAAAACCGCCAGATGCGAGTGACATCCATCTGGCGGTTTCCCCAGCTCAGCGGTCGGGGGACTGAAAACCCGCCGCAGCGCTGTACCCGATCAGAAGCGGCCCGATTAGAAGCGGAACGTAACGGAGGCGCCGATCCGGTCGCCTTCGGCCGAAAAACCACCGGGCCCTTCGCTCTGAATCTGGATGTATTCGACGCCGATCGTCAGGTTTTCGACCGGCGTGTAGAACGCGTTGATATGGATCGAGTCGAGATCCGTAAACGCATTGCCCGTCGCACCGACAGCCGTGCCGAGGTCATAGCTTTCGTTGCCATAGGCGATGCCGACATTCCACTTTTCGCCGATGTCCTGCCGGTATTCGACGGTGAAGCCGTCGGAGTCGTTCTCCTGTCCACCCACTTGCCGCGCACCTCCGCCGATCAGCAGATTGCCGAGCGCTTCGCCGGTGACATAGGTGGCCGAAATTGTGCCGCCTTGCCATGGTTTGATCTGACCGGACAGGGTGACGCCGTTGGTGTCGAACTCCTGCGCGCCGTCGCGGAACGTACCGGTCAGCGCCGCCGCCCGGACAGAGAATGCATCCGTTTCGTAGAAGGCCGCCGCGGTCAGGACCGGATCACCGGAATTGCCGCCATTGCTTTCCTCGATGGAGGCCGATGCCTGAAATCCGTTGCCGCCATTGTACGTGTATCGGATCTGCGGCACGCGGGCGAAGGCGATCCCGACGGGGCCGTTGAAATCCGCCGAGGTGGGATAGTGGACAAGCGGTTGGAAGTTCGACCAGAACTGACCAATCAGCAGTGTGTCGTTGAATTCGACATTGGCATGGCGCAGGCGCAAGGTGGGGGACGAACCTTCTTCGTCGCTGCCGCCGAACAGGTCGAATTCCAACTGGGTTTCGATTTTGCCGATATCGGTGTCCGTCCGGCTGCGAATGCCAAAGCGCGACACGCGCACGCTGGTGTCAAATTCCCCGTCGGTGGCAAACGCGGTGTCACCCACGCGGCCCGCCCGTGTCAGGTCGCCAAAGGAGAAATCGGTGTCATAGAAGGCTTCGGCCCGCACAAACCCGTAGAGCGTGATGGTCGTCGCCTGGCCCGCGCCAAAGCTCAGTCGGCCAAGCCCATTGCGTTGCCCGATCTGATCGGGATCACCCAGCGATTCAACGCCATTGATGCGAAATCCGGACAAAATGTCTTCTTCCTGGGCCTCCTGTTTGGTCTCAAGCGCGGCTTGCTGTGCCTCAAGCGTATCAATGCGCTGTCGCAGGTCACGCAACTCGTCTTCGGTCGCGGTCTGGGCCTGCGCCAGTGCCGTGGTGGCCAACAGGCCGCCAAGAGCGGCGGCGGCCTGGATGAATTTGTGTCTCATCTGAGTGTCCTTCCCAAAATGTGCGTGAGTGCGGTGTTGGGAAAGACTGCGCAGCGTATTCGGTCCGCTCAAATCAATTGGGGTAACCGGGACGTGACGCAGAGTGCCTTGTCGTGCAAATCGGGTGGGGCGCGTGATCGTGCGGGCCGGTGCAACGATTTGATTACGTTGCAAGCCTGCGCCGAGCCGTCGCATCACAAAACACAGAGTGGACACGCCCCGGTGACACGCAAAAAAGTGACCCGTTGCGCCGCCCACGAAACATATCAATCCGTTCGCCGCATTTTGATGCGGCCGATCATCGCCTGGGTGCCTGCGCACCCATCACCAAAAGAGAAGTTTGCTCATGTTTGACAAAATCCTGATCGCCAACCGTGGTGAAATCGCCTGCCGCGTCATGAAGACCGCGCGCAAGATGGGCATTCAGACTGTTGCCATCTATTCGGACGCGGATGCCAAGGCGCTGCACGTGCAGATGGCGGACGAGGCGGTGCATATCGGCCCGCCGCCCGCGAACCAGTCCTACATCGTCATCGACAAGGTGATGGAGGCGATCAAGTCGTCGGGCGCGCAGGCGGTGCATCCCGGCTATGGCTTCCTGTCGGAGAATGCCAAGTTTGCCGAGGCGCTTGAGGCCGCAGGCGTCGCCTTTGTCGGCCCGCCCAAAGGTGCCATCGAGAAGATGGGGGACAAGATCACCTCCAAGAAGATCGCGCAGGAGGCAGGCGTTAGCACGGTGCCCGGCTATATGGGTCTGATCGAGGACGCCGAAGAGGCGGTGAAAATCTCGAATGAGATTGGCTATCCGGTGATGCTCAAGGCCTCCGCCGGGGGTGGTGGCAAGGGGATGCGCATTGCCTGGAACGACGATGAGGCCCGCGAAGGGTTTCAGTCGTCCAAGAACGAGGCGGCGAATTCCTTTGGCGACGACCGGATCTTTATCGAGAAATTCGTGACCCAACCGCGTCACATCGAAATTCAGGTGCTCTGTGACGCCCATGGCAACGGCATTTACCTCGGCGAGCGGGAGTGTTCGATCCAGCGCCGCAATCAGAAGGTAGTGGAGGAGGCCCCCAGCCCCTTCCTCGATGAGGCGACGCGCAAGGCGATGGGCGAGCAGTCCGTGGCGCTGGCCAAGGCGGTCGGCTACACGAGTGCGGGCACGGTGGAATTCATCGTGGACGGGGACAAGAACTTCTACTTCCTCGAGATGAACACACGTTTGCAGGTGGAACATCCGGTGACGGAACTGATCACCGGTGTGGACCTTGTCGAACAAATGATCCGTGTGGCCAACGGTGAGCCGCTGAGCATCCAGCAGGACGATGTGAAACTGCACGGCTGGGCCATCGAAAACCGGCTTTATGCCGAGGATCCGTATCGCGGGTTCCTGCCGTCGATTGGCCGTCTGACCCGCTACCGCCCGCCTGCCGAGACCGCCGATTACCAGCCCGGTGTGGTGCCATCGGCCGAGGTCGTGCGGAATGACACCGGCGTCTATGAGGGCGGCGAGATCAGCATGTATTACGATCCTATGATCGCCAAGCTCTGCACATGGGGGCCGGACCGGGCCAGCGCGATTGAATCGATGCGCGTGGCGCTGGACCGGTTCGAGGTCGAAGGGATCGGGCACAATCTGCCGTTCCTCGCTGCCGTGATGGACCACCCGAAATTCGTGAGCGGCGACATGACAACCGCCTTTATCGCCGAAGAATACCCCGATGGGTTCGAAGGCGTGACGCTGCCCGATGGCGAAGTCCGCCGGGTCGCGGCGGCCTGTGCCGCAATGCACCGTGTGGCCGAAATCAGGCGCACCCGGATTTCGGGCCGCATGGACAACCACGAACGCAAAGTGGGCACCGAATGGAACGTGGCCCTGCAGGGGCAGTCCCATGACATGACCATCGCGGCGGATCATGACGGGTCCACCGTGACATTTGCCGATGGTGCGATGCTGCGGGTGAGCGGTGACTGGACCCCCGGTGACACGCTGGCCGACATGGTCGTGGATGGCGCGCCACTGGTGCTCAAGGTCGGCAAGGTGTCGGGCGGGTTCAACATCCGGACCCGTGGCGCAGAGCTGAAGGTGCATGTGCGCACTCCACGTCAGGCCGAACTGGCCCGGCTCATGCCCGAAAAACTGCCGCCCGACACGTCCAAGATGCTGCTGTGTCCGATGCCCGGCCTTGTGGTCAAGGTCGACGTCGAAGAGGGGCAGGAGGTGCAGGAAGGACAGGCGCTGTGCACCATCGAGGCGATGAAGATGGAAAACATCCTGCGCGCCGAGAAGAAGGGGACCGTGTCCAAGATCAACGCAGGCGCGGGCGATAGCCTCGCCGTGGACGACGTGATCATGGAATTCGAATAAGTGACGGCTGCGGCGTCATATGTCAGCGGCGTCAACGTGCCGTGCGTGCACCCGGATCGGTTGATGATCCGGGCAGCGCGTCGTGCGTTGGTTCAGCTGTCCTCGACACCGCGCCTGTCCCGGATCTCGCGTTGGCGGATTGGCATCTTGTCGATGGTCCGGCTCAGCTCGCGCACGTCCCACGGAAACGGCTTGCGCAACTTCACGCCGCCATCCTTGCCGATGAGCACCAGCATGAAGCCGCGCGGTCGCAGTTTTTCGCGCAGCGGGCCCTGCGCGCCCGGATCCGTATCGGTCAACACGACGACATCACGGTCGGCCAAGGCCTGGACCTGGTCCGCCAGAAACTCCATCTGCTGGTCGAAATTGGGGTCGTTGGGGCTGTCTGCGAAGACCACGATGGGGCGGTTTTTCCAGACAAATTGTTCCAAATCCGAAACATCGGTGCCGACAAGGGCAAGCGGATCAAGCGTTTCCGCGCTCACTCCAGCGCCGATTATGGAAGCAAAAACAAAGGGTAATAGCCGTTTCATGATCTCTCCTGTTGAGGGTAATGTAGCGGCTTTTTCCGCGATTGCGACGGGCGCTCGCGGCAAATTTAGCGTTAATCATGCACTAACGCGTCCGTGGCAGATCAATTCCCGACACAGTGGCAGGCGGCATGTGGGCCGGCCTGCAAAAAGATCGGGAAACGGCATATGAAACTTGTTCTGCACATCGGCGCACATCGCACTGGCACCACGACCTTCCAAGCGTATATGGCGCGCAACAAGGTTGCGCTGCGCGCGCAGGGGGTCACCTATTGGGGGCCGCGCGTCACCCGCCAGGGCATGTTCGCCGGTATTCAGCAGCCCACGCCGATGGCCCGGAAATGCGCCATGGGACGGGCGCGCGGGCGGTTGAAACTGCGCATGCAGAAGGTACAGCAAAATTTCGGCTCGCACACGCTGGTCATCAGCGAAGAGAACATGATGGGGTCGATGACGCGCAACCTGCGCCAGCGGTCGCTCTATGATGATGCGGGCGAACGGGTCGCGCGTTTTGTCGCCGCCTTTGACGGCGCGGTTGACCAGATTGTTTTGGGGATACGGTCGCTTGACCACTACTGGATGTCGGTGGCCGCGCTGGACGTGATGAACGGCCATCCGGTGCCGGATCGCGCCACCCTGGCGACGATTGCATCGGGGCAGCGCGTCTGGCGGGACGTGATCACCGACGTCGCTTGCGCAGCACCCGAGGCCGAGATCAAGGTCATGCCGTTCGAGAGGTTCGTGGGGCGGCCGGATGCGCAGCTGTCTGCGGCTCTGGGATATGCGGTTCCCGAGGATCACAGCAACAACTGGTTGAACCGGCGGCCCGAGCTGCCGCACCTGCGCTCGCTGCTGGCCGAGCGTGGCAGTGACACGCGCGGTATGCGGGGACCGGGGGATCGCTGGAACCCGTTCCTGCGCGCCGAGGTTGCGGCCCTGCGCGAAGCCTATGCGGATGACATGTTTTGGCTCAAGTCCGGCGCAAGCGGGCTGGCCACACTGACAGAGGATGTTGACTGGACAGAGGCCGAATGGCCCACCGGTCCAATGATGAGAGGACACATAAATGAGTTCGAAGAAAGACGCATGGCGCGATCTGGCTGAGGCGGAATTGCGCGGCCGTCCGCTGGACGAACTGACATGGAAGACGCTGGAGGGCATCGACGTCCAGCCGATCTATACCGAAGAGGACCTCGACGGGGTCGACCATCTGGGCACGATCCCCGGCGCGGGACCCTTCGTGCGCGGGGTCAAGGCCACAATGTATGCGGGCCGCCCTTGGACCATCCGGCAATATGCCGGGTTTTCCACGGCCGAGGAATCGAACGCTTTCTACCGCAAGGGGCTGGCCGCGGGGCAACAGGGCGTGTCGGTGGCCTTCGATCTGGCGACCCACCGCGGCTATGACAGCGATCACGAACGGGTCGTGGGCGACGTGGGCAAGGCGGGCGTGGCCATCGACAGCGTCGAGGACATGAAGATCCTTTTTGACGGCATACCGCTCGACAAGGTGTCGGTGTCGATGACCATGAACGGCGCCGTGATCCCGATCCTCGCGAGCTTTATCGTTGCGGGCGAGGAGCAGGGCGTGGACCGTGCCGCACTCTCGGGCACGATCCAGAATGACATCCTCAAGGAGTTCATGGTCCGCAACACGTATATCTATCCGCCCGAACCCAGCATGCGGATCATTGCGGACATCATCGACTATACGTCGAACCAGATGCCCAAGTTCAACTCCATCAGCATCTCCGGATATCACATGCAGGAGGCGGGCGCGAACCTGGTGCAGGAGCTGGCGTTCACGCTGGCGGACGGGCGCGAATATGTGCGCGCGGCGCTGGCGCGGGGCATGGATGTGGACAAGTTCGCGGGCCGGTTGTCGTTCTTCTTTGCCATCGGCATGAACTTTTTCATGGAGGCGGCCAAGCTGCGCGCGGCGCGTTTGCTGTGGCACCGCATCATGTCGGAATTTGCCCCCAAGAACCCCAAGTCCTTGATGCTGCGCACCCATTGCCAGACGTCAGGCGTGTCCTTGCAGGAACAGGATCCGTACAACAACGTTGTGCGCACCGCGTTCGAGGCAATGAGCGCGGTTCTGGGCGGCACACAGTCGCTGCATACCAACAGCTTTGACGAGGCGATTGCCTTGCCCACGCCATTCTCCAGCCGGATCGCGCGCAACACGCAGCTGATCCTGCAGAATGAGACGGGGGTGACCAACGTGGTCGATCCGCTGGCCGGGTCCTACTATGTCGAAAAGCTGACCCACGATCTGGCGGAAGAGGCGTGGAAGCTGATCGAGGAAGTCGAAGAGATGGGCGGCATGACCAAGGCGGTGGCCTCCGGCATGCCGAAACTGCGCATCGAAGAGGCCGCCGCCACCCGGCAGGCGCTGATCGACAAGGGCGATGAGGTGATCGTTGGCGTCAACAAGTTCCGTCTGGAGCAGGAAGACGAGATCGACATTCTCGACATAGACAACGCCGCCGTCCGCGACAGCCAGGTCAAGCGGCTGGCCCGCATCCGCGCCGAACGCGATGAGGATGCCTGTCAGGCGGCGCTGCATGCGTTGGAGGCGGCGGCAGGTGCCGATGGCAACCTGTTGGAAATGGCGGTCGAGGCCGCGCGGGCACGTGCAACCGTGGGAGAGATCAGCATGGCCATGGAAAAAGTGTTCGGGCGTCACCGCGCCGAGGTTAAAACGCTCGCCGGTGTATATGGTGCGGCCTATGAGGGGGACGAAGGCTTTGCCGCGATCCAGAAGTCGGTGGAGGACTTTGCCGAGGCCGAAGGGCGCCGTCCCCGTATGCTGGTGGTCAAGATGGGGCAGGACGGTCATGACCGCGGTGCCAAAGTGATTGCCACGGCGTTCGCCGATATCGGGTTCGATGTGGATGTGGGCCCGTTGTTCCAGACCCCTGCAGAGGCGGCACAGGATGCGGTCGACAACGACGTGCACGTGATCGGTATTTCGTCACAGGCCGCCGGTCACAAGACGCTTGCGCCGCAGTTGGTTGATGCATTGCGCGAGGCGGGCGCGGAGGAGATCATCGTGATCTGCGGCGGGGTCATTCCGCAGCAGGATTACCAGTATCTCTATGATGCCGGGGTCAAGGCGATCTTTGGTCCGGGCACCAATATCCCGGCGGCGGCGCAGGAGATTCTGGACCTGCTGCGGGCCGATTAAGCGCCGATTGGACCGGTGTGGACTGGGGGCCAGCCCCCAGACCCCCGTGGTATTTCGAGCCAGAAGAAGGCATAGAGACGCCGCACGGTCATGGCTTGGGAGGAAGCGGGCATGATGATCCTCGACCATCTGGTGGTGGGCGCGACGACGTTGGCGGAAGCGCAGGCCCATATCGAGGACAGCCTCGGGGTGAAGATGCAGGCCGGTGGGCAACATGCAGTCTTTCACACCCACAATGCGCTTTTGGGGCTGGAAGCGGGGCTGTACCTTGAGGCGATTGCCCCGGACCCTGAGCGCCCTGCGCCGGAGCGGGCGCGGTGGTATGACCTTGACCGATTTGCCGGACCTGCACGGCTTAGCAATTGGGCCGCATCGGTCGATGATATGGCCCGCGCACTGGATCATATGCCGCAAGGATGTGGCGCGCCCGTGGCTGTGGCACGGGGCGATTTGCGGTGGCGCATGGCCGTTTCAGATGCAGGCACGACGCCGTTTGACAACCTGTGGCCCGCGCTGATCGAGTGGCCGGCGGGTGTGCACCCTGCGGCACGACTGGTGCCATCGGGCCTGCGTTTGCGCCGGCTTACCCTGCGCCACCCGCACGGGGACGCCTTGGTGCGCACCCTGGCGGAGAGGATCAGCGACGACCGGATAGCGGTCGAAACCGGCGATATCGGTATGGAGGCGGTGTTCGATGGCCCGTCGGGTCAATGCAGCCTGTCGTAGCGCGCGCAACAGAGCGCGACACAGACTGGATCGCGGGCCTCTGGAACGGGATCATTGCCGATACTCTTGTGACGTTCACAACCCACCCCAAAAGCGCCGAAGACGTCGCCACGATGATCGAAACCCGCCCGGTTTTCGTGCTGCCGGATCAGGCCGGTTTTGCTACTTACAGCCCGTTTCGCCCGGGTCCCGGATACGCCGCCACCGTCGAGCACAGCGTGTATCTGGCACCTGGCGCGCAGGGGCAGGGGGCGGGGTCCACGCTGTTGCATCATCTGATGGAACATGCCCGCCGCGACGGGCATCACGTCATGATCGCAGCCATCAGCGGGGCGAACCCCGGCGCCGTGCGGTTCCACGCGCGCCTTGGCTTTGTGGAGACGGCGCGCATGCCGCAGGTCGGGCGCAAGGCGGGGCAATGGCTGGACCTGATCCTGATGCAGAAAATGCTCAATCCGCCTGACAGTCCGATCAGACCCGGATAGAGTACGGCGCATGTCCATCTGGTCCCGCATATCCGATGCCATCGCGGCGTTGACCTCGGGTGAGAGCCTTGCGGCGGTCTTTGATCAATTGCGGGCCCCGCCGGAGCGCAGCGTAGCCTTTGCCATTGCAGTGATCGCACTGGGGGCCAAGATGGCCAAGGCGGATGGTCATGTCACGCGGGATGAGGTCACGGCGTTTCGCGAAGTGTTCCATATCGCGGCCAAGGACGAGGCTGGCGCGGCCAAGGTGTTCAATCTTGCGCGGCAGGACGTGGCGGGGTTTGAGGACTACGCCAACCGGATCCACGCAATGTTCCGGACCCAGCCCGAGACGTTGACCGACCTGCTCGAAGGGTTGTTCCATATTGCCATGGCGGATGGGTTCTATCACCCGAACGAGGATGCGTTTCTGGAAGAGGTTGCGCATATCTTTACCATATCGGATCGTGATTTCCGGGCCTTGCGGGCGCGGTTTGTCCCGGATGCGGCACCTGATCCCTACAGCGTGCTGGGTGTCAGCCCGGACATGGCGCTGGACGATATGCGCGCGGCGTGGCGCAAGCTGGTGCGCGAGAACCATCCCGATGCGATGATGGCCCGCGGCGTGCCAGAAGAAGCGGTGCGTCTGGCCGAAAAGCGCATGATCGACATCAATCGCGCGTGGGAAGACATCCAGGCATCGCACGGCTGATGCGGATTGCTACCTATAACATCGAATGGATGAACAGCCTGTTTGCCGATGATGGCACGCTCTGGGACGATGATCAGCGTGCCGCGCGGTATGGCGTCAGCCGCGCCGAACAGACGGATGCGTTGGTCACTGTGTTTCAGGCGCTGGATGCGGATGCCGTTTTGGTGGTCGAAGCGCCCGATACGAACACCCGGCGCGATACGGTCGCCGCGCTGGAGGCGTTTGCCACACGCGCGGGCCTGCGGGCCCGGCGGGCCGTCATCGGGTTCGCCAATGACACGCAGCAGGAAATCGCGTTGCTCTATGATCCGGACACGCTTGAGGTGCGCCATGATCCGCAAGAAACAGAGGGGGCGCCGCGCTTTGACGGGACCTTTTCGATCGACCTCGACATTGATGCCAGCGCCGACACGGTCGTCTTTTCAAAGCCGCCGCTGGAGCTTGCGCTGACCACGAAACAGGGGACGATGCTGCGCCTGATCGGTGCTCATCTGAAGTCAAAGGCGCCGCATGGCGCGAAAGACCGGGACGCTGTTATGCGCCTGTCCATCGCCAACCGGCGCAAGCAACTGGCGCAGGCGATCTGGTTGCGGCGACGGATTGATGCGCATCTCGGCCGGGGGGAGGCGTTGATGGTGCTGGGCGATCTCAATGACGGTCCGGGACTGGACGAATACGAACACCTCTTTGGCCGGTCCTCGGTTGAAATCGTGCTGGGCGACGGGGATACCGGGCTGATCGATCCGCATGCACAGATGGCCCTGCAACCGCGCCGGTTGGGTGTGGTGCCGACCACCGCGCGGTTTTGGATCGGGCCCGAAAAACGCTTTCTTCAGGCGCTGCTCGATTACATCATGGTGTCGTCTGATCTTGCCGCGCGGGCGCCCCGTTGGCGCATCTGGCATCCGCTCGATGATCCTGAGTGCTGGCGGAACCATGCGTTGCGCGATGCGCTTGTCGCCGGGTCGGACCATTTCCCGGTCAGCTTGGATATCGACATATGAGGCCCCATATCCCTGTCATGAAACGCGCATTTCTCATCATGTTGCTGACCTGTGCCACCCCCGCGATGGCCGAGGAAAACGGCAGCGGGCTTAGCCTGATGGAACGCGGGGTGCAGATGTTGATGGAAGGGCTCTTGCGCGAACTGGAACCTGCGCTTGAAGATATGGAAGGAATGGCGGAGGAATTTGGCCCCGCAGTGCGGGACTTTGCCGCGCAGATGGGGCCTGCGTTGCGCGATCTTCTGGAAGAGGTCGAGGACTGGAGCGGCTATGCGCCCCCGGAAATCCTCGACAACGGCGATATCATCATCCGCCGCAAACCCGTCCCCGCCCCAAAACCCGACTCGGCAGATCAGATAGAGATCTGACCGCGTCTTCTTCTGGCTGAAAATACCACGGGGGAGGCCGCAGGCCGGGGGCAGCGCCCCCCAGATTACGCACGGCGGGTCTTGACCTTCACTTCGGCCTCAAGCGCGCTGGCCAGCGCATTCAACCGCGCCTCTGCGACTTCCCCAAAGAGCGGCAACGCATCCGGTGTCAGACGCAGTTCCAGCTGCTTTTTCTTGGGATACCAGCGGATCTTGCCTCGATCCGCATCCTTTTCCATCCACAGCATCGCACCAAACCGCATGGCTTTGCCGAGGACCTCGGCGTCGCGCTGGGCTTTTTCGTCGATCAGGTCGTAGAGATATTCGAAGTGCGTGCCTTCGCGTCTGTTGCGGTAGCGGTGGAGCAACGCGAGCCCGACAAAAATCCGTTCCGAATGCTTCAACCCGCCAAGGTTGGCGCGCGTGGCATTGTCGAAACACGCCTCGGCGCGGTAATCGGGATGGGCACGCCAGCTGACATCATGCAAAAGGCACGCCGCCTTGATCAGCCGCTTGCGCGCGTAGGGCGCGGATTTGAACAGCGGTTCTATGAAGTCGAACAGCACCTTGCCGAAACCGGGAATACGCGCGTCCTTGGCCTCGGCAAAGCGGCACGCTTCGATCAACGGATCCCGGTCGCGCAGCTTTTGCGGCATCTGTTCATAGAGCATCCCCTCGCGGATGCCATAGCTGGAAATGGCGATGTCCTTGGGACGGAACGTCTTGACCAGCCGGGCCAGAACCTCGCCGGCCAGCGGCACAAGCGCCATACGCGCGCCGGACAGGCCACACTCCAGCCGCAGCGCTTCGAGGTCCTTGCATTCGGCGATGAACTTGGTTGTCTTTTGCACGGCCCGGGGCGTCATGCGGTATTCGTGCAGCACGTTCAAAAGATATCCGCGCCGGTGCATGTCGATGCGTGCAATCGCGCGCCATGACCCGCCGACGAGGAACAGGCGGTCACGTTGTGTGCCCATGGTGGCCTGCAACTCTTCGAGTTTGGTCTTGATGTGCGCCTTGCGCCCCTTGCGCCCGCCCTTGAGCGTCTGCAGCTTGAGCGGGCCCAGATCGGATGTGACGCGTCGGCCCACCTGGCCGCCCGAAATCTCGGCCAGTTCCATGGAGGATCCGCCGATGTCACACACGAGGCCGTAAGAGCCGGGCCAGCCCAGAAGCACACCTTGGGCCGACAGTCGCGCCTCTTCCCGCCCGTCGATGACCTTGATGTTGAGCCCGGTTTCGCGCAAGACCTCGGCGCAAAACTCCGGGCCATCGGAGGCGTCGCGCACCGCCGCTGTGGCCACGGCCGTCAGCCCGCTCAGCCCCATGCCATGCGCGAGCCGTTGAAACCGGTGGATCGCGCCAAGGGCGCGGGCGCGGCCTTCGGGATTGAGGTGGCCGGTGTCCGACAGGCCCGCGCCGAGCGCACACATGATCTTTTCGTTGTAGAAATATGCAGGCGAGCGGGCCGCACCGTCAAACACGACCAACCGGACGGAGTTCGATCCCACGTCCACGACACCCACGCGGGACAGCGCACGCGCGGCCGGATCTTCGAAGAGCGGGCGGTCAAACAGGCTGCCATCGCCGGTCTCCGGCTTGAGCGGTATGTTCATGTCAGTCCCCGTGGCGCACAGCTTTGGTCTTTGATGGACGATGCGGCGGAGTGCGTCAATCGCGGGTTGGCGGGGTGGTCTATTTGCCGTTGGCAAAGGCGCCCACCCGCCAACCCTGCGCAAGCGCCGTCGCTTATGGGGCGGCGTGCCGACGGGTTCGGACCAAGATTGCGTTTACTGGCCTGCGAGGTGCCGTGCGGTGGCCATGGCGGAGGACCACGCCCATTGGAAATTGTACCCGCCGAGCCAGCCCGTGACATCCACCGCTTCGCCGATGAAGAAGAGGTCGGGCACATCGCGCGCCATCATCGTTTTTGCGTCCAGCGCGTCCGTTGCGATGCCGCCCCGGGTCACTTCGGCGGTGCGGTAACCTTCTGTGTCGGTGGGGGTGAGTTCCCAGTGCGTGAGGGATGCATGCAGTCCCGCGATCCGCGCATCCGACAGGTCGCCCAGTCGGCCCGACAGGTCCATTTGCGTGGCGAGATGGTCGACAAGCCGTGCAGGGAGGTGGCGGGCCAGTTCCGTGGTCAGCGCCTTTTTGCCGTCGCTCCGGCGTTTGTCCTTGAGGATCCGGGTCAGGTCCACATCCGGGGCGAGATGAACGGTGATCGCCGCACCCGGGGTCCAGTAGCTTGACGCCTGCAGCGCCGCCGGCCCCGACAGCCCGCGGTGGGTGAACAGCAATGCTTCGTCAAAGGCAGGGCCCTCTGCGGTGACCCGAGACGGGCAGGACACGCCCGAGATGTCGGCAAATCGTTTGTCGGAAAAAGTGAACGGCACGAGGGCAGGGGCGATATCCGTCACCCGTATCCCGAATTGGCGGGCGATGTCATAGGCAAACCCGGTTGCCCCCATCTTGGGGATCGATTTGCCGCCCGTCGCAATGACGACATGGGTGGCGGTCACGGTGTTGCCGTCACTCTGGGTCAGGGAAAATCCGCCGTCCGTGCGGGCCAGTGTCTGCACGCCCGTTTCGAGGCGTAGCTCGGCCCCGGCGCGCTGCATCAGGCCGCGCAGCATCGCGATGATATCCTTGGCGGAGACGTCGCAAAAGAGCTGCCCCAGTGTCTTTTCGTGCCACGCGATGTTGTGACGGTCGACAAGGTCGATGAAATCCCATTGCGTGTAGCGGGCAAGGGCCGATTTGGCGAAATGCGGGTTCTCACTGATGAAGGCGGCGGCATCGGTGTAGAGGTTGGTGAAGTTGCAGCGTCCGCCGCCGGAGATGCGGATTTTCTCGCCCGGTGCGCGGGCGTGGTCCACGATCAGAACGCGGCCACCGGCGTGGGCCGCGCACATCATGCCTGCGGCTCCGGCGCCGATGATGACCGTATCAAAATCCATGACGCCCCCGTGCAGGATTGCACAGAACGGGTCAAGCCCCGCCCCTTGTGCGCAGCGCATAGGTCCTTAGGTCGATCATCCAGAAGCAATCACAGGAGCCCTCCCATGGCCGCACTCACCGCTGGATCCCCGTTTCCCAAAACCGAACTGTCGCGCCTTGGGGGCGGGACGGTGACCCTTGGCGACCCGCAGGGCGGGCGCGACTGGCAATTGGTTGTCATCTACCGCGGTCTGCATTGTCCGCTGTGCAAGAAATACCTGGGGCAGCTGGAAGAGATGCAGGCGCAGTTCCATGACCAGGGTGTCGACATCGTCGTGGCATCGGGTGATCCCGAGGACAAGGCGCAGGCGATGGCGGATGAGTTTGCGCCGACGCTGCCCATGGGGTTTGGCCTGAGCGTCGCGCAGATGAATGCCCTTGGGCTTTATGTTTCCGACCCGCGCAGCCCGCAGGAAACCGACCGCCCCTTTGCCGAGCCGGGGTTGTTTGTGGTGAACGGGGATGGCGCGATCCAGATGGTGGACGTGTCGAACGCGCCGTTCCTGCGTCCCGACCTCGACAAGGTCCTGGGCGGGATCACCTTTATCCGGGCCAATGACTATCCGATCCGCGGCACGCACAAAGCCGCCTGACGCAGATCCGCTCAGACCAGCGCCGCGGGCCAAGTAATACTGGCCCGTGGCACATTTTCCCGCTATGCTGTCGTCCAAGCATCCCGAAGCAATCGGGAGCACGAGGCGGTATATAGGCAGCAAGGCGGCAGATCATGACAGAGATGGTCTATGGCGCGGTCCCGGAGCGGATCGGCGAACCCATTCTTCCCAAATGGTGGCGAACGGTCGACAAATGGTCCCTGACCTGCGTGCTGATCCTGTTTTCCATCGGCTTGCTGCTGGGGTTGGCGGCGTCCGTGCCGCTGGCGGAAAAGAACGGGTTTGGCCCGTTCCACTATGTTACCCGACAGGCGTTTTTCGGCGCTGTGGCCATCGTGGTCATGATCGTCACGTCGATGATGTCACCGACGGTGGTGCGGCGGCTGGCGGTGCTGGGCTTTCTGGCGGCTTTTGTCGCCTTGGCGCTTTTGCCGTTCTTTGGCACGGATTTCGGCAAGGGTGCGGTGCGGTGGTATTCGCTGGGCTTTGCGTCGGTGCAACCGTCTGAATTCCTCAAGCCCGGTTTTGTCGTGGCCGCCGCGTGGATGCTGGCGGCAAGCCAGGATCTCAATGGTCCACCCGGGCGCATCTGGTCCTTTGCCTTGTGCGTGTCCATTGTCCTGATGCTGGCATTGCAGCCTGACTTTGGTCAGGCGTGTCTGGTGCTTTTTGGCTGGGGCGTGATGTATTTCGTCGCCGGTGCGCCGATGCTTTTGCTCGTCGGGATGGCGGGCATGGTCATCGTTGCAGGTACGGTCGCCTATTCGAACTCAGAGCATTTCGCGCGCCGCATTGACGGGTTTCTCAGCCCCGAAGTCGATCCGCGCACGCAGCTTGGCTATGCCACGAATGCCATTCAGGAGGGCGGACTTTTTGGCGTAGGCGTAGGTGAGGGTCAGGTGAAATGGTCCCTGCCGGATGCGCATACGGATTTCATCATCGCGGTGGCGGCGGAGGAATACGGGCTGGTGCTCGTCCTGTGTGTCATCGCGCTTTATACCGGCATCGTGGTGCGGTCGCTGATCCGGCTGATGCGTGAACGCGACACGTTCATTCGGCTGGCGGGCACGGGGCTGGCTTGCATGTTCGCGGTGCAGGCGATGATCAACATGGGCGTGGCCGTGCGGCTTTTGCCCGCCAAGGGCATGACGCTGCCCTTTGTCAGTTATGGCGGATCGTCGGTGATTGCCTCCGGTATCGCGGTGGGCATGCTGCTGGCCTTTACCCGCAGCCGTCCGCAGGGCGAAATCAGCGACCTGCTGCGGGGGCGGCGATGAGCGCGCCGCTTCTTCTGATCGCGGCTGGCGGTACGGGCGGGCACATGTTCCCGGCCCAGGCGCTGGCCGAGGCGATGTTGAAGAAGGGCTGGCGGGTCAAGCTGAGCACCGATGCGCGCGGCGCGCGCTATACCGGCGGGTTCCCCCATTCGACCGAGATTGAACAGATATCATCCGCCACCTTTGCCCGTGGCGGTCTGCTGGCCAAGGCGCTGGTGCCGTTCCGCATCGCGGGCGGCATCCTGTCGGCCACGGTCAAGCTGATGCGCGACCGGCCTGCGGTTGTGGTGGGCTTTGGCGGGTATCCGACGATCCCGGCCATGTCGGCGGCGACGCTTTTGCGCCTGCCGCGGATGATCCATGAACAAAACGGCATTCTGGGGCGGGTCAACACGCTCTTTTCCAAGCGGGTGGATGTGGTGGCCTGTGGCACATGGCCCACCGACCTGCCCGACGGGGTCGAGGGCACCCATGTGGGCAACCCGGTGCGCGGCGCGGTTCTGGACCGGGCGGGTGCGGGATATATCGCGCCGGGGGATTACCCGATGGAGATCCTCGTGATCGGCGGCAGTCAGGGCGCGCGCATTCTCAGCGACGTGATCCCGCCCGCCATTGCGCAACTGCCCATGGAGCGTCTGCAAAACCTGCGCGTCAGCCATCAGGCCCGGGGCGAGGACGAAGAGCGCGTGCGCGCATTCTACGACGAACACGGGATCAAGGCCGACGTGCAGCCGTTCTTTCAGGACGTGCCGCGCCGCATGTCCGAGGCCCAGCTGATCATCTCGCGCTCGGGCGCATCGTCCGTCGCCGATATCTCGGTGATCGGGCGTCCTGCGATCCTGATCCCCTATGCCGCCGCCACCGGTGACCATCAGACCGCCAATGCGCGCGGTCTGGTTGATGCAGGTGCCGCCATTCTGATCCCGGAAAGCCAGCTGAACGTGGATGCCGTTGCGGCACAGATTGCAATGGTGCTGGACAATCCCGGCGGCGCCACACAGATGGCCAATGCCGCGCTGAGCGTCGCGCGCCCCGACGCCACCGAAAGCCTTGTGACCCTCGTCGAAACCCTTAGCCAGAAAGGGACGCCATGAACGCCGCCACCAAACTGCCCGGAGACGTGGGCCCCATTCATTTCGTTGGCATCGGCGGGATCGGCATGTCGGGTATCGCCGAAGTGCTTTTGAACCACGGTTATGTGGTGCAGGGGTCCGACCTCAAGACCTCCAAGATCACGGACCGACTGGCCGAACTGGGCGCGCATATCTTCGAAGGGCAGCGGGCGCAGAATGTCGAAGAGGCCGAAGTGGTCGTGATCTCGTCCGCGATCAAACCCGGCAACCCGGAACTCGATGCGGCCCGCGCGCGCGGCCTGCCGATCGTGCGCCGGGCCGAGATGCTGGCCGAGCTGATGCGCCTGCGCTCGAACATCGCGGTGGCCGGAACACATGGCAAGACGACAACCACCACGATGGTCGCGGCACTTCTGGATGAGGGGAACTTTGATCCGACGGTGGTGAATGGTGGGATCATCCACGCCTATGGCTCCAACGCGCGCAAGGGTGATGGCGAATGGATGGTGGTCGAGGCGGACGAAAGCGACGGCACCTTCAACCGCTTGCCCGCGACCATCGCTATTGTGACGAACATCGACCCCGAGCATATGGAACACTGGGGCACCGAAGAGGCGCTGCACCGTGGGTTCTATGATTTTGTGTCGAACATTCCGTTCTACGGGCTGGCCGTGTGCTGCACCGATGACCCGGATGTGCAAAGCCTCGTGGGCAAGATCACTGACCGACGCGTGACAACCTATGGCTTCAACGCACAGGCGGATGTGCGGGCGATGAACCTGACCTATGAGGCCGGGGTGGCGCATTTCGACATCGCCCTGCAGGCCGAGGATCAGGTGATCGAAGGGTGTTCGTTGCCCATGCCCGGGGACCACAACGTGTCCAACGCGCTGTCGGCGGTGGCTGTGGCGCGCCATCTGGGCATGAAAGCGGATGAAATCCGCACCGCGCTCAAGAATTTCGGGGGCGTCAACCGTCGCTTTACCCGTGTGGGCGAAGTTGAGGGCGTGACGATCATCGACGATTACGGCCACCACCCGGTGGAAATTGCCGCCGTGCTCAAGGCCGCCCGTCAGGCGACGGACGGGCGCGTGATCGCCGTGCACCAACCGCACCGGTATTCGAGGCTGTCGCATCATTTCGATGAATTCTGCGCCTGTTTCAACGATGCGGATGTGGTGGGGATCGCGGATGTGTTTTCCGCCGGAGAAGACCCGATTGAAGGCGCGTCGCGCGACGATCTGGTCGCAGGTCTCATCCGCCACGGCCACCGCCATGCGCGGTCGGTTCAAGACGAAAACGACCTCGAACGCCTCGTCCGGGAACAGGCGCGGCCCGGTGACATGGTTGTGTGCCTTGGCGCCGGTACGATCAGCACATGGGCCAACGGCCTGCCGGGCCGTTTGCAAAAGGGCGCCGCGTGAGCACGCGCTGCTGGATTCTGGTCGCCGCCGCAATTTGCGTGGCGCGCCCCGTTTTGGCCGGTTTCAACGAAGGCGACTCCTTCGGTCCGTCTGGGCTCGAGATGTTGGCCATCGGGTCCGTCGGTCTGATCGGTTTACCGGTGGGGGCGCTTGTCACCTTTGCCGGGCTTGAGGGGCTGTTCCGGGCAGCGTTGTGGCTCTGTGCCGGTCTGCTGGCCGTGCTTTGTGTCGCGGGCGTGCTGCTGGCCGGTGAACTGGCGCTGATCCTTGTGCTGTTTGCGGCCATGTTGGCCGTTCCGGCAATGATTTCCTTTTTCGTCGGCGGTCTGCTGGGGCGGGCCCTGCGGCAGCGCCGCGCGGGGGCAGAGCAGCCATGATCCTGTGGGCCTGTCTTGCGTGGGTGTTTGCCGCGACGGTCGTCGCGATGCTGCCGATGCGGCGTCAATATGTGCCCGGCATCGCGCTGATGATTGCCGCACCGCTCCTGATCCTGTGGATCGGAGTGGCCGTGGCCTGGTGGGCGGGGGTTCTGGCGCTGGCGGCATTCGTGTCGATGTTCCGCAACCCGCTGCGCTATGTCTGGGCAAAGGCGCGGGGCCAGAACCCGCAATTACCCAAGGAGTTGCGGGAATGAGCCTGTCGCTGATCCTTACCTGTCTCTGGGCCGCCGCGGCCAATGTCATCGCGATGTTCCCGAGCAAGGACAATCACTGGACCAATGCCTATGTGCTGATTGGGATCGGTATCCCGATCCTTGGATTTGTCACCTGGCAGCACGGGCCGTGGATCGGCCTTCTGGTTCTGGCGGCGGGGATGAGTGTGCTGCGCTGGCCAGTGATCTATCTCAGCCGCTGGGTCCGTGGGCGGGTGCAGCGATGATTGCCGGGCTTGCAGCGGCTGGTCTGGGAGCGGGGGTTGCCATTGGCTATGTGCTGGTGCGCCGGTTTCGCCTTTTGCTGTGGGTCGGGCTGATCCTGATCTGTGTCGGGCTGACGCTGGCTGCCCTGACGGGCATGTTGGTCCCGGCAAGTGCGGCCAGTGCGGCGCTGCTGCTGCTTGTGCCGCCGCCGCTTGGCGCCGGGCTGCTGGCCGGGGGCATGGTCTGCCTGTTGTTGCGCCGCCGGTCGGGGGCATCTTGACCTCGGCGCTGCGGCGCGCCATGCCGCGTTCATGACTTACACCCTTCCTGATGTGCGCGGTTCCATCATGCCGCAACGCGATCTGTCCGGGCTGACATGGCTGCGGGTGGGGGGACCGGCGGATTTCGTGTTCCTGCCCGCGGATGCGGATGATCTGGTTGATTTTGTGACCCGTCTGGACCCGGATGTGCCGGTGTTCCCCATGGGCGTCGGCAGCAACCTGATCGTGCGCGACGGGGGGCTGCGCGCGGTGGTGATCAAGCTGGGGCGCGGGTTCAACGGGATCGAGATTGACGGCAACCGCGTTACGGCAGGTGCCGCAGCACTTGATGCGCACGTGGCGCGCAAGGCGGCAGAGGCGGGGCTGGACCTGACATTCCTGCGCACGATCCCCGGCTCTGTCGGCGGTGCAGTGCGGATGAATGCGGGCTGTTACGGGTCCTACACGGCAGATGTGTTCGAAAGCGCGGATGTCATTTTGCGGGACGGCACGCGGGCGACGCTTGGCCCCGGTGACCTGAATTTCCGTTACCGCCAGAGCGATCTGCCGACAGGCGCAGTGCTGATTTCCGCCACCTTCCGCGCGCCGCCCGATGATCCGGAAGCGCTGATCGCGCGGATGGAGGATCAGCTGGCCAAGCGGGACGCGACCCAACCCACCAAGGATCGCAGCGCCGGTTCCACTTTTCGCAACCCGGCGGGCTTTTCGTCGACGGGGCAGGCGGACGATGTGCATGATCTTAAAGCGTGGAAGGTCATCGACGACGCAGGCATGCGCGGTGCAACACGCGGTGGCGCGCAGATGAGCGAAAAGCACTCCAACTTCCTGATCAACACCGGGGCAGCCACAGCGGCCGATCTGGAAGGATTGGGCGAAGAGGTGCGGAAAAAGGTTTACGATTCCAGCGGGATCACGCTAGAATGGGAAATTATGCGCATTGGTGATCCCGGCTAGGATCACGGCGCGAGGCAAACGCCGAAAAATCGGCAAATGAACGAGAGCGCGCAAAAGCGTTCCGGGACAAGAGGCACATGGGCGGTCGGACGAGCAGGTCGTCCCCCAAAGTGGCGGTGTTGATGGGTGGCCCTTCGGCTGAGCGCGAAGTGTCACTGGCAAGTGGTAAGCCCTGCGCCGCCGCGCTGAGGGACAGAGGGTACGAAGTGGTCGAGGTCGATGCAGGCCCCGACCTTTGTGCCGTTTTGCAATCTATTGAGCCGGACGCGGTGCTCAACTGTCTGCATGGGCGGTGGGGCGAAGACGGCTGTGTGCAGGGGATGCTCGAATGGCTGGGCATCCCGTATTCGCATTCCGGTGTGCTGGCCTCGGCGCTGGCGATGGACAAGCAGCGGACAAAGGACGTGTACCGCGCCTCCGGATTGCCGGTTGTCGACAGCATGATCGCGCCTGCCGAAGACGTGCGCGCGCGCCATGTGATGCAGCCGCCTTATGTCGTCAAACCGAACAACGAAGGGTCATCCGTCGGCGTGTACCTTGTGCACGAGGACGCAAACGGGCCGCCGCAACTGGCCGAGGACATGCCGGGCCACGTGATGGTCGAGGCGTTTGCGCCGGGACGTGAGCTGACCACCACGGTGATGGGCACGCGTCCGCTTGGCGTGACGGACATCATCACCGACGGTTGGTACGACTATGACGCCAAGTACAAGATGGGCGGCAGCCGGCATGAAGTGCCAGCGGACGTGCCCACCGAGATTTTCGAACTGTGCCAGGACTACGCCGTGCGTGCGCATAACGCGCTTGGCTGTCGCGGTGTGAGCCGGACGGATTTCCGCTGGGACGAGGGCAGGGGGGCCGCGGGCCTGATCCTGCTGGAGACGAACACGCAGCCGGGCATGACGCCCACATCGCTGACGCCGGAACAGGCGCAGGTGGCGGGCATCTCCTTTGGCGAGCTGTGCGCGTGGATGGTGGAGGACGCATCGTGCCACAGATGAGACGCGATCCCGCCCCGTCCCGCTGGGCCTGGCGGCTGCAACGGCTGATGCTCACGCCTTTGTTTCGATTTGGGGTGCGCGTCGGTCTGCCCTTTGCGCTGACGTTTGGCGGGGCGTCGTGGTGGCTGTCGGTGCCCGAAAACCAGACGCTGGTGACAGACAAGATCGCCGAAATCCGGGCCAGCATCGAAGAGCGCCCGGAATTCATGGTCAACCTCATGGCCGTGGACGGAACGGACGCGCCGCTCAGCGCGGCGATCCGCGAGGCGGTGCCGCTGGATTTCCCGATCTCGTCCTTTGATCTCGACCTGGAGGCGATCCGCAGCACCCTGACCGAAATGCCCCCGGTTCAAGCTGCGTCCATTCGCATCCGTCCGGGCGGCGTGTTGCAGGTGGACGTAACACCGCGCACGGCCGCTGCGATCTGGCGCACGGCGGACGGTCTTTACCTGATCGACCGGGCGGGCGTGCAATTTGCCGAAGTCTCGGGCCGCGCCGCGCGCCCTGATCTGCCGGTCCTTGCCGGTGAGGGCGCTCCGGACCATGTCCCGCAAGCGCTGGCTCTGGTGCAGGCGGCGGCCCCCTTGGGCGACCGGTTGCGCGGGCTGGTGCGTTTGGGTGACCGCCGCTGGGACGTGGTTCTGGACCGCGACCAACGCATCCTGCTGCCTGCCGAAAACCCGGTACAGGCCCTCGAACGCGTGATCGCGCTGGAGAATGCGCAGGAGGTTCTGAGCCGCGATGTGTCCCGCATCGACCTGCGCCTTTCGGATCGCCCGACCGTGCGCATGACGCAGAATGCGACCGAAGAATGGTGGCGCATCCGCGCGCTGAATTTGACCAATGAGTAGTGTGTGATGACCGACCTTTATGCCTCCCAACGCTCGATGCGCCATATGCGCAAGATTGCCATGCAGCGCGGCGTGGTCGCCATTCTCGATGTGGGCAGTTCCAAGATCGCCTGCCTCGTGCTGCGGTTCGACGGCACGACCAAGCTGGGTGAAGAGGGCGAGATTGGGTCGCTCGCCGGGCAATCGGGCTTTCGGGTCATTGGGGCCGCGACCACGCGCAGTCGCGGGGTCCGCTTTGGTGAGATCTGCGCGATGCAAGAGACCGAGCGCGCCATTCGCACCGCATTGCAGGCCGCGCAAAAGATGGCCGGTATCCGCGTCGATCACGTGATCGCCTGTTTTGCCGGGGCAGAGCCGCGCAGCTACGGCCTCGACGCGCAGATTGACCTCGAAGGCCAGCTTGTCACCGAAGACGACGTGGCACGTGTCCTGTCGCGGTGTGACGTGCCCGAGATCGGGACGGGCCGCGAGGTGCTGCACGCACAGCCGGTGAACTTTGCGCTCGACAACCGGTCGGGTCTTTCGGACCCGCGCGGCCAGCTTGGCAACAGCCTTGCCGTTGATCTGCACATGCTGACGGTCGAAGCGGCGGCGGTGCAGCATCTGGCCCATTGCATCAAACGCTGTGACCTGGAACTGGCCGGGATTGCGTCCTCGGCCTATGCGTCGGGGATTGCCGCGCTGGTTGAGGATGAACAGGAACTTGGGTCGGCGTGCATTGACCTGGGTGGCGGGGCGACTGGCGTTTCGATCTTTATCAAGAAGCACATGATTTACGCCGACACCGTGCGCATGGGTGGCGATCACGTGACCTCGGACATTTCCATGGGCCTGCAGGTGCCGATGGCCAATGCCGAACGGATCAAGACATTCTATGGCGGCGTGCACGCCACCGGCATGGATGACCGCGAGATGATCGAGATCGGTGGCGACACTGGTGATTACGAACATGATCGCCGCACAGCGAGCCGGGCCGAGCTGATCGGCATCATGCGCCCGCGTGTGGAAGAGATCCTCGAAGAGGTACGCGCCCGTCTGGACGCCGCAGGGTTCGACCATCTGCCAAGCCAGCAGATCGTGCTGACCGGTGGTGGCAGTCAGATCCCCGGCCTTGATGGGCTGGCCTCGAAAATCCTGGGCCAGCAGGTGCGGTTGGGGCGGCCTCTGCGCGTACACGGCTTGCCGCAGGCGGCAACGGGGCCCGGTTTTGCCTCTGCCGTTGGCCTCGCGCTCTTTGCAGCGCATCCGCAGGACGAGTGGTGGGACTTTGACATCCCCCACGACCGCTACCCGGCGCGCTCCCTGCGCCGCGCGGTGAAATGGTTCCGCGACAACTGGTAACCCCCAGATATCGCCGCGCCGTGGACATGCGGGGCAAAAAGGCAAGAAATTGCCCATATTTTGGGGCGATTTTGCGATTTTAGGGTGACGTTTCGGCCACAGTTGGGTAGTCTTGCGGCAGTTTAGGCACAAAAACACCCGCGAACGCGGCAAACCAGACAGGCGGAAATTGCGATGACTTTAAACCTTTCGATGCCAGGGCATGACGAGTTGAAACCCCGTATCACCGTGTTTGGTGTGGGCGGGGCCGGCGGCAACGCTGTGAACAATATGATTGAAAAACAGCTGGATGGCGTCGAATTCGTTGTCGCAAACACCGATGCGCAAGCGCTGCAACAATCCGCGGCCACCAACCGGGTGCAGCTGGGCATCAAGGTGACCGAAGGCCTCGGCGCGGGGGCCCGTGCCACCGTTGGCGCCGCCGCAGCCGAAGAATCGATTGAGCAGATCGTCGATCATCTGGCGGGTGCGCACATGTGCTTTATCACCGCCGGGATGGGCGGCGGCACCGGGACAGGCGCTGCGCCAATCATCGCACAAGCGGCCCGCGAGCTGGGCGTTCTGACGGTTGGCGTGGTGACCAAACCCTTCCAGTTCGAAGGGGCCAAGCGTATGCGTCAGGCCGAGGACGGTGTGGAAGCGCTGCAAAAGATGGTCGACACGCTGATCATCATCCCGAACCAGAACCTGTTCCGCCTCGCCAACGAAAAGACGACGTTCACCGAAGCGTTCAGCATGGCGGATGACGTGCTGTACCAGGGTGTCAAAGGCGTGACCGACCTGATGGTGCGTCCGGGCCTGATCAACCTCGACTTTGCCGATGTGCGTGCCGTGATGGACGAGATGGGCAAGGCGATGATGGGCACCGGCGAGGCCGATGGCGAAGATCGCGCGATCCAGGCTGCGGAAAAAGCGATTGCCAACCCGCTGCTGGACGAAATCTCGCTGCGTGGCGCAAAGGGCGTGTTGATCAACATCACCGGCGCACACGATCTGACCCTGTTCGAACTGGACGAGGCGGCCAACCGCATCCGCGAAGAAGTGGATCCGGACGCCAACATCATCGTGGGTTCGACCCTCGACACGGCGATGGAAGGTATGATGCGCGTCAGCGTCGTGGCCACCGGCATCGACGCATCCGACGTGCAGACCGACATTCCCGTGCCGCGCCGGTCGATGGCCGCACCGCTCACACCGACGGTCAGTGCAGAAGCCCCCGCAGAGCCTGCGCCGATTGCGGCGGACCCGATCCCCGAACCGGCCCCTGCCGCCGTTGCCGAAGCCGCAGAGGAGCCATCGCTGTTCCAGGGCCTCGACGTGCAGCAGGCCGCAGCAGAAGAGATGGCGGAAGACATCTTTGTGGACGACGCACCCGCCGCTGCGGATGACGGCCTGCCGCCGCCCGCCTACCAGCCGCAGGTTGCAGCGTTTGAGCCGACGCCTGAGACCCCAGCCGATGAGTTTGTGGCACCGCGCGCACCAGCGCCCGGCACACCGTCCCCCGAGGCGCTCGCACGCTTGCGTGCGGCAACGCAACGGGCCGGTGGCGGCGCGCCACAGCAGCCCGAAGCCACCGCAGCCGATCCGGCGGAAAAGCCGCGCTTTGGTATCAACTCGCTGATCAACCGCATGACCGGTTCCGCAGAAGCACCCGGCGCGCCCGAGCGTGCCGCGCGGCAGCAACCACCGGTTCAGGCGGCGCGCACCGCCCCTGCGCCAGCCCCTGCGCCGCAGCCGACCGAGGCGGCAGACCCTGACCAGGAGCGGATTGAAATCCCCGCCTTCCTGCGGCGTCAAGCGAACTGATACCGCTCACATTTGTGATCGAAGGGCCGCAGAGATGCGGCCCTTTTTCGTTGTATATCAAAGGGTTGCGGCGGTTCCTGACACGTGTTTCCGCGATGTTACCGCCATGTTTCAGACGGTTGCAAAGATTGAGTTGTGACCGACAGGTTAACATCCTAACTCTGACACCTAACGCAACACGACGTGGGTGGGTTCGTGCAAACAACGGTCAAATCTCCAATCTCCTTTACCGGATGCGGTTTGCATTCGGGCAAGCCTGCGCGGGTCACGATCCGTCCGGCGGCTGCGGAGCATGGGATCTGGTTCCAGCGCGTGGACTTGGCCACCGCACCCCTCATCGCGGCCCGGTGGGACGTCGTGCGCCAGTCGCCTTTGTGCACCACGTTGGTGGGTGACGACGGCGTGACCGTCGGAACGGTTGAGCACATCATGGCAGCACTTGCAGGCTGTGGCGTGCACAATGCACTGATCGAAATTGACGGTCCCGAAGTGCCGATTCTCGACGGATCGGCCGTAACTTTTGTGCGCGGGATCGTACAGCGCGGCCTGCGCCGCCTTCCGGCGCCCGTGCGCGCTTTTGAAGTACTCAAAACCGTGTCGGTCACCTCTGGCGAGGCGACCGCCTCCATCGGTCCGAGCGACGTCATGCGCATTGATTTCGAGATCGACTTTGCCGACCGCGCCATCGGGCGTCAGTTCAAGTCGCTGAACATGTCCAACGGCAGCTTTGCCCGCGAACTCAGCGACAGCCGGACGTTCTGTCGTGAAGGCGACGTGGCACAAATGCAGGCCAACGGCCTGGCCCTGGGTGGTGCGCCGGGCGTGAACGCCGTGGTGTTCAGCGGTGACCGGGTGACAAGCCCAGGCGGGCTGCGCCATGCGGATGAACCTGTGCGCCACAAGATGCTGGACGCGCTTGGGGATCTTGCGCTGGCCGGTGCGCCGATCATTGGCCACTATGTCGGAACGCGGGCGGGGCACACGCTGACCAACCAGCTGTTGCGCACGCTTTTTGCCACGCCGGACGCGGTGCGCATGATCACGTGTGACGCAGAGACCGCCAAACGACTGCCGGGCTACGGCCTCGTCTGGGACGAGATCCCCGCGGTTGCGTGATCAGGGCAAAAACGTCATTTTCCCCACCCAACCCTTTGTGCTAGAGACAACCAACGGCTTCGATGTGAGCAGTGGTGAGCAGAAATGGGATGGCACGGCATGATCTTTGGCGCGTCGAAAATCGGTCTAGCGGTGATGTTGGCTGCGACGGTTGGCCTGACAGCCTGCGGTGACCGGAATGACCGGCCGACCACGGGCGGTTTCTTCAACCGGGAAGAGATCCCGCTTGAGAATTTTTCGCCACAACAGATTTTTGAACGCGGCGAATTCGAGCTGGAAGAAGGCGATCCGACGGACGCGGCATTCTATTTCGGCGAGATCGAGCGGCTGTACCCGTATTCGGATTGGGCGCGCAGGGCGTTGATCATGCAGGCCTTTTCCTATCATCAGGACAAGGACTACCCCAACAGCCGCTCTTCGGCACAGCGGTTCATCGACTTTTATCCAACCGATGACGATGCGGCCTATGCGCAGTACCTTCTGGCGCTCAGTTATTATGACCAGATCGACGAAGTGGGCCGCGACCAAGGGCTGACATTTCAGGCGCTGCAATCGCTGCGCGACGTGATCGAACGTTATCCAAACAGCGAATATGCCAAGACATCAATCCTGAAATTTGACCTCGCCTTTGACCATCTGGCGGGCAAGGAAATGGAGATCGGTCGCTATTACTTGCGCCGGGATCATTATACTGCCGCGATCAACCGGTTCCGGGTTGTGGTTGAGGATTTCCAGACAACGACACACACGCCCGAAGCGCTGCACCGACTGGTGGAGGCGTACCTGTCGCTGGGTCTGGTCGAGGAGGCGCAGACGGCAGCCGCGATTCTGGGTCACAACTACCAATCCACGGATTGGTACCAGGACAGCTTCAACCTGTTGACCGGGCAGGGGCTGCGGCCACGTGCCATTGGCAACAGCTGGCTGGCGCAGGTATATCGGCAGACCATCCGGGGTCGTTGGCTCTGAGACAGGCAGATCGGGGCAGCGGATGCCTCGCCTTGCAGGGATGGGTGTGAGATGCTGCGCGGTCTCGATATTTCGGACATGCTGATCATCGACCGGTTGGAACTGAGCTTCCAGCCGGGGCTGAACGTGCTGACCGGTGAGACGGGTGCGGGCAAGTCGATTCTGCTCGATTCACTTGGATTTGTGCTGGGCTGGCGCGGGCGGGCGGATCTGGTGCGACAGGGGGCGGCACAGGGCGAAGTGACCGCGTGGTTCGAACTCAGCGACGGGCATCCGGCGCTTGCGGTGCTCGAAGAGGCGGGGTTGCCGATCGAGGATGAGCTGATCCTGCGCCGGGTCAACACCGCCGAAGGGCGCAAGACCGCCTGGGTCAACGACCGGCGCTGTTCTGGTGAGGTGCTGCGGGCGCTGTCGGAGACGCTGATCGAACTGCATGGCCAGCATGATGACCGGGGTCTTTTGAACCCGCGTGGGCACCGGACCATTCTCGATACGTTTGCGTCCGTGGATGTGTCACCCTGTCGTGCGGCGTGGCGCGCCGTGGGGCAGGCGCGCAAGGCGCTGGATGCGGCAGAGGCCGCCATGGCGGCCATTCGGGACGAAGAAGAGTTTCTGCGCCACGCGGTGGCCGAGTTGGAGGCGATGGACCCGCAGCCGGGCGAAGAGGCCAAGCTGGATGCTGCACGGCGGTTGATGCAGGGCGCGGAGCGCACGCGCGAGGATGTGGCGCGTGCCCATCAGGCCGTCGGATATGATGGGGCCGAAGGCGCCGTGGGTGATGCGATGCGCTGGCTCGAGGGGGTGGCGGATCAGGCGGACGGGCTGCTGGATGCGCCGCTGGCCGCCCTGTCGCGCGCCTTGGCGGAGCTGGGGGATGCCAGCGACGGGATTGCGTCCGCGCTGGATCAGTTGTCGTTCAATCCGTCGGATCTGGAGACGACTGAGGAACGATTGTTCGCCATGCGTGGCTTGGCCCGCAAACATGATGTGGCGCCCGATGATCTGGCACCCCTGACGCAGGACTTGCGCGCCAAGCTGGATGCGCTGGATGCGGGTGATGCGGATCTGGCGGCGTTGCGGACGGCTGTGCGTGATGCCGAAGCAGCCTATGACACCGCTGCAACCGCTCTGAGCACGCGGCGGCGCAAGGCTGCGGCGCGGCTCGACAAGGCCGTGATGCAAGAGCTTGCCCCGCTCAAGATGGAGAGGGCGGTGTTCGAGACGCAGGTGACAGAGGACGAACCGGGCCCGGAGGGGCGCGATGCGGTGGCCTTTACCGTGGCCACCAATCCCGGCGCGCCGGCCGGGCCGCTGGCCAAGATCGCGTCGGGCGGCGAGTTGAGCCGCTTTCTGCTCGCGCTGAAGGTGTGTTTGCAAGGCGGTCGCGATGGCGTGACCCTGATCTTTGACGAGATTGACCGGGGCGTGGGCGGTGCGACGGCGGATGCGGTGGGGCGCAGGCTGGCCGCGCTGGCGGCGACGGGCCAGGTTCTGGTGGTCACCCATTCGCCGCAGGTTGCGGCCCTCGGCGCGCATCACTGGCGAGTGGAGAAATCGGTCAAGGCGGGCATGACCACGTCGCAGGTCGTGCCGCTGGATGCGCCCGAGCGGGTGGACGAGATTGCGCGCATGCTGTCGGGCGATACGATTACAGATGAGGCACGCGGCGCTGCGCGTGCCCTTCTGGATGGCGAGCGTGCACGCTAAACGGGAATGTGACAGATCGCGCACCCGCCGTCCCTTTCCTCCGGGTCGCGACTCAGCCTAAGGTTCTCGGGCAACTGTCTTTTTCAGGCCCATCCCCATGGCCCGCCTGCCAACACCACAGCCCGTTCTGAACGTTGTCACGATCTGTCGCGACGGCTGGATGTTGTTGCGTCACCGCGGCCCCAGCCAGATCCAGTTCTGGTTCATCGCCCTTGCGATCGGGATTGCTGCGGGGTTCGCCGCGTTGTTTTTTCGCAAGGGGATCGAGGCGTTGCAGGCGTGGCTCTATGGCACCGAGGACGTTCAGTATCTGCACAGTTTTGCGTCGTCGCTGCCGTGGTACCTGATCCTGATCATTCCGGTGATTGGCGGATTGGCGACGGGCATCATCCTGCATCTGTTTACCAAAGACGGCGTGGCGCGCGGCGTCGCGGACGTGATCGAGGGCGCGGCCCTGCGGGACGGGCGGGTCAGCACGCGCGCGGGCGTGGCGTCGGCCTTTGCCAGTTTCATCACGCTGTCCTCGGGCGGATCGACGGGGCGGGAGGGGCCGGTGGTGCACATCGCGGCCGTGATCTCCACCAAGGTGTGCCGGTGGATCAAGGCCGACGGGATCACCGGGCGCGACCTTCTGGGCTGTGCGGTGGCGGCGGCGGTGTCGGCCAGTTTCAACGCGCCCATCGCCGGGGCGCTTTTTGCGCTCGAAGTTGTGTTGCGGCATTTTGCGGTACACGCATTTGCGCCCATCGTCATTGCGAGTGTGGCAGGCACGGTGATCAACCGGCTGGAATACGGCGATGTGACGGAATTCATGCTGCCGGAGGGCAATACGCTGGTGTTTTATCAGGAGTTGCCCGCGTTCCTGCTCTTGGGGCTGATGTGTGGTCTGGTGGCCGTGGTGCTGATGCGGGCGATTTTCTGGACCGATGATATCGGTACGGCGCTGCAACAGCGTATCGGCATGCCACGCTGGTTGCGCCCGGCCTGTGCCGGGCTGCTCCTGGGGGGGATGGCGATATTCTATCCGCATATCATCGGGGTCGGTTATGAGACCACATCGCTTGCGCTGACGGGACAGCTGGCGTTGAACGAGGTTGTGATTTTTGTGGTGCTCAAGACGGCGGCGGTTGCGGTGACGATGGCCGGGCGCATGGGGGGCGGGGTGTTCTCGCCGTCCCTGATGATCGGTGCGCTGACGGGGCTGGCCTTTGGCCTTGTGGCGACGGGGATATTCCCGGACGTGTCGGGGTCCGAGACGCTTTATGCGCTGGCGGGCATGGGCGCGGTGGCGGCGGCCGTTTTGGGGGCGCCGATATCGACAACGCTGATCGTGTTTGAGTTGACCGGGGACTGGCAGACCGGGCTGGCGGTGATGGTGGCGGTATCGATGTCGACGGCGCTGTCATCGCGGCTGGTGGATCGGTCGTTCTTTCTGACGCAGATCGAGCGCAAGGGCGTGCATCTGGCCGCGGGACCGCAGGCATATTTGCTGGCGATGTTCCGGGTCAGTTCGGTGATGCGCTCCCTCGATGATCCGCGGGGGGCGGATGAGGGGCGCGCCTGGGAGTTGATCGGCGACGGCATATACGTGGATGCGGCGGCGACGCTTGAGGTGGCCATGCCGATCTTTGACCGGACGATGGTGCCGTTTGTGCCGGTGGTGACGCTGACCGGTGAAAATGCGGCCCCGGAATTGCAGGGCTGCCTGTTCCATGTGGATGCGCTCAAGGCGTATAACCGCGCGCTGGCCGCCACGGCTGCCGAAGAGCACAGTTGAGGTCGGTGGGCGGCTCTGTTTGCTGCGCAAAGGCGCCCGCCCACCGACCCCGGGACAGGCGCGTCAGTCTTCTGTGTGGGTCAGTTTCGGCACGTCTGCAGCACCTGCGGATCCGCGTCCTGAAAGGGACGGGTTTTCCATGAAGAAGCGGTGGCAGTTAAAGGCAAAGACGCCTTCAGGCAGGTCCGGGCGCGTGAATTTGCCGGTGGGACCCATCACCCAGCTTTGGGCGACATCGGCGAGGTTTGCGGCCATCACCTGGCTCACGATCTGTGCCTTGACGGTTGCGTTTTCGATTTCCACCAACGTCTCCACGCGGCGGTTCAGGTTGCGGCCCATCCAGTCCGCGGAGGATATGAACACACGCGCCTTTTTCGAGGGCAATCCGTGGCCGTTGCCGAAACAGACGATGCGGCTGTGTTCCAGAAACCGGCCAACGATGGATTTGACGCGGATGTTCTCGCTCAGGCCCTTGATGCCGGGGCGCACGCCGCAGATGCCACGGATCACGAGGCTTATCTTTACGCCTGCCTGTGAGGCGGCATAGAGCGCGTCGATCACCTCACTGTCGATCAGGGAATTCATCTTGGCCCAGATTTCTGCGGGCTTGCCTGCGCGGGCGTGATCCGCCTCGGCGGCGATCATGTCGAGCAGGCGCGGTTTCAGCGTCGTGGGCGAGATGGCGAGATTGCTGAGATGTTCGGGCGGCGCGTAGCCCGACAGGTAGTTGAAGACCTTGGTTGCATCACGGCCCAGTTTGGCGTCCACCGTGAAGAAAGACAGGTCGGTATAGATGCGGGCCGTGCCGGGGTGGTAGTTGCCGGTGCCGTAATGGGTGTAGGTCACCAGTTCGTCGCCCTCACGGCGCACCACCGTGCTGATCTTGGCGTGAGTCTTGAGGTCGAGAAAGCCATAGACCACGTGCGCGCCCGCCCGTTCCAGCCGCCGGGATTGGCGGATATTGGCGGCCTCGTCAAAGCGGGCCTTGAGTTCCACCAGTGCGGTGACGGATTTGCCGTCTTCGGCGGCCTCGCACAGCGCTTCCACGATGGGCGATTTCTTGGACGTGCGGTAGAGCGTCTGTTTGATCGCGACCACGTCAGGGTCCCGTGCGGCCTGTTGCAGGAAGCGGACCACCATGTCGAACGTCTCGTACGGGTGGTGCAGCAGCATGTCCTTTTGCCGGATCGCGGCAAACATGTCGCCTTCAAAATCGGTGACACGTTCGGGCACGCGGGGGGTGAAGCTGGGCCAGAGGAGATCGGGGCGCGCATCAAGCACAAGTTCGCTCAGATCCGAAATGCCGACCATGCCGTCGAGCTCGATCACTTCGGATTCGGTCACATCCAGTTCGCGCATGATCACGGTCTTGAGCGCCTTGGGCGCGCCGGCGGAGTGGGTCAGGCGGACGACCTCACCACGGCGGCGGCGCTTCAGCGCGACCTCGAATTCACGCACGAGGTCTTCGGCTTCTTCCTCGACCTCCAGATCGCTGTCCCGGAGCACGCGAAAGCCGAAATGGGCCTTGAGTTTGTATCCGGGGAAGAGGTCGGGGATGTGCAGGACCAACAGCTCTTCGAGGGGCAGGAAGCGGTGACCGTCGCCGGGCAGGGCCACGAAGCGGTCGATTTGCGCAGGGATCGGCAGCAGGGCCTGCAGGCTGCGCTTGTCGGATTTGCGTTCCAGTTGCAGGGCCAGCGCGTAGCCCATGTTCGGGATGAACGGGAACGGGTGTGCGGGATCGATGGCCAGGGGCGACAGCACCGCAAACACGCGGGTCAGGAACACGGTTTCGAGGTGTTTGCGGTCGCTTGCCGTCAGGTCGTCGAGAGACAGGATGGAGATGCCCTTGGCCTCCATCTCGGCCTTGAGGCCAGTCAGGATGCGCTGTTGCTGGCCCAGAAGGTTGCGCGCGTCCTCGTTGATCAGAACCATCTGTTCAGCGGGCGAGAGGCCATCGGCGGCGGGTGTGGTATTGCCCGCCATGGCCAGTTCGCGCAGGCCGGCGACCCGCACGGTGTAGAATTCATCGAGGTTGCCGGCAGAGATCGACAGGAACCGCAGCCGTTCCAGGAGCGGCACCCGTGGATTTTCGGCCTCTTCCACCACGCGCCAGTTGAACGCAAGCCAGCTCAGCTCGCGGTTGAAGAACCGCGCGGGGCTGGTGGGGTCGAAATCAGGCAGCTCTTGGGGCGCCGCAAATTCCGATTTCAGGAAGTCTGCATTGGTCATGATGGGCCGGATGGCAGAGAAGTATGAAGGTTGAGTGACGACTATTCGCCGCTTGGCGTCTGCTTGTCCAGCACATCGGCGGCAAAGGCGCGGGTGATGGCCCGCTTTTGCGCCAGACTGCTGGTGTCGAGGGCATGTACGATGTCGCGGGCCGCGGCAAAGCTGCGGTCCATGCGCAAAAGCAGGAACGGGATCACATCCGGTTTCGGGGTCAGCTGCCGGTCGGCAAAAAGCTTGACCAGAACGGCGGCAAGGAGGGTGTCGTCCGGCGCCTCGACCCGGGCGTGGCCTGCGGCATCCACACGGCTTTGCAGGTCGGGCAGGCCAAGCGCCCAATGGCGCGGGGCCGGGCCGCCGGTCATCAGGAGCGGTTGCGCCGCGGCGGCCATCAGGTTGTGCAGGTGGAACATCGCCGTTTGCGCGTCCGCGTTGTCGGCGATTTGTTCAACATCCTCGACGGCGACGGGTGTGCGGGCCAGTGCCTCGATATCCGTATCTGCCAGGGCTGCGGCGGCCACGATGCGTGCGCCGGTGGCGTCCGCCCACACGTGGGTCAGGTGTGTCTTGCCCGCGCCTTCGGGGCCGGTGAGGGCCAGTTTGTGATTGGCCCAGTTGCGCCAGTCGTCAAGCATGGCGAGGGCCACGGCATTCGACGGTGCGACAAGGAAATCGTCCCGCCCCAGTGCCGGACGCACCGGGAGATCAAGGCCCAGTTGTGTGGCCATTCCTTATGCCCCGGTTTGCGGGTCGTCGGGACCGGACTGCCCGGTATAGAGCAGGCTGTTCTTGTACTGCTCGATGGCAAAGCGCACCAGAACGCCCAGGGCAGCGGCCACCGGGACCGCGACGAGCATGCCCACAAAGCCAAAGAGCGTGCCAAACACCGACAGCGACAGGATCAGCCAGACCGGATGCAATCCGACGCTGTCGCCCACGAGCTTCGGGGTCAGAACGTTGCCTTCGATCAGCTGACCGACCTGGAAGATGGCCGCGACCAGGACGATCCAGTGCCAGTCGCCCCAGAACTGGAACAGGGCGAGGCCAATGGCAAGCGCGCCGCCCACGATGGCCCCGACATAAGGAATGAATGTCAGCAGACCGGCGATGAAGCCCACGACAAGTCCGAATTGCAGACCCACCAGCATGAGCGCAATCGCATAATAGGCCCCGAGGATGATGCAGACCGTGCCCATGCCGCGGATAAAGGCGGCGAGTGTGCCGTCCACTTCGCTGGCCAGACGGCGCACGGTGGGGGCGTGATCGCGGGGCAGGAGCGCATCGACGCGGGCAATCATACGGTCCCAGTCGAGCAGCAGATAGACCGCGACAACGGGCACGATCACGAAGAGCACGATCACGTTCAGCAGGCTCGCCGCGGAGGTCAGCGCGGAATTCAGCAACTGGCCGCCGCGTTCGGAGACGGTCTGGCCGATGCTCTTGAGGCTCTGGCTAATGGTGGAGGTTTCATCCGCGAGGCTCGGGAACCGTTCGGTGAGGAAGGTGGTGATGTTGCGCGTGAGTTCGGGCGCGACATTGAAGAGCTGGATGGCTTGCTGCACCAGTGTCGGGATGATCAGCAGGGCGCCGAGCACGAAGATGAAGATCGCACCGATGGTGATCAGCCCGGTGGCCATGCCGCGGCTGAGGCCACGTTCCTCGAGCCAGTCGGCCACGGGGTCCAGGAAATAGGCGATGGCGGCCCCGAGGAAGAAGGGCAGCAACACATCGCCAAGTGCATAGAGCACCACGAGGACGGCCAAAGTGGCCAAGCCCCAATATTTCAACTGATCCCGTACTGGCAGTGCCATGTGCGCTCCGATGTTGCGATGGTCAACAGATGCTGGGTTTTGCGTGAACCTGCAACCCCGCCGCTGTCAAATTGAGCGCTGACGCGCGCGCGATCCATGATTTTGGATGAGGGGTTTCACCCCTCAAACTCCCCATGGTATTTCTGGCCAGAAGAAGTCGGGAAGAGGCGTTGCGGGGCGCAGGGCTTTGGCCTAAGCACACGCACGACATGTCAGGAGGTCCGCCCATGCGTCTGAGCCGTTATTTTCTGCCCGTGCTGAAGGAAAACCCCAGCGAGGCGCAGATCGTCAGTCACCGTTTGATGTTGCGTGCCGGCATGATCAAGCAATCGGCGGCGGGGATCTATTCGTGGCTGCCGCTTGGGTTCAAGGTGTTGCGCAAGATCGAGGACATCGTGCACGAAGAGCAGGCGCGGGCCGGGCATATCGCGATCCAGATGCCGACGCTGCAATCGGCGGATCTTTGGCGCGAGAGCGGGCGGTATGACGCCTATGGCGAAGAGATGCTGCGGTTCCAGGATCGCGGCGGGCGCGACATGCTTTATACGCCCACGGCCGAAGAGATGGTGACGGATATTTTCCGGGCACATGTGTCGAGCTACAAGGACCTGCCCCTGACGCTCTATCAGATCCAGTGGAAGTTCCGCGATGAGATCCGCCCGCGCTTTGGTGTGATGCGCGGACGTGAGTTTTACATGAAGGACGGGTACAACTTTGACCTGACCAAGGAGGATGCGCTGCATGCCTACAACCGGCATCTGGTGAGCTACCTGCGCACCTATGAGCGAATGGGGTTGCAGGCGATCCCCATGCGGGCGGACAGTGGCCCCATCGGCGGGGATGACACGCATGAGTTCCTTGTGCTGGCGGAAACCGGCGAGAGCGAGGTGTTCTATGACAGTGCGGTCACGGATCTGAGCTTTGGCGACCGGGCGATTGATTATGATGACGTGGCGCAATGTGCCGGTGTGCTGGAGGAGTTCACCTCGAAATATGCGCGCACGGACGAGACCCATGATCCGGCGCTGTTCGAGGCAGTGCCCGAAGAGCGCCGGCGCGTGGCGCGGGGGATCGAAGTGGGACAGATTTTCTACTTTGGCACCAAGTATTCCGAGGCGATGGGCGCGGTTGTGCAGGGCCCGGATGGCAAGCAGGTGCCCGTGCATATGGGCAGCCACGGCATTGGTGTGAGCCGTCTGTTGGGGGCGATCATCGAGGCCAGCCATGATGACAACGGGATCATCTGGCCCGAAGGTGTGACGCCGTTCCATGTGGGGATCGTGAACCTCAAGCAGGGCGATGATGAGGCCGATGCCGCGTGCGAAAAGCTCTACAAGAGCCTTGAGGCCGCCGGTCTTGAGCCGCTTTATGACGATCGCAAGGAGCGCGCGGGTGGCAAGTTTGCCACCATGGACCTGATCGGGTTGCCGTGGCGGATCACGGTGGGGCCGCGTGGCCTCAAGAACGGTGTCGTGGAGCTCACCTCGCGCCGGACAGGCGAGAGCGAAGAGATGTCGCCCAAGGATGCCGTGGCGCGGATCATCGACATCTATGCCCCGCACAAGAGCCACACGTCCGAGCATTGGGAACCGATGGCGCGGCAGAGCTTTCACACCTGGCTTTGACATGGTGCGGGCCGCGGTCCTTTGGGTGCTGATGACGCTGCCCGTGGCGGCGGATGGGGTCGGGGACCGGATGCAGGCCGCGTTTGATGAATGGCGCGGGGATGTTGCCACGATGGGGCAGCTCGGAACCGGGACGCGTGTTGACGGCACGTGGCAGGTGACGGCCGGGGCTACGGCGGCGGAGTTGGCCAGTGTCAGCAAATCCATCACGGCCGTTTGCGCCTTGCAGCTTGTGGAAGAGGGCGTGCTTGACTGGTCCGACACGTTGCCGGATCGGTTGGGCAAGGGACCCGATGTGACGGCGGCACAATTGGTGACGCACAGTTCGGGTCTGACGCTGGATGTGACGCAAGCCGCGATGCCCGGCTGGCTGGATGATGCCGATACGGCGCACAAGTCGGCGGCGATCCTCGATGTGCTGGTGGATGCTGATGGGATTGCGGGTGCGCCAAATCGCTATGCCTACAACAACGTGAATTACGCCTTGCTCGCGCTCATGATCGAAGCGGCGACGGGGCAGGGGTTTGTCGAGGCGTGCTGGCCCCGATTGGGGCTGACGCTAGACATCCGCGCAAGCGCGCGTTCGGGGGCCTTTGGGCCGTGGGGCGGGCTGGAGGCGACGCCTGCGGGCTATCTTGGCTTTTTGCACCGGCATTTCGGGCCGGGCAGCCTGATTGGTACGGATCCCTTTGCCTATCCCCATGTCGAAATCGGGGGCGGGGCCTATTACGGTTTGGGCATGGTGTTTCGTCCGTTTCGCGGCAGCTATAACTTTTGGCATTTTGGGGCGCTGTGTTTTCCGAACCGGCTGGAGACGGGCAGTTTCGCGGTGATCTGGGAGGGCAGGCACAGCGCGCTTGCGCTCTATGATGCGTGCGTGGACTGGGACAGCATGTCTGCGCTTGATGCGGCCCTGGCCGGGGCCGTGTACGGAGCGGGTCCATGATTTTGCGCGCCGTGGCATTGGCAGGCGGCCTGATGGGCGGGGCGGCGGCATCGCAGTTTCCCGAGTTTTCCCAGCAATATACGCAACGCCTGGGTGGCGCTGTGGATGCGCTGTCGGAGGTGGTGGCCGATTTCGACGCGTCGGCCGCGGCCGAAGGGCTGGACCGTGGCGCGGCACTGGATCAGATGGTCGGGACGGATTTCATCGAACGGCGTCAGGCTGACATGCGGCGCACCTTTGCCCGGCATGACCGGCTCTCGGCGGATCTGGCCATGCTGGAGGATGCCGGGCCGTTCATGCGCGCCTATTTCGCGCACCGTATGACGGACCGGGACGTGGCACAGGCAGCATGGGCGGCGTATCAGCCCGCGGTGCCCTTGAACACGGCGGGTGCAATATTTGCCAGTGCGGGGTTTCTGGCGGGTCTTGTGGCGGTTTGGGCGGTGTTGCGCCTGATCCTGTGGCCGTTCGGGCGCCGCCGCGCACAGGCTTGACCTTGGCCACCCGCCACGCCAAGGGTGACACACAGAGCCCGAGCAGGAGCCCGAAATATCATGGCCAAAGCGCCCGCACCCTTTGCCCCGTTTGAGTGGCTGATCGCATGGCGGTATCTGCGTGCCAAGCGCGCGACCGGCGGGGTGAGCGCGATGACGTGGATCAGCCTGATCGGCATCACGTTGGCGGTCTTTGCACTTGTGGCGACGCTGGCGGTTCGCGCGGGTTTGCGGGCGGATTTCGTGGATGCGATGCTGGGCGGTAATGCGCATATCGAGCTGCGCTATGTCGCGGTGCAGCAAGAAGGCGGTGCCCGCGACACGACTATCACCGATTACGCCGACATTTTGCCCGCGATCGAAGCGGTGCCGGGCGTGGCGGATGCGGCACCTTTGGTCCGCGCACAGGTCATGGGCAGCTTTCGCGGCTCAAACGCGCCTGCGGATGTCTACGGGATCACGCAGGCCGATCTGATGGAATACCCGCTTGTGGCGGGAGCCGCGCGGCAGCAGGGCACGCTGGAGCGGTTTGACGAAGGCATGGCGCTTGGCTCGCAACTGGCGGGTCAGCTGGGTGTCGGCATCGGCGACCGGGTCAAGCTGATCTCGCCGGATGGCGCGCGCACACCGCTTGGCATCACACCGCGCATTTCGGCCTATGAGGTCGTGTATATCTTTGCCACGGGTCAGCCGTTCATGGATCAGAGCCGCGTTTATCTACCGCTGGCGGAGGCGCAGAGTTTCTTTAACCGCGAAGGGGCGGTGGATCAGATCGACCTGCGCCTGAGCGATCCGGAAAACCTTGATCCTGTCGTGCGCGAGTTGCGCGTTGCCGCGGGTGAACGTGCCTATAGCTGGACGTGGCAGGACCGGTTTGGCGGCATGCTCAGGGCATTGGAATTGCAGGACAACGCGATCTTTATCGTCCTGGCGATCCTTGTGCTGATTGCGGCGCTAAACATCGTTTCGGGGCTGATCATGCTGGTCAAGAACAAGGGCCGCGATATTGGTATCCTGCGCACCATGGGGCTGAGCCAGGGGTCCATTCTGCGGGTGTTTTTCCTCTGTGGTGCCTGGGTCGGGACGGTTGGCACGGTCGCGGGCATCCTGCTGGGCGCGCTTTTTTCCGCCAATATCGACCGGATCTACTGGCTGGTGAACACGCTGACGGGCAATGGCGTGCAGGACCTCGAAGGGCGCGGCTTTATCTTTCCGTCGGCGGTGCTTGTGCCGGGCGACGTGATCGCCGCCGCTGTCCTCAGCCTCGCGCTCAGTTGGTTCATCACCTTCTTTCCGGCGCGCCGTGCGGCGCGCATGAACCCGGTGGAGGCGCTGCGGTATGAGTGAGGCGGTGCTGGCGCTGCGGGACGTGCGCAAGACGTATAATGCCGGGGCGGCCAATGCCGTCGAGGTGCTGCGCGGGATTGACCTGACGCTCGCGCCGGGTGAGATCGTGGCCCTGGTGGCGCCGTCGGGCGCGGGCAAGTCCACGTTGCTGCACATTGCCGGTCTGCTTGATACGCCAGACACGGGCAGCGTACATCTGGCGGGGGCGGCGATGGAGCAGGCATCGGACCGGGTGCGCACCACGGCACGCCGCCACGACATCGGCTTTATCTACCAGTTCCACCACCTGCTGCCCGAATTCTCCGCCATCGAAAACGTTGCCTTGCCGCAGCGTGCGGCGGGTGCCACGCGCGCAGAGGCAGAGGACCGCGCACGTGACCTGCTGGGCCGCGTTGGCCTTGCCGAGCGGGCCGGACATCGGCCTGGTGCGCTGTCGGGCGGCGAACAGCAACGCGTTGCGTTTTGCCGCGCGCTGGCCAACGCACCAAAGGTGCTTCTGGCCGACGAACCAACAGGCAATCTTGACCCCGCGACCTCGACACAGGTGTTCGACACGCTGGTCGATATCGTGCGCGCGGGACAGTGTGCGGCCCTTATTGCGACGCACAATCACGAACTGGCGGCGCGCATGGACCGCATCGTGCACTTGCAAAAGGGCCAGATTGTCTCCGGCTGAACCGTGGGCGGCGCCATTTTGGAAACAGAGTGTTTTCGCCTCGCGGATAGGGTCCAACCGGTAATTGTGCTAGGCGATTGTGGTTAACGCCCGTGTTGTGCCCGTCATGGTGCCCGTTCTTGTGCCCGTGTCGCTGTTGGAGAATGTATGATGTCCGCGCTTTTGACCCTTATGCTTTTGACGGCCCTGCCGCTCGTCGCCTTGCTGGATGACAGCGATGGGACGCCAGCGGACGCTGGCGATGATGGCGGCTCTGACCCCGACACACCAACCGAGAGTGTGAACCTTACGGGCGACGATCTTCTGGATGACGTGCTGACCGGATCGACGGCGGCGGATGTGATCGACGGGCTGGGGGGCGATGATACGATCAGCGGCTTTGAAGGCGCAGACAGCCTCACGGGCGGGGCCGGTGCAGATCAGGTCATTGGCGGTGCTGGCAACGACACGTTGACAGGCGCTGCCGGGGCGGATCTGCTTGAGGGCAATGGCGACGATGATGTTATCCTTGGCGGCGCAGGCGACGATACGCTGAATGCGGGTTTGGGCGCGGACAGCGTGTTCGGTGGTGCGGATGCGGACCTTTTGAACGGATCGTCCGGGCTCGATACGCTGGACGGGGGCGGCATGGACGGTGCGTCCGATACGCTCAATGGCGGTGAGGGGGCGGACATCCTGTTCCTGTCTGACACGGATATCGGCACAGGTGGCAATGGCGGCGATGCCTTTACGCTGGCCAATGGCGAAACCGGGGCCGTGACGATCACCGATTTCGACCCTGCGGATGACACGCTGGTCGTAAATTCCGCAACCGAAGGCGACGTGACCGTCACCAGTCAGGAAACCGTCGATGGTGGGCTTGTGGTGACGTTCTCCTCCGGGGCGACGGCCCTGTTGCAGGGCCTCTCGGAAGAGATCCCCGCAGAGGCGATTGTGTTCATGACCGATGATACGATGACCGGTGAGGATACGATGACCGGTGAAGACACAATGATGGGGGATGACACCGTCCCTGTCGCGACGCTGCCGGTGGATGGTGACGACAACTCCGGCAACAACGACTTCGTGTCGCCGGGGCCGGGTGTTGCTGCAAATTATGACGGCGGTCTGGGGGATGACACGCTGACCGGGGATGATCAGAACGATACGCTGGTCGGCGGTGACGGGGCGGATGTGATTGCGGGTGCCGCAGGCAATGATATCCTGTTCTCGACCGCATCTTCGGCCGCCGACGCCTCCGATACGCAGGCTGACACGCTGGACGGTGGTCTGGGTGACGACACGCTGGCACTGGGCAACACGGATGTGGCCACAGGCGGCGATGGCGCGGACAGCTTTGTCCTGATGGATGATGCAAACGGCGCGGTCACGATCACCGACTTCGATACGACCAGCGATGAGCTGGTGGTCGAAGCCGACACACCCGCAGATGTGACTATCGCGGAACAGGCCGCTGGCCCGGATGGCGTGACCGTTACATTGTCCACCGGGGCCACGATCCTGTTGCAGGGGCTCACCACCGAGATTGATCCCACATTGGTCCGGGCCGAGGCACCGGGCACCACAGCGGCTGTCTGAGACGGCGCTTGACGCCGGTGCGGCTTTGGCCTGACATGGGGCGCTGGCATCTTGCCCGCGCCCTTTGCCCCAGTGGAGACCATCGCCTGTGACGACCATTGCCCTTTCAGAAATCGAACGTGTTGTTCAGGCCGCGCTTGTCCGCCACGGGGCCGAAGGTTTTGCCGCCGCAGAGGTGGCGCGCGCCGTTGCGCGGGCCGAGGCGTTCGGCAACCGGATCTGCGGGCTCTACTATCTGGAAAGCTACTGCACACAGCTCAAGACTGGGCGGGTCAAGGGCGATGTCACCCCCGAGATCACGACGCCCCGCCCCGGAACCGTTGTCGTGGATGCGGGCTTTGGGTTCGCGCAGCCTGCATTTGCCTATGGCCTTGCCCCCGCGACGGATGCCGCGCGCCAGCTTGGGGTGGCGAGCCTTGCCATCACCCATGCGCATACCTGCACGTCGCTGGGCTATTTCACGGAAATGATTGCGGATCAGGGTCTGATCGCGCTTGGCTTTACCAATGCGTCCCCCATCGTGGCCCCGCCGGGGGGCAAGTCGCGGGTGATTGGAACCAATCCCATCGCTTTTTCCGTGCCGGACGGGCAGGGCGGCCTCGCGCTGCACATGGATCAATCCACGAGCGCCGTTGCGCTGGGCAAGATCACGATGGCCAAGGCCGCAGGGGAGGCGATCCCGCTGGGCTGGGCCGTCGATGCGGATGGCAACCCGACCACGGATCCCGAAGCGGCGCTGGCAGGCGCGCTGGTGTCTTCGGGCGGTTACAAGGGCTGGGGGTTTGGCCTGATGGCGGAAATCCTCGCCGCGGCGCTGACCGGCGGCACGCTCAGCCATGAGGTCAAACCGCTCAAGGCGCCGGAGGGGCCGCATCATGATCTGGGGCAGTACTACCTTTTGATTGATCCGACCGTGTCGGATGTCTTTGATGCGCGGATGCAGGCGCTGGCGGCGGCTGTGGCGGCGGATGATGGCGCACGCATTCCCGGTCAGGGCCGCAGTGCCGCAGACCCCGCAACGCTCGACCCGGCGGCATGGGCGCAAGCGCTGGAGCTCGCAGGCGAGGTCTAGCGGCAGGACCCTTACGCCTGCTGGGTGAGCCACACGCCGGTCGCCATCAACGCGATGCCGCCCAAACGCGCCGCTCCGAGCGTCGTGGCCTGCGCGCCAAAGAGGCCGAAATGGTCAATGGCCGCAGCCGAGATCAACTGCCCGAGCAGCACGAAGAACACCGCATTGCCCACGCCGAAATGCGGCGCGATATAGGTGATCGACAGCACGTAAAACGCGATCAGCACGCCGGCCAGCAACAGGTGCTTTGGCGCCGCGGCCAACCGCCCCAGCCCATGCGCTCCGGTGGCCGCAAACACGATTGCGGCGGTCGAGAACGCCACCAGAAACAGCACAAGCGCCGCCGCGGTCGGGCTGCCCAGCCGCGTGCCAAGCGCTGCGTTCAGCGCCGCAAGGATGGGGATGCCAATCCCCGCCAGCAGCATGATCAACGCGTGTTGGGCCATGTGATCTCCTTTCGCGGTCTCAACCGCAAATGCCATTCAACTCCACGCCGTCCCACGGCAGACGCACGTCCGAGGGCCGCGATTGCGGCAGCGGGGCCAGCGGCATTTCCTGGCTGATCAGCGCGTGCAAGCGCTTGGTTCGGGGGGCTTGCGGCGCCAGCGCCCGGCAACAGACGAACTCTTCCACGATTGAACCCTGCTGCTCATACCCATAGTCGAGAAAGCCCTGATCGTTATCGATATCAAACAGATAGGGATCGGTGCCGAACCGGCCCCACCGATGCTCTGTCGCAGCCTTGAACGGAGAATACCCCGTGCGCGCGCGGTTCTGCCATTGCCAGATATGCGTCAGCTCATGCGCCAGCAGCATGGCCGCCACCAGGTTGATCTCGTCCGGGTAGGCGGGCACGTAATCTTCGAGGTACCAGTCCTTGTCGAACAGCACCCGCTGCCACAGCGCCACGGCCGCCGGTTTTGCCGTCACGATGTCCGTGGTGGGCGGGGGCACGATCAACTCGCGGCAGGTCACGCGCGGGCGCGGCTTGCGCCGGAACGTCACCGCCCGTGTGGGTGCCCCGTCAATCAGGCGCACCCGGGAGGTGTCGAGCTGGTCGCCGTGGATCTTCTGGGAAAAGGCGATTTCCGCAGGCGTCAGGGGGCGTCCGGTACAGGACGCGACGAGCATGAGGATCAAAAGCGCGCGGATGAGCATGCAGCGATAGGGCCAAAGATCGGGGTCCCGCGCAAGGGGCATTTGCCCGGCATCACATTACAATTGCCTCGCAGAGCGGTGATGACCGCCCCCCTTTTTGTGTCATTGCAGGATGCCCAGATCAATTCCATCGCGGCACGGATGTCGCGGAACGCACCGCAGGGCCCCGGAGGTTCTGCCCGGAAAGTGAAAGGAGAGCATGTCATGGAAAAGGTGATTATCCCCACCGTCTTTGGCTTTGCCGCGATGATGGGCCTGTGGGCCATTGTCGGCGCTGTCGCCTGATGTAACCCGTTCCTCACCCGCCTGGTTCCTGGACGTCCAGGCGTGCCATTGATGGCACCGGCTCTGTGGGCGTTATACGTCTGCAAAGCCGCGGTGAGCCAGGACAGCCCGCACCCGTTCCCCAACATGTGCGGGCTGTCCTTCGGCCGTCCCGGCAAATGCCTTGGAACGGCCTCTTTTGGTTAATCCTGCGTTAACACTCTTGGCCCATTGCTTGACGCGTTCCCTTCGTCCTTGAGGCAGCGGGCAGTAACGAGTGTTGAACGGAGGCTCCGGCCTCCGTTTTTTGCATCTGTGACGCGGGGTGAGGGAAGCGTTGTGCGGCAACGGCGCAGACTTAATCCGCATCCGTCATTTCAGCGTCCGCGCCACCCGGCGGTTTATCGCGAAGCGATCCACGAGAGGGCCATCGCCGGGTTTCCTTTGCCAAAGGGCGGAATCAAGCCGCAGGCGCCGCCTCAGCGTCCGCGCAGCGGGCGCGCCACCCGGCAGCGTATTGCGGAGCAATGCGCGATAGGGCCATCGCCGGACCACCTGCGCCCAAGGGCGGAATCAAGCCGCAGGCGCCGCCCCATCGCCGGGCCGCCCCCCGGCACGGCGATAAGGTTGATGTATGCGCGTCGCACTGATCGAATATGTACTTGGCAGCCATAAAGCACTGCAACTCGGAGGTCGGATCGCCGCGCCGCGGCCCGCCGATGGGGCTGGGTGCTCAAGCCGGATAGCTGTTCCGTTTAGGGAGATTGCTGCCGAGCTTTTCCACTTTTTTTGGAAGAATGACGGCTCTTTGAATTGTATTCTCAAGTAGCTCAATCATCGTATTCAATTCGTCCGGTTTGGGTTTCCAAGAGCGATGTGCTGCGGAACTTCCGGCATCAGTGAGTATCTGCAAATAGTCCCGGTCTCTGCCAGTGATATGCGCTTTCGAACGCAAGAATTCGAGCTTTTCGGCGAAGCTGCTATCGGACGCGCCCAATTCGACCGCTAAAACATCGAATGTTGTTCGCATACCGATTGCAGCAAGTGTTGGGAGGCTGTTGTCCAGCGCCGCGTAGACTTCGTTAAGTGTTTGGAGCCAAGAAACTTCGCGAAAGTCGAAATATGTGGTCAGCCAATTTGGTTTTTGTCTCGACAGTGTTTTGGGGTAAAACGTCTTCGTTTCAGGATGATACATGTTCCATTCGCCAGTCGCGGGATCATATTTGTGGTCAATATTTTCTGAAAATGTGGAGCCGTGGCCGAAAAAAGTCCTCTCACAACCGCGACATTCTAAAATCCAAAAGCGGTCGTTGCCGCTTACCATGCCATCATCAGAGTCCCATCTCGTTACATGTTCCGCGCGCACGTCAACACGCATTTCCTTTTGACAGTTCGGGCAGACTCCATACTTCAAATCATGGCTATCACTCAAACATCCAACTCCTCCACAAACCGCGCATTCTCCTGAATGTATTGGAACCGCAGCTCCGGCTTCTTGCCCATCAGCCGTTCCACCAGATCGCCCGTCTGGCCGGGTTCGTCCTCATCAATGCTCACCCGGATCAGCTTCCGTGTCTCGGGCATCATCGTTGTCTCTTTCAGATCCTTGGCATCCATTTCGCCCAGACCCTTGAAGCGCGACACATCAATTTTGCCCTTGCCGCCCAGACCTTTTTCCAGCCATTCGTCCCGCTCGCGCTCATCCAGACAGTAGACCCGCCGCGCGCCCTGGGTCAGGCGGAAGAGGGGTGGGCAGGCGAGATACAGGTGGCCTGCGTCGATCATCGGCCGCATCTGGGTATAGAAGAACGTCATCAGCAGGGCCGCGATATGCGCGCCGTCGACGTCGGCGTCAGTCATGATGATGATCTTGTCATAGCGCAGGTCATCGACGTTGAATTTTGACCCCAGCCCCACGCCCAACGCCTGTGTCAGGTCCGAGATTTCGGCGTTGGAGCCGAGTTTCGAGGACGCCGCCCCCAATACGTTCAGGATCTTGCCGCGCAGGGGCAAGAGCGCTTGCGTCTTGCGGTCGCGCGCCATCTTGGCGGAGCCGCCCGCGCTGTCACCCTCGACGATGAACAGTTCGGTGCCGTCGCGGGCCGTGGCGGAGCAATCGACCAGCTTGCCGGGCAGGCGCAGTTTCTTGGTGGCGGATTTGCGCGCGGTTTCCTTTTCCTGACGCCGCCGCATCCGCTCTTCGGCACGCAGGACGAGGAAATCGAGGATGGCGCCCGCGGATTTCGTGTCCGCGGCCAGCCAGTTGTCAAAGTGATCGCGCACCGAATTCTCGACCATGCGTTGTGCGTCGACCGTGGCCAGCCGATCCTTGGTCTGGCCTACGAACTCAGGTTCGCGGATAAAGCAGGACACCAGCGCACCGGCCCCTGTGGTCAGGTCTTCGCGGGTGATCATGCCGGCCTTCTTGTTGCTGGCAAGTTCGCCATAGGCCTTGATCCCCTTGAGGATCGCGGCCCAGAATCCGGCCTCGTGCGTGCCGCCCTCGGGCGTTGGGACGGTGTTGCAATAGCTTTGGATGAAGCCGTCGCGGGAGGGGGTCCAGTTGATCGCCCATTCGACCTTGCCCGGCGCGTTGAATTTCTCAAACGACACGGAGCCGGAGAAGGGCGTGTCAGTATAGGTCGAGGCCCCGGCGAGCGTCTCGTTGAGGTAGTCGGAGAGGCCACCCGGGAAGTGGAACGTCGCCTCCAGCGGGGTATCGCCGTCCTGAATGGCCGTTTTCCAGCGGATTTCGACGCCGGAGAACAGGTATGCCTTGGACCGTGCCATCTTGAACAGGCGCGCAGGTTTCAGTTTCAGCGAGCCGAAGATGTCGGGGTCGGGGTGGAAGGTGACGGAGGTGCCGCGCCGGTTGGGGGCGGACCCGACCTTTTGCAGGGCCCCTTGCGGCACGCCACGGGCAAATTCCATGGCGAAAAGTTCGCGGTTGCGGGCCACTTCGACGCGCAGATGGTCCGACAGGGCGTTGACCACGGAGGAGCCGACGCCGTGCAGGCCGCCTGATGTCTCATAGCTGTCGCCCGAGAATTTGCCGCCCGCATTCAGAGTGCAAAAGATGATCTCGAGCGCGGATTTCGACGGATCCTTTGGGTGCGGGTCGGTTGGGATGCCGCGCCCGTTGTCACGCACGCTGACATGGCCGTTTTCGTGCAGCTCGACCTCGATCCATGTGGCGTGGCCCGCGACGGCCTCGTCCATGGAGTTGTCGATGATTTCGGCCACCATGTGGTGCAGGGCGCGGTCGTCCTTGCCGCCGATATACATGCCGGGGCGCAGACGCACATGTTCCATGTCCTCCAGCACCTGGATCGAGGAGGCGTCATAGTCGGAAGGCGTTTTGCCCCCAGCGAGAAGGTCGGTCATGGCAGCTGCTCTTTTGTTGGTTGGGCCGCAGTATGTCAGAGGGGGCAGGGGCAGGGAAGGGGAGGCAAGCAACGTTTTGGGGGCTCTGCCCCCGCGCCTGCGGCGCTCCCCCGGGATTTTTCGGAACAGAGACGGGGATCAGGTCAGGACAGCGCCCAGTCGAGGATCGCAGTGGCGACCTTGTCCGGTTTCTGGTGACAGACCCAGTGGTCCGCGCCGGGGATGTCAACGCGGGTGAGGTGGGGTGCAAAGGTTTCGAGCCCGTCGGTGGCGGCGGGCAGGAGGGCGGTGTCGTTCATGCCCCAGATCAGCAGGTGCGGGCAGCGGATGTGCAGCCGGTCGAGGGGCAGGTCGGGCATGGGCCGGGGCGTGCCGGGGTCGGCCACGACAAGCGGGGAGGCGCGATACCAGTTGATCATGCCGCGCAGGCCCGATTGCCGCCAGATCGCCATTTGCGCGGCGCGTGCGTCACCGGTCAGCCAGCTAAGGTCCATACGCGCCGAAAAGAGGCGCATCAGCCCGGCGAAATCATCCGCGGCCAACCGGTCCTCGGAGCCGGGCGCGCGCAGTGTGTTGATGTATTGCGAGGCGCGTGATTGCGCGCCACCTGCGCTCATGGCGCGTTGAAAGGGGACGGGGTGCACACCGTTGACAACGATCAGGCGGCTGACCCGTTCGGGATGTGCCATGGCCAGCCCATAGGCAACCGACGCGCCCCAATCGTGGCCCAGAACGGTCACGGGACCGTCTTGGGTCAGGGCGGCGGCGTCGGCCACGAGGCGCGAGAGCGCATAGCTGCCGACATCTTCGGGCGTGTGGCTCGCGCCATAGCCGCGTTGATCGGGCGCGATGCAGTGGAACCGGTGGCACAGCCGAGTTGCCACTGCCTCCCACGCGCCGCCATACTCGGGAAACCCGTGCAGCATCAGCAGCTTCGGCAGGTCCGGATCGCCCCACCGCCGGACGGTAAAGCGGTGTCCGCCGAGTGTTTCGGTGGCAACCCGCCCTTGTGTCATTCGCCCTGGCGCTTTGTCTCGAACCGCAAACCGGCCGCCGTGCGTGGGGCGAAGCCGTGCCAGTAGCTGTGGTCGTCGGTCGGGTTGCCAGCATCATCGAGGGCGACGATCCCGTCTTCGGATCGGGGCACGAGGTCGAGATAGGCGGCGCTGTCCGCGCGGTCCTTGAGATGCAGGTCGAGAAATGCGGTCGCAAAATGCTGTGCGATGTTGTTCATCCGCGTGCTGTCCCAGACCGCATCCGCATAATGGTCGAAGGGCGCGAAATCGAGCGCGTCCACCGGTGCCCAGCTTTCCATCGGGGCGGGGATGGGGGCGGCGGCGTTATGGTTGGCAAAGGCAAAGGTGAGCAGATGGCGGTCGGTCTCAATCGCGCTGTCAAAGATGCCGCGGATCGCGTCATAGACGGACACGTCATCCGCCCCGCCTGCCATCAGCATTGTCGGGACGCGCAGACCGGCAAGCCCGTCCATGTCCCAAAACCCTGCATTGTTGCCCCAGGGGCCGATGGCAATCACTGCCTTGACGCGGTTATCCATAAGCGCTTCGTGCGTCTCAGACCCGGCCTGGTGGGCGGTCAGCAGGCGGTTCGGGGTGCCCCAGCTGAATTCGGTGGCGGCCTGCGTGACACCTGCACCGCCAAAGATCAGCGCCCCGTAGCCGCCCATCGAGTACCCGATCACACCCGTTGTGTCGGCATCGACGATATCGCCGAGCGGCCCGGTCAATCCGGCCATATGGTCGAGCACCCGCGCCTGATCGGTGGGCCGGTGCAGCAGGGTCGCGCCAAACGCTGCCTGATCGGCATAGGTGCTGTCGGTATGGTCGATGGCCACGGTGACATAGCCCTTGGAGGCGAGGTTTTCGCCCAGATGGCTCATCAGGTAGCGGTTTCCGGGATAGCCGTGGCTGAGGATGACAAGGGGGAATTGCCCGTCTGCCGCCGGTGTGGCGTCACGCGCGGCCCGCCCGGTGAGCGTGGCGGTCTGCACCCCGTCGCGCAATGTGGCGGTATAGGTGCCGCCGGACACGGTGCCGATGGCGGCGGGATACCAGATTTCAAGTGTGAGCGGGCGGTCATAGCGCGGCACATCGCTGCCTTCGATGCCAAGGACATCAATGCTGTCGGGCAGCGTGATTTCTTCGGTACGCACGCCAATGGCGTAAGGTCCGAACGGCGCCAGCGCGGGCGCATCGGGCCGGATCAGGTCGATGGGCGTCGCAGAGACCGTGCCAGCCAGCGTTGCGGCGGCCAGAACGCCCGCGATCGTCGTGCCTTGTTTGGTGCGTTCAGGCATATCCCGGTCCTTTCGGGGCTTGAGCAAGGGAAAAGAGGAGAACCAACCACGGGTTGCACTGTGGCAGGCTGCGGGAGGGAATCAAGCGGTGATGGATCACCCGTCGAACGGGCCTCGCGCGAGCCCAAGCTGCATGTGCACCCGCCCCATACTACGCCGCCCGGCGCGCAACGCCAGCGCCAAGTTGTGCCAAGTGGCGCGCATGTGAGCGGCTTGACCTTGAGACGGGCGGTCAGGCTCGCTACATCAGGCACATGCGCAGTCTTATCCCCCTTGTGATCGCCATGTGGCCCGGTGTTGTTTCGGCACATCCGCATATCTTTGTCGATACGTCCCTGCGGATCGTGGTGGACGATGCGGGCAACCTCGAAGGGGTTGAGATCAGCTGGACCTATGATGATTTTTATTCGCTGCTGCTGATGTCCGATCTTGGGCTCGACAACGATGGCGATGGGCGGCTGCGCCCGGACGAATTGCGACGCCTTGACGGGTTCGACATGAATTGGATCGAAGGATATCAGGGCGACACCCATGCCATGCGCGACGGATCGCCCGTGACGCTTGGGCCGCCGCAGGGGCGGGGTGTTTCGGTGGAACGTGGATTGATCACATCGACCCATTTCCGCGCGGCCAGCGGGACAGCGGATGGCGTTGTGGTCCGGGCCTATGACCCCACGTTCTACACCGCCTATTCGCTTGTAGGCGCGGTTGAGGTTCAAGGCCCCTGTGCCGCCGACGTGACGCCTGCGGACCTTGATGCGGCCTACTCGCTGGTGGAGGAGCTGCTTTATGCAACACCCGCGTCAGAGGCCGAGGACTCCTATCCCGAGGTTGGAGAGGCTTTCGCCGACACGGTGCGCATTTCATGCAGTCTTTGAGGGTTGGCGTTCTTGCGGCGACGGCTGCGCTTTTGGTGTGGCTCTTTGGCTTTGGCGGCATGGCGCATGTCTCGATCTGGGCCAATGCCGGGCAGGAACAGGCGCAGCGCGCATTGGCGGGCGGGCTTCGGGCCGTGCGCAGCGGTGAGCCGGGGGCGTGGGTGACCCTGATGGGGTTGTGCGCCGCGTATGGCTTTTTTCACGCGGCGGGGCCGGGGCACGGCAAGCTGGTGATTGGCGGCTACGGTGCGGCGGCACGGGTGACGGCGCGACGCCTGTCGGGGCTGGCGCTGGTGTCATCGCTGGCGCAGGCCCTGGCCGCGGTGGTCCTTGTGACGGTAGGCGCGTGGGTGCTTGGCTGGGGCCGGGCCGAGATGACGGACACCGCCGAGGCGGTTCTGGCGCCTGCAAGCTATATCGCGATTGCACTGGTGGGGGTGTGGCTGGCCCTGCGCGGTGTGCGGCGTCTGTGGCGCGGCATCGCGGCGAAAGGGTCCGAACATGCCCACGATCATAGCCACGATCATCACCACCATCACGCGCATGGGGCGGATGGTGTGTGCGACACATGCGGGCATGCCCATGCACCGACCCCGGCGCAGGTTGAAAACATCACATCATGGCGGGATGCCGCCGCGATTGTCGCGTCGATTGCGATCCGGCCTTGTACCGGGGCCGTGTTCCTCTTGATCCTGTGTTTCGGTCTGGGCATCCCGTGGGCGGGCGTTGCGGGCGCCTTTGTCATGGGGCTGGGCACGGCCAGCGTCACGATCCTCGTGGCCATCGCCGCCGTGAGCGCGCGTCAAAGCATCCTCGACAACTGGCAAGGGGCAGGGGCCTTGCGCGCCGTTGCACTTGTCGAGGTGGTTGCAGGCGGGTTGATCGCTCTGATTGCGACGGCGCTGGTGCTGCCGCTACTCTGACACCTGCCCGATGATCACGGTTTCCAGCTCGCGCGCCAGCTTGCGCGTCATGGCGGCGGCGTAATCCTCGAACCCGAGCGCGGTTTCCACGAAACTGTCGGCCCCCACGATCACGTTTGACTGGTAATAGCGGCTGAGACCGGACAACTCCGCCTGTCGCAAATCCCCGATAGAGGGGCTGTCGGCCCCGATGACCAGCGCGTTGACCGTGATGTCCGTGCCGATGATCTCACGCTTGATGTCGCCCGGGCGCGGTCCGAGGTTGGATTTGCCATCGCCGGAGATGTCCAGCGTGCGCTTCCAGCACTCCTGCCGCTGGTTCAGATGGCGCACGCCTTCGCGCATCGCCAGGCCAAGGGCCGTGCCGGGCGTTGCCTGCCGCCGCTCTGTCGCGCGCAGGGCACCGATGACGGCATCAAGGACCGCAGGGCCGGTGATTTCCGTCCACGGCAGGATCACCGCCGGATCTTCCGGCCCACTCCATTCATAGACCATGATGTGCACCGGCGTGCCCGGCATCTGCATCAGCGCATCGCGCACGGACGACGCGCCAAAGGCGGCGGCAAGCCCGTCCATCTGCAAGCGGTATTCGCGCGCATCCACCGACCCCGACACATCGAGCCCCAGGGCCAGCGCTTGACGGCAGCCCGCCTCTGTCGCGCCCGCCGACAGCGCGAGGGCGGCTGCCAGCAGCGCCTTCACCGGCCCAACGCCTCCGGTGTCAGATCGCCGATCAAGGCCGGCAGCACCTCACGTTCGAGCTTGCGCCGCATGGCGCGTTCGTAATCTTCGAACCCCTGCGCCACTTCGAGAAACGCGGTCGGCCCCTTGAGCACTTGCCGCTCGAAATAGCGGATCAACTGGCTTTCCGAGGTGAATTCGGCGGCGTTCACCACCAATCCGTTGACGGTCACATCGCGCAGGGGAAATTCGCGGTAGGCGATCTTGGGGCCAAAGCCTTCATTGTTTTGGCCGTCGCCCGCCATGTCGATGGTCTGCGCCAGACAGCGCGGGGCGCGGGCAAACATTTCCGACGCAAACCCAAGCGCATAGCCCATGGCGGTGGGAAATTCATTGTGCGATCGGACACTGGCCGCCACGGTTTCTGCCGCGGTGATCAGATCACCGGGGCCTTCGATCATGATCCAGTCCAGCACAATTTCCTGATTGTAGCGGCCAGACCATTCAAATACGGCCAGAGCCACAGGATCGTCATTGGACAGAAAGGCCGAGATGACCTCTGGCGCGGTCAACGCGGCCACCAGACCGCCACGCTGCAAAGCGTCCTCGCGCGCGTCCACGGACGACGACACATCCAGCGCCAGAAGCAGGGCCAGACGGCATGCCGCCGCAGGCCCCGCCCAACTCAACGCCGCCAGAAGGGCGAGTGCCCTTACCAATGGCCCGTGTTTTCCATGCTGGACCACGGTTCCGCCGGGGGCAGGTTGTCACCCGCCTGCAGCAGTTCAATGGACACGTTGTCGGGCGACCGGACAAAGGCCATGTGCCCGTCGCGCGGCGGACGGTTGATGGTCACGCCATTGTCCATCAGGTGCTGGCACATCTCGTAAATATTGTCGACGCGGTAGGCGAGGTGGCCAAAGTGGCGGCTGTCGGACGGCAAGCCGTCGTCCCCGTCCCAGTTATAGGTCAGCTCGACCGGGCATTCGGGCTGCTCCGGCGGTGCCATGAACACCAGCGTGAACCGGCCCCCCTCACTGTCCATGCGGCGGGTTTCTTCCATCCCGAGCAGTTTGAAAAACGCGATCGACGCGTCGAGGTCTTTGACGCGCACCATCGTGTGCAAATAGGTGAGGGGCATAGTCTGCGCTCTTTCACTTGTGGTTCCGGATGAGGATGAGCGTAGCACGGCTGTGTGGCCTGTCGAGCCGACAAGCCACCCGCGCTGATCAAATCCGCGCGCGCAGTCTAAAACGTGGACCGGATTTCGAAATTGATCGACAATTCGTTGCTGTCATAGCGGCTGACATTGCTGTCCCGCTTGCCGGTTCGGATGCGGACAGACGGGGCGAACCCGGCATAGTCGTAATCTTCGAAGAAAAAGGTGACGTCCCCATAAAGCGACGTGTCCTGCCGTCCGCCCGGCACCTGAATGAACCCGATCTGGAAATCATCCAGCTCGGTGATCCCATATGTCAGCGACGTCGATACCTTGGCCGGGCCAAGCGGCTTGTCAAAGCTGTAGGTCGCGCGCAGCGATTGCGCGGTGCTGCGAATGTTGATGTGGTCGGCGTCCGTTTCGGTGATGGCATAGCTGAGCCCGATGCGGTCACCATTGCCCAGCTTGCGCGTGATGCCCGTATTGAACTGATAGCGTGTCTGATCGAACACATCGCCGCGCGCCACGTCACGCTCCTCGATCGCAAGGCCAAAGCTCAGCCGCGTCAGATCCCCGAGCCGCACGGAACGCGACGCGCTTGCGGCGGCGAAATCGTAATCCTCATCGCCCCCGGACCAGGCCCGCCCAAGGCGCAGACCGACCGAGGCGGTGTTGCCTTCGGCCCCGAGGGCAAAGGCATGTGTGAGCGAGACATCGAGATATGTGCTCGCGAAATCATCGTTTTCGACATCCGGTGCCTGTGCCTTGGCTTCGGAGGACAGCCAGACCCGCCGGGTGTAAAAGCGGCTGCCGAGCGTGGTTTGCGACGTCGCGGTGCGGTTCAGTCGGTAAGCCAGATCGATGTCCAGTGTGCCGATTGTCCCGCTGAGCGCTTGCGCACTGCCCGACAGCGCGCCCACAAGCGGCACGCCGTCAATCACCTGCAGGGCGCTGTCTGCGCCGTTGTTGACGTTGTCCGAGGGGCGGATGCCGCCACCAATGCGGAAGGAAAACGGGTTCATGGCCCGCACGCGGGCATAATCAGACGCGATCCGGTCGCGTGCCACACCAACGTCCAGATGCGTGGCCGCCCGGCGCAGCCACAGCTGCGTGAGGGTGGGCCGCTCTGCATGCAGAGCCGCGCGTGCAGCCAGTTCGGCTGCGTTCACCTTTTGCTTGGGCGTGTCACCCAGTCGGTAGGCCTTGGCGGAGGTTTTGCGCGCCGCATCATGGTCCCCGGCGAGGAATTGCGCCTGCCCGAGGATCAGGTGCGCCTCCACATCCTCCGCATCGGCCTGCAACAGACCCTTTGCCAGATGCGCGGCCAGCGCCGTGTCCTTGTGGGCCAGCGCCTGATAGGCGAGCGCCCGCGCCTGATCCAGCGTGATTTCCGTTTCGGCTGTGGGGGCATGGGGCAGGGCCAGACACAGGGCCACAAACGCAAAACACAGGCCCCTGCGGGCCTGCGTCCTGATCCGTTTGTCCCTGGGCTGCCTCATCGCGCAGCGTGACCGGTCTAGTTGCCCAGACCGTTGCACAACGCGCCGCCGGTTTCGACCGCGCTGCCACATTGGCCCAGCACAAAGATCCCGTATTCCTGTTCGGCGTTCGTGTTGGTCACCAGATGATCTTCCATGAAGATCGCGCCCGCCACCACCTGCGCGTTGTCGCCACCAAAGATGCCGCCGTAGTCGCCGATATCCTGATTGTTCGGGTCGTTTGTCAGCTGCACGTTGCCGGTAAAGCTGCCGTCGGATGAAATCGTTGCGGGGTCGAGATCAATGTCACCCACCGCCAGTGTCGTCGCGGGCGGGGCGAGGTCATTGTCATTGGCGTCCAGCACCCGGTCGATGATCGATCCCTTGAGCGTGTTGTCGTTGAAATCCACGTTCAGGAAGATGGTGCCCGTGACCGTTGCCGACTGTTCCGGCAGGAGGGTCGGGCTTGTCCCCGGTGTCACCGGCAGCAGGTCACCGCCGTCATTGTCGAGGTTTGTCAGACCGACATAGCTGCCTGCATATGTCACAAGGCCGCTGTCGCCATTCGTGACGGGCGGGTCAAAATCGCCCTCCCGCGCATAGGCCGCGCCGCCGTTGAACGTGCCGAACTGACCACCGGTCAGCACAACACCTGCGCGCGTGCCATCGATCTCCTGCACAAAGGCGGTGACGTGCTGGTCCAGCGGATCATCCTGGCTGGTAAACGCGATATAGCCGGGCACATCCAGCGCCGGTTTGCGCACGAACACACCTTCGGCGCCGTCCGCATCAAGGAACACGCCCGACACGGTCAGCGTCTGGTTCGAGGGATTGAACGTGAACGATCCAAGGTCACTGGTGATCGACGCCGGGATGCCGGTGGCGGCCCCTGTGTCGGTTGTCGTGCCTGTATCGGTGGTCGTCGTGGAGAACGGATTGCCGTCACCACATGCCGTCACGCCAAGCGCGAGCATGCATACTGCTGCTGTACGTTTCATACCTGTCAAACCTTTTGCGGTTCTATGTGCTGCCTCTTTGACCGCAGAGTCAGTCACTTACAGGCGAAAGTCAACGTAAACGTGAACGTCCCATCCGCGGGCGTTGCCAAAAAACACCCCCTATCTAGCGGTTCTCATACGTCCAACCACACGATACAGTGAGGGCCTGACAGATTCTGTGGATAAACGAGGTGCGCCATGCCGCTTTCCCCCGACCAGCAAGCCGAAGTGGATGCCCTGCGCGCCCAGACGACGCCCACCCTGCGCGCCACCGTGCCGGGGATGGAGGCGCATCTCTACAAAGCGCATGACGTGCTCGACCACGGCTTTGTCCGGGTCATCGACTATATGGGGGACGACGCCGCGATCTGTCAGGCGGCGCGCGTCTCCTATGGCCGCGGCACCAAGTCGGTGCAAAACGACGAAGGGCTGATCCGCTATCTCATGCGCCACTGGCACTCGACCCCGTTCGAGATGTGCGAGATCAAGCTGCACGTCAAACTCCCTGTGTTCGTCGCCCGCCAGTGGATCCGCCACCGCACCGCCAATGTGAACGAGTATTCGGCGCGGTATTCGATCTTGGACCGTGAGTTCTACATCCCCGAACCGGACGCGCTGGCCGCGCAATCGGTGGTCAACAATCAGGGCCGGGGTGAGGCGCTTAGCGGGGAGGAGGCCGAACGCGTCCTGCGCTATCTGCGCGACGACGCGATGCGGTCCTATGACCATTACGAAGAGATGATCTCACAGGACGGCCAACAGGGCCTCGCCCGCGAACTGGCCCGCATGAACCTGCCCGCGAACATCTATACGCAGTGGTACTGGAAAGTGGACCTGCACAACCTTTTCCACTTCCTGCGCCTGCGCGCGGATGCCCATGCGCAATACGAAATCCGCGTCTACGCCGACGCGATCTGCGAGATGGTGCGCGACTGGGTGCCCGCAGCGTACCGCGCGTTCGAGGATTACCGGATGGGCGGCGCCACTTTGTCGGGTACAGCCATTGCGTGTATTCAGCGGATGTTGAAAGGTGAGGAGGTGACGCAGGAGAATTCCGGCATGTCCAAGGGGGAGTGGCGGGAGTTTATGGGGGTTGTTAGTGCACGATAAACTTAGTGTTCTTAAGTCAATACGGTTCGGCGAACGAATAGCCGAGGACGAATTAAACGACCTTGAAAAGTACTTTGTCGCAACGGATCAATGGAACCGGGTGTATAATGGCGAAGCGGACGTTGTGTATGGTTCCAAAGGTGCTGGAAAAAGCGCAATCTATGCGTTGGTTGACCGTAGACAAAACGAACTTTTTGATCGTGGAATTCTTGTTAGAAGTGCTGAAAATGTACGAGGAAACACAGTTTTTTCGGACCTTGTTGCTGATCCCCCGCCGTCGGAGCGAGTATTTGTTGATCTGTGGAAGCTTTATTTCCTTTTACTCACGGCAAGCACGATACGAGATTTTGGGCTGGAGAATGATGAAGGCAAGGCGTTAATCAAGGCGCTGGAACAAGCTGAACTTCTGCCCCAAAAAGGTACGCTTTCTCAATATTTTAAAGCCGCGCGCAAGCAGATCTGGGCCTACATTTTCCCCGACGTAGAAAGTGTTGAACACACGGTTGCTCTCGACCCATCCTCCGGGCATGCAATTTACACTCGGAAATCAAACTTCACTCGATCAACGCCGGAGGCAGGCGCAGTCGAGCTGCCGTTAGACGATTTGATTGCGAAGGCCAACGAAGCTCTGCGCGCTTCAAATACTGTCATTTGGATTCTGTTCGATCGGTTGGACGTCGCGTTCAATGATAATGTGGAGCTAGAGCGAAATGCTCTCAGAGCGATCTTCAGGATGTACAACGATTTTAAAGGTTATGACTTCATATCTCTGAAAATTTTTGTTCGTGATGACATCTGGCGCAGAATAACAGAGGGTGGTTTTGCGGAAGCTAGCCATATCACGAAAACCGTTAGTATTGATTGGGACCACGACAGTTTGCTTAATCTCTTTGCGCTTCGTTTGATGAACAATAATGCCATGGGTAAATATCTTAATCTAGACTTCGAACAAGTGGCCGAAGACTTCGATGTTCAACGCAGTATTACTGAAAGAATATTTCCGGATCAGGTAGAGACTGGAAATAACCCAGCAACGTTCCGGTGGATGGTGAACAGAATTCAAGACAGTACAGGAAAGTCTGCACCTCGCGAGCTTATCCACTTACTTGAAACTATTCGCCAGTTACAGGTAGCACGACTTGAAAGGGGAGAAGATGAGCCAGATGGTGAACAGTTGTTTGATAGGACGGTCTTTAAGGCTGCCTTAAGATCTGTAAGCAAAGTTCGCTATGAGCAAACGTTCGTTGCTGAAAACCCTACGCTTCGGGACTACTCAGAGGCTCTGAAGGGGCAGAAGGCGGAGCAAACGCTCTCAACACTCAGAAGTATTTGGTCAAGGGAACAGCCGGATACTCTTGAGATTGCTGAGAGATTAGTAAGCTCAGGCTTTTTTGAACGACGAGACAATCAAGGTGAAATTACCTACTGGGTGCCGTTTGTCTATCGAGATGCACTTGAACTTGTTCAAGGTAAAGCCTGAGTAAGTTATCGTTTAGAACCGTCGATTTACCTTCGCGGGCACGGAACCAAGACCGCAGGCCGCCGTGCCAGCGCCGGTCCCCCCCCCCGGGGTCGGCGCTACATCCCCATCAGCGCACCGCCCGACCCTCATAAGCAAATGACACCCATAAACCGTGCCGCATAGCCGTCAGTGCGCCACCCCGCGGCCCGGCGCTGTCACGGCTCTGCATCGGTTGAAACGCACCCCGGGGCTCCGCCCGTTCGCATCTCAAACCGTCCCCCGGACGATTTGCCGCTTCGCGGACCGATGCTCACCCCCTCGGCCCGGCGCTGTCACGGCTCTGCACCACTTCGAACGGGTGCCGAGCTTGGTTAGGCGATTTTATCACTGTTGTTTGGAAAGCAACCGCAGCCTCACCGAAATCGCCCCCGCAACTCTGCCACCAGTGCCGGGTTTGCATCCTCCCACGCTTTCCAGCGCCGATACCCTTCGATCTGGGCGGCGGGGCCGTTGAGGTCTTCGGCAAAGTGCTCTTTGACCGCGTGGTAGTGCCCCATGCAGCGGGCCCATTCATCCGGCGACGGAAACCGCGTCTCCGCCGCGACATCGCAGGCGTAAAACAGGGACAAAAGGCGAAATAGCTCAGTCATGGGACACCAGAATAAGGCGAAAACTGTTTCCAGCCTAAACACAAAACCGCCAGAATATCGTTAACGGTGCGCGCGCGGGTCATGGTTAACGAAATTTCTGGACTTGCGCCCCAACCCCCGGCACGATGTGCGCACAATTCATAGATATCGTGGCTGATCCACGTAACGAGGGAAGATATGCGATTTGCAAAAGCTGCGGCGCTGACGGCCGTTTTGACCATCACGGGCACCGGGGTCGCCATGGCCGATGGCCACGGTCCCAAGATCTACGCCTATAAAAGCCACGCCAATTACTGCCCTGCGGGCCTGCAGCCTGTGACGATGGACGGCACGATTTGCTGCGGCGTGCCCAACCAGCAGCACACCTACCAACAGGTGATGTCGCATCCCGTCTCGAAAAAGCGCCATGTGCGCCGGGTTGTGCGTGCGGCGCGCGCGGATTGCCCCGTTGGCACCAAAGGGTGCACGTTCGATTGATCCGACAAGGTTGAGCGCGGCGCATGTGCGCCGCCTCACCGTTTTACAGAAGCTTGAGATCGCCCGCCATTTGCCGGCCATCCCGTCCTTCGAGCAGTTCGAAGCCGACCTTCTGGTCGTCCGCCAGGCCTGTCAAACCTGACCGTTCCACTGCAGAAATATGCACAAAAATGTCCTTCCCGCCGTCATCCGGCGCGATAAACCCGTAACCTTTGGTGGTGTTGAACCACTTCACGGTGCCAGTTGGCATGACCCGTGCCTCCTTTAGCCTTTCAGTCTTCCCCGCACCAATCGCGGTCATTTCACGACGTGACGTGGCCTCAAACCAGCGCACCCCGCTTCACCAGAGATTGCGCGCACAGGGCAAAAATCAAGACACAGGCCTGTTATTCCGCGTCATTGGGTGATTATTTGCGCGCAAACAGGGAGGGGTGCGATGGAAATCTACGGTTTGAAGACGTGCGATACGTGCCGCAAGGCGATCAAAGCGTTGCCGCAGGCGCGGTTTGTGGACGTGCGGGCCGAAGGCGTGCCGGACGATGTGATGCAGGCCGCGCGGGCGGCGTTCGGCGATGCGCTGGTCAACACCCGCTCGACCACGTGGCGTGGTCTGAGCGAGATTGAACGGGGTGCGGCGCCGGAGGCTCTTTTGGCCGATCATCCGACCTTGATGAAGCGGCCGTTGATCGTGGACGGCGCCGCGATGCACCTTGGCTGGACCAAGTCCGTGCAGGATGCGTTGGGCGTTTAAGCCTGGCGGGTCGCAAGGAACCGGTCCACCGAAAGCGGCCCCGCGCCCTTGATCACAAGTACCGCCAGCAGGAACACCCAGAGCGAGCGTTGGTCGATCAGTTCGGGCACATTGTTGAACCATGTGCCCAGGGCAACGCCGTGGCCGGTGACATCAACCGCCGTCTGCACGATGACAAAGCCGATCATGGCGAGCGCGGCAAGCCGGGTGAAAAGGCCGATCACGATCAAGACCGGCAGCACATACTCGGCAAGAGTTCCGAGAAAGATGACCAGCCGTTGAAACCCGGTCAGCTGGGTCACGTCCCAAAGCACGGCTTCGGCGGCCTTGGGGAAGATTTGGCCAAAGGCACCGGCAGAGGGCGAAAACAGGCTGCCTTCGATCTTGGTGCCGGCGGAATTCAGGAAGTAAAAGAAGAACACCGCCAAGAATGTGACGCGGGCAAGGGTCGGCAGCACCCAATCGCTTTGATCCATTGGATCGAACAGGGCGGTACGGATACGGGCAATGGCGGTCATGGGATCAGTCCTTTGGGGTGGTGAGTGTGGTCAACGCCCCGGTCTGCAAGAGCAGTCCGAGCAGCGGGGCAAGATCGAATTCCGGATCGATGGCAAGGGCGCTGTCCTGTGCGTCGGACAACGTCGCACCGTCCGCAGAGCTGCGCAGCCAGGCATGTTGCGCAAGGCTCAGCGCATGCGGGACGGGGTCGAATTCCGCGCGCGTGACCAGAACCGGCTGCGCAATGGCCCGCGGTTTTGGAGCGTCTGCGACCGTGTTGTAGCGCCAGATGTCAAAGAGCGGCCAATCCGAGGGGATGAGCTGCACGGCGGGGGCGAGATGCAGGCGTGAGGCCATCAGCGTTTCGGGCGGGCAATCCGCAAGCGTCTGCGCGTCCAGCGGTTGTGCATCGGCGGCGTGGTAGGATTGGCGCAATGCCAGTTCAAGCCGCGCCACATCCGGCAGGTAACGAAGGTGCTGCAAGGGGGCGAACCCGGCGAGAAAGCTGGGCATGTCCTGCCCGTAATGCATCATCAAGGGAGAGCGCGGCGGATGTGCCCGGACGTAGAGCGGGGCAAGCTGATCGAAATTCGCATTACCAAGCAGTTTGCGGATCACCGGAAACGCGGTGCGCAGCGCGTCGATCAGCGCGACGGTGACGTTGTTGCGATAGACGTCAAACCGTTTGACCGTAGGCGCACCCGCACCGTCCGTCAGGCCGTCCGGCACAGCGGCATCCGGATCCAGCAGCGCCTGGCGAAAGGTTGTGTGCGGCGTAGACATCGATCAGGCCGTTTGAACAGCGCCAAGATGGGATGCCGCACGCGCCGCCTCGGCGCGCAGTTCCGGCCACGCGGGCACGTCATTGTCCCACTCGACCAACACCGGCGCGGGTCCAGTGCCACGCAACGCATGATCCAGCAGGTCCCAAACAGGTTCTGCGGCTTCACGTCCATGACTGTCGATCAGCAGGGGCGCGCCGTGGTCGTCTTCATCCTCATCATGTCCGCCGACATGGATTTCCCCAACCGCATCAAGCGGATAGGCGTCCAGATATCCTTGGGCGGTGTAGCCGAGGTTGGTCGCGGAAATGAATACGTTGTTGACGTCGAGCAGCAGACCGCAGCCCGTGCGGCGCGTCAGTTCCGTCAGAAAATCGGTTTCTGACCAGGTGCTTTCGGCGAAGGCCAGATAGCTTGACGGGTTCTCAAGCAGCATTTGCCGCCCAAGCGTCGACTGCACGTGGTCGATGTGATCGGCAACACGGGTCAGGGTCGCGGTCGTGTAGGGCAGGGGCAGCAGATCGTCGAGGAACTCCGCCCCGTGGGTGGACCACGCGAGGTGCTCGGAAAAGCTGGCCGGTTCCAGCCAGTCCACAAGGTGTTTCAACCGTGACAGATGGTCGGGATCAAGCGGGCCTTCGCCGCCGATCGACAGGCCAACACCATGGACGGAGATCGCGAAATCAGGCCGCAAGGCGCGCAGTTGCGCGTGGGGCCGACCGCCGTCGCCCATATAGTTCTCGGCATGGATCTCCAGCCATTTTACGGGGCCGGGGTTCTCACGCAAATCATTGAAATGTTGGGCTTTGTATCCAACACCGGGGGCGGCTGGGAGGTCGGGCGGTGTGCGCGTTGCATCCAGCATGTCATCAGTCTCCGGTTGGTTGGATCACGCCGGGCCCGAGGGATGGCCCGGCGCAACAGCATGGCCGCCTCTTATGCTGGCAGGTCACGCTCCAGTTCAGTCAGCGACCCTTCACGGGGTGTGCCGTCTGCCAGGTCGGGCAGCTCGATTTCGGTGCAGGTGCCTGCATCGACCAGCGTCCATGCGTTGCCCTGATAATCCACGGTGGATGTGCCGGCACATGTCGTGCCCGGGCCCGCGGCGCAGTCGTTTTCACCGGCCAGCGAAATGCCAAAGCATTTCTCTTTGGACGCGGCTTCGGCGCTTGTGGCGGAGTGAGCGGTTACCGCGGCAGCAACGGCCCCCACGATTGCAACGGTCTTCATTGTCTTCGACATCTTCAATCGTCCCTTTGCGATATCAGTTACAGGTCAGTCGTGACGCTGAGATAATGTAACTTCGTCCAGAAACACCACCCTTGAGCCGACGCCTCACGGGCACGTTATACGATGTCAGACAAAGCGTGTGATTTTCGTGCACAGGGCCGCATTTGTTGCAGTCCTTTGCGCAAATTGTTGCAAACGGCTCAGGTTTCGTCGGCCCAGATGTCGCCCGCGGTGAGCACGCGCGACGACACCTGCGGTGTGTGGTGATCCTGCGCGGCAATGTCGATAATATCATCCAGCGTTGCGACCGCCCAATGGGTCAAAGGTTTTTCCAGGACGTCTTCGGCAAAAGTGCTTGCACGGATGTGCGTCAGAAATCGCGAGGCAGCTTATCGCCGTAGCGGCGATGTGGAAGTGTCACCCGGCTCGGGCGTGGCATAGCTTTCATCACGGATCTGCACCGCCACGACATCGGCGAAACGTACGGTATACCTGCGGCAACCGGGCAGGACCGATATGGCCCGCGCGGGGCCAATCGCGCGGTCTATGGCCGCGTCTCCGGTGTTCGGCGGTTCGGTCTCATCGCTCTCGCGCGTGCCGTCCACGACGATCCTGAGCGTGCGCCCAAGACCATCATATGCAATCTCGATCAGCGCCAGAGCGCGTTCGCGTGCAATCCGTTCGCGGTCGGCGCGGCTCACCGCAGGTCGGGGGGCGTTGCCTCGATGCCAAGCGCGGCAACCACGTCCGACAGCGGTTGGACGCTGGTTTGCTTTTCTCCGAGGCGGCGGACGGACACGGTGCGCTCCTCGACCTCGCGACCGCCAACGGCGAGGATTACGGGCACCTTGCCGACCGAATGTTCGCGGACCTTGTAGTTGATCTTTTCGTTGCGCATGTCCGCTTCGGCACGCACCCCGGCAGCTTTCAGCGCGGAGACCACCTCGGCCACGTAGTCATCGGCCTCCGAGGTGATGGAGGCGACAACCACCTGACGCGGTGCGATCCAGAACGGCAGTTTGCCCGCGTGTTCTTCGATCAGGATACCGATGAACCGCTCGAACGAGCCAAGGCAGGCGCGGTGCAGCATCACGGGCCGATGCTTGGCCCCGTCCGCGCCGATATAGGTGGCGTCGAGCCGCTCGGGCAGGACGAAATCCACCTGATGGGTGCCGCATTGCCAATCGCGCCCAATCGCGTCGGTCAGTACGAATTCCAGCTTGGGCCCGTAAAACGCGCCCTCGCCGGGGTTCATCTCGGGTTCGATCCCCGCCGCACGGGTCGCGGACAACAACGCCGCTTCGGCCTTGTCCCAGATATCGTCCGAACCCGAGCGTTGCTCGGGCCGATCCGAGAACTTCACCCGGAAGCTGTCGAACCCGAGGTCTTTGTAAACGGAGGTCAGGTAATCGATATAGACGGCGGTTTCTTCTTCGATCTGATCCTCGCGGCAGAAGATGTGGCCATCATCCTGAGTGAACCCGCGCACCCGCATGATCCCGTGCAGCGCACCCGACGGTTCGTACCGCGCGCAGGACCCGAATTCGGCCATACGCAGAGGTAGGTCGCGGTACGATTTGAGGCCCTGGTTGAAGATCTGCACGTGGCAGGGGCAGTTCATCGGCTTCAGGGCGTTCACGGCCTTTTCGCGGGCGTGATCCTCGTCCACTTCGACGATGAACATGTTTTCCTGATACTTGTCCCAGTGCCCGCTGTCTTCCCACAGTTTGCGGTTCACCAGTTGCGGGGTGTTCACTTCGACATAATCCCCGGCGCGCTGCTTGCGGCGCATGTAGTCCTGCAACTCGGTATAAATGGTCCAGCCGTTGGGGTGCCAGAAGATCTGGCCCGGGGCCTCTTCCTGCATGTGGAAGAGGTCCATTTCGCGGCCGAGCTTGCGGTGGTCGCGCTTGGCGGCCTCCTCCAGCATGTTGAGATGCGCGCGCAGCTTTTCCTTGCCGGTGAAGGCCACGCCGTAGATGCGTTGCAGCATCGCGCGGGACGAATCCCCGCGCCAATAGGCCCCGGCAATGGACATCAGCTTGAACGCGTCGCCCGGCACTTGCCCGGTGTGCTGCAAATGCGGACCGCGGCAGAGGTCCTGCCAATCGCCGTGCCAGTACATGCGCAGCGGCTCATCGCCGGGAATGCTCTCGATCAGCTCGACCTTATAGGGCTCGCCGCGGTCCTTGTAATACTGGATCGCCACGTCCCGGTCCCACACTTCGGTGCGCACGGGGTCCCGCTTGTTGATGATCTCGCGCATCTTCTTCTCGATCACGCCAAGGTCTTCGGGGGTAAATGGCTCTGCCCGGTCAAAGTCGTAATACCAGCCATTGTCGATCACCGGGCCGATGGTAACCTTGGTGTCGGGCCAGATTTCCTGCACCGCGCGGGCCATGATGTGCGCAAGGTCGTGGCGCACCAGCTCGTTGGCCTGCACCTCGTCGGCCATGGTGTGCAGCGCGATGCTGGCATCCGCGTCGATGGGCCAGGCGAGGTCCCAGTGCTGACCGTTCACGGTCGCGCTGATCGCCTTCTTGGACAGGCTTTTGGAAATGCTGGCTGCCACGTCGGCAGGGGTGACGCCTGCGTCAAAGTCGCGTGCATTGCCATCGGGAAAGGTGAGAGAAATTTGGGCCATATCGGCATCCTCGTCAGTTTGGCGCCCACGGAACGCCCGGTTGCGGGTTGGTGTTTGGCGCGTCCTGACAGGGCAGGGCTGCGACGTCAAGCGGGCTTGGGCGCAGGCGGGCGTATGGCCGACAGATTAATGTGCAACAGTGCCAGCACCGCCACGCATCCCGCCACGGCCCCCACGCTGACAATCCCGAATTGCGCAATGGCCCATGCGCCGATCGCCGAACCGCCTGCGATGCCCACATAGATCGCCGCCGCATTCAGCGCGAGCACCACAGGGGCCTGCGGTCCCGCCAATCCGATCAACCGCACCTGTTGTCCCGCCATGAAGGACCAGCCCGCAACCGCCCATGCGAGCGCCAGTGCCATCACGACAGGCCCCGGCAGCGGCAGCAGCGAGAACATCGGCATCAGTGTAGCCTGAAGCACGCAAAGCAGGCTCAGCGTGCGACGCCACCCGATGCGGTCCGCCAGCACGCCGCCCAAGATATTGCCGGCCACAGCACCCGCGCCAAAGATCGTCAGCACAAGCGTCACACCATCGCGGCCATAGCCCATCGTTTCGCTCAGAAGGGGGGCGATGTAAGTGTAGAGCACATTGACCGCCGCCAGAAATGACGCCGTGAACAACACCGCCAGCATCAGCCGCCCATTGCGCAGGATCCCCGACAGGTCCCGCAGCGACACAGGCTGAAAGCTCAGCCCGCGCGGCACGTAGACCCAGATCAGCGCGGCACAGGGCACGCCCAATCCCGCCACGATCCAGAACGCCCAACGCCATCCAAAGGTATAGGCCACCCATGATCCGGCGGGCACGCCGATCACCTGCGCGAGCGAAAAGCCAAAGAACACCGCCGCCAGCACCCGTGCCCGCTGCGCCTCGGGGTAGAGGGCCGCCGCGACGGCGGCTGCCACCGGTGTGAACATGCCTGCACCCGCCGCCGCCATCACCCGCGCAAGGTTCAGGACCGCCATATTCGGGGCCAGCGCTGACACCACTGCGCCCAGTGTGAACAGAACGATGCCAAAGGCCATCACACGGCGCCGCCCGACGGAACCGGTCAGTGACACAAGCAGGGGCGACAAAACCGCATAGGCGAGCGCATAGACGGTCATCAAGGTGCCCGCAGCCGCCTCGCTGGTGCCAAGATCCGCGCCCAAAGGCTCCAGCACCGCCACGATCACAAACACGCCCATCCCCACGAGGAAATTGGTCACGGACAGGACGGGGATCAGCAGGCGCGGCGGTGTCATATCGAGCGATATGACCCGATGCCGCGCGGGGGCAAATTGCATACAATGGAATGCTGAAAAAACGACATTTGAGGGCAAATTTCCGACTTTTGCCTCTGGACGTCTCTGCGTGATTTGGTATGTCTTCGATTGTTCACTATCGGAAACTTCTGATCCCAAGAGGAACGCGTCGTGCCCAAATACAATACCCAATTCGAACTCTCGGTCGAAGATATCGACCTGATCGAAAACGCTCTGCGCAGCGACAAGCTGCGCGAGGCACAGGCGGATCTGAAATCCGGCGCGGCCTCGGAAAAGGCGCGGGATATCCATGACCTTCTGGGGCGGCTCCACAATCAAAAGACGTTTTACCGCCCCGCCAAAGGCACCTATGTGAGCGGCTGATCCACGCTGAGGCGAAAGCGCGGCGCGTGCATCATGCGCCGCTCGAACCCCCGTTTTTCGTAGAACTCACCGGCCGCCCGGTTGTCCGGGTGTGTGCCCACGCTGATGTAGTTGCACCCCCGCCGCACAGCTTCGGCGCGAGCTGCATCAATCAGCGCACGCCCTAATCCCGTGCCGCGCACACGCGGTTTGACGAACAGGTGGTGCATTTCCAGACCGACCTTGCCGAAATGGAGCCGCGCCGTGGGCATCAGCGCGGCGTATCCGACCAATCCCGCGTCGCCCTCGGCGACAAGCACCTTGAGGCAGGGCAGCGGGCCAAAGGCCATCATGGTCAACGTCGCTTCGTCAATCTCGGCGATGTCCTCGTGAAACGCAGCAAGGGCCGCGATCATATCCAGCACGGCAGGCACGTCGCGCGGTGCCATCGGTCTGATTTTGGGTAACATGGTTTGTCTCCTGATGCGGTCGCGCACCGGGAGGCAAGGGAAAGGCCGCTCGGAGCGCGGCCTTGGTTTGGTTAGATGGGCTGGGACCCGGACACACCAATGGCTCGCGAGGATTGCGCGCTAAACCAATAAAAAGTGTATGCTTTGATCGGGTTCATGCCGCGACCATGGCGGGGGGCGGACGCGCGGTCAACCCCGCGCGTCCTGTTCAAGCGGCAAAGAACGCCCATGCCATCAAAAGGCAACAGACCCACCCAGCCGTAAAGATCAGCGGGCGCGCCGGAAACCCGGCAACGCCGGTGATGTAACCCACCGCATGTGCGACCCGCAGCAACACGAAGGCCACGGACGTCCACAGGGTCAGTGCACCGAACCCATCCGCCCGGTCCACCAGCAGGACCAGCACTGCAAACGGCACGGACTGCTCCAGCAGGTTCAGGTGCGCGCGAAACGCCCGGTGCACCCATGGCCGTTGGAACGATGGATCAGGCGGGCGGTGAAACCCGTCGGGCGCGTCCGCCGGGATCGATCCCGCGGGCGCCGTGTTCACGCCCACGATATACGGAATCCAAAGGGATGCGCCAAACACCGCCAGCACACCCAAAAGGGTCAATTCCACAGGCATCACTTACCCCTCCGCGCCGTCCATGGCACCGATATGGGCGTCTTCGCCCGTCTCGATCCACGATTTCAGACCCGACGCCCACCGGACCCAGCCATCGGCCACGCCTTCGCCCGGGGTGGCGGGGCCGCCAAGGTCGTAATGTTCGACCGTAAGACGCACAAATTCGTTTTCCGGCTGCATGAGGTAGACAACGCGGCTTGTCGGGCTGGCCCCGCCGTCCCAATGCGGCTCGAACGTCCATTCCATGCGGCTCTTGGGATCCGAAGACAGCAACCGGTTGGTCAGCATGGGCGATCCGTCCGGCATATGCATCGTGATGGCATCGCCAGTGCGTGTGCCGTGGCTGCAGATGAAATGGTAATGCGCGATGGCCTTCTCATCCATCAGCACCTCCCACAGGCGGGCCTGGCTGGTCTTGATATAGGTTTCCATGACGAAATCGGGCTTCGACATCTGGGTCTCTCCTTCGAGTTGGGATTTGAGGTCAAGAACTGCCCGCGCCGCCGGTTTGACGAGCAACGGCTCGATCCAGCGGTCAATCGCCTGCTGCAAGGGCACGGCGTTGAGGTAGTGGTGCTTGAAGCGCCCCACCTTCTTGGTGGTGATCAACCCGGCCTCTTCGAGCACGCCAAGGTGCTTCATCACCCCGAACCGTGTCATGTCCAGCTGCCCCTGCAATTGTTGCAGGGACTGGCCATCGGTGTCGCGCAGCGCATCCAGAAGGGTGCGGCGTGCCGGGTCGGCGAGGGCTTTGAAAACCAGGTCCATGAGGCCTTATATGTGATTATTTAGTCACGTGACAAGATAGTCACTTATAAAATCACCCCGCGTCAGGATGGACAGCGCGCCGGGCGGGCGCGATGATCGTCCCAAGGGAGAAGAACACCACATGACCAGCCCAGCATTTCTTGACACCGCGCAGGGCCGCCGCCTTGCCTATCACCGCAGTGACGGGCAGGGCCCGTGCGTCGTTTTCCTTGGCGGGCTGAAATCCGACATGGAAGGGACCAAGGCGATCCATCTCGAGGCATGGTGCCGCGCGCGCGGTCAGGCGTTCCTGCGCTTTGACTATTCCGGTCACGGCCAAAGCTCCGGTACGTTTGAGGAGGGGTGCATTGGCGATTGGGCCGAAGACACCGCTGCCGCACTTGATGCGCTGACCGACGGCAAGCTGATCGTGGTGGGCAGCTCGATGGGCGGCTGGCAATCGCTACTGTTTGCCCGCGGGCACCCCGACCGGGTTGCGGGTCTGGTCACCATTGCCGCCGCGCCTGATTTCACCGAAGACAGCTATTGGGCGGGGTTCACGGACGACCAGAAAGAAGCGCTGGAACGGGACGGGCAGGTGGCGATGCCGTCGGATTACATGGAGCCTTACATCATCACGAAACGGATGATCGAAGACGGGCGCGCGCAACTGGTGTTGCGCAGCCCACTGGCGTTGCCGTTCCCGGTGCGCTGCCTGCAAGGCACGGCCGATACGGCCGTCAGCACGGAAACCGCCCTGCGTTTGATGGACCATGCCGAGTGCCCCGACATGCGGCTCACGCTGGTCAAGGACGCGGATCACCGGTTTTCGGACGGTCCATGCCTTGGGATGATCGAGGACGCGATCACGGATGTCATGGAGGCCGCGCAATGAGAGCATTTGGCAAGTTTTTGGGACGCGCACTTGCGGTTCTGTTTCTGATCGGTGTGGGCCTGTGGGTCTTTGGCCCGTATGAGCCTGCGCCGCTTGATCCCACCGGGCCGCCGGTCGGAGCGGATCTTGATGCGCATTTCGACGCTGTCGAAGGGGCATTCGATGACATTGTGCCGGGCACGCAAAAGCGTGTGGAATGGGCCGGGGCGGCGGGGGACCGTACGGACTGGTCGGTGCTTTATGTGCATGGGTTTTCGGCCAGTTCCGAGGAAATCCGCCCCGTGCCGGACCTGGTTGCGAAAAGCCTTGGCGCAAACCTGATCTACACCCGACTGCAAGGGCACGGGCGCGGCGCGGATGCCATGTCGGAGGCCACGGTTCAGGGGTGGGTCAACGATCTGGCCGAAGGGATGCAGGCCGCACGCGCGGCGGGCGACAAGGTTATCGTGATGTCCACATCGACGGGCGGGACGCTTGTCGCCGCGATGGCGCAGAATGCCGATGTGATGGACGGGGCTGCGGGACTGATATTCGTGTCGCCCAATTTCGGTCTGAACAATCCGCTTGCACCCTTGCTCAGCTGGCCTGCAGCGCGCTACTGGCTGCCGCCGCTCGCGGGTGCACGGCGCAGTTTTGAGCCGCGCAACGAAGGGCACGCGACCTATTGGACCACCGAATATGATAGCGTGGCGGTGATGCCGATGGTTGCGCTCATTGATGCGGTCAACGCGATGGATCACAGCGCGCAGACGCTGCCCGCGCTTTTTTGGTTCGCCACGGCTGATGAGGTCGTGCAGCCAATGCGCACCGCCGAGATTGCCCAAGCGTGGGGTGGGGCCAGCACGGTGGTCAACCCGGTGATGGGGCCGGATGATGATCCGCAATCCCACGTCATCGCGGGCGACGTCCTGTCACCCGGTCAATCCGAAGCCGCCGCGGCAGGGATGCTGGACTGGATTGCGGGCCTCAACTGATGGAGCAGCGGGTTTCCCTGATCACCCTTGGCACCCGGGACATGGCGGCACAGGCCGCGTTCTACGAAGCACTTGGCTGGCGCCGCGTCGACAGCCCCGATGGCGTGATCGCCTTTGATCTGCTGGGCCAGACACTCGGCCTCTACCCGCTTGCAGCACTTGCCGAAGAAATCGGGGTCGCGGTGGATGATCTGGGCCGCGGCGCGCTGACCCTCAGTCACAATGTGGCAGAGAAATCCGAGGTGGCCCCGCTTTTGCAGCGGGCGGAGGCGGCGGGGGCGCGTGTCCTGAAACCGGCAAGCGACGTGTTCTGGGGCGGGCATCACGGGTATTTTGCGGACCCCGAAGGCCATATCTGGGAAATCGCATGGAACCCGTTCTCGCCTCTGGGACCGGATGGCGCATTCCAGTGGAACGGGGCAGGCTGATGCGACGCCCGGCCAGCATGTGGAGCCTGGAGACGCTGGGCCGCGTGCGGCTGTCGAAACATTTTTACATGCGCGATTTCCTGTACTCGGAAATCGGCAATTTCCATCAGGTGCAGAACCTGCCGCAAGACCCCGACCTTGCCATCGAAAACGGGCGGATGCTGTGCACCGCGTTGCTGGATCCGCTGGAGGAGACGTTTGGGCGGCTGGCCATCCGGTCAGGCTACCGCTCGCCGGAGCTCAACCGGTTTGGCAATGAAAACAAGCTGAACTGTGCCCGGAACGACAACCCGATTGAATGCCATATCTGGGACTGGGGGCGGGGGGAGGCCGCCATTGCGGGCACGTCGCTCGCCATTCCGTGGTTCACGGATCAATATGAACAGGGGCGGGACTGGCGCGATCTGGCGTGGTGGATACATGACCATCTGCCCTATTCCGCGATGTGGTTTTTTCCAAAACTCTGCGCGTTCAACCTCGATTGGCGACCCAACCCGCACCGGATGATCGGCAGCTATATCGCGCCACGGGGCCTTTTGTTGCGGCGTGGCGATGAGCCGGGTGAGCCGCTGGCGGTGCGGCGCGCACGCTATGCCGATTTTCCGCCCTTGCGCGGCATTGCGTACCCATAAGCCGCAATTGCCATTCCACCTCTTGCAGCGGCAGGGCCAAGGGGTCATTCTGTGGTCAGGGGATCCGAATTACAGGCAGAAGAATGAGCGCGAAGACACTGCGTTGGCTGGATGAGCGGTATGGCTGAACCGATCGTTTTCCTGCCGGGTATGATGTGCGATGCGCGCCTGTTTGGTCCGCAGATCGCCGAGCTTTCAGCCGAATTTTCCGTGATGGTGTCGCCGATCACGCGGGGGGAGCGGGTGGAAGAGATTGCAAGCGGCCTGTTGGACGAGTTGCCGGGGCGATTTGCGCTGGCAGGGCTGAGCATGGGCGGGATCGTCGCGATGGAGCTGTTGCGCCGCGCGCCGGACCGGATCACGCGGCTGGCGTTGATGGACACCAATCCGCTCGCCGAGACACCGCAGATTGCCGCGGCACGCGAACCGCAGATCGTGAAGGTGCGCGCCGGGCGGATGCATGACGTGATGCGCGAAGAGATGAAGCCGAATTATCTCGCACCCGGTCCGTTCCGTAACGAGATCCTCGATCTGGTGATGGACATGGCCGACACGCTGGGTCCCGAGGTGTTCATTCGCCAGTCCCGCGCGCTGCAACGCCGCCGGGATCAGCAGGGAACGCTGCGCAAATGCCGGGTGCCGACGCTGGTGCTGTGCGGGGCGCATGATGCGCTTTGCCCGGTCAAACGGCACACTTTCATGGCCGAACTGATCCACGGCGCAGAGTTGAAGGTGATTGAGACGGCGGGCCACCTGCCGACGCTTGAGGCACCGGATGAAACGACGTCAGCGCTGCGCGACTGGCTGCGCCAGCCGCTGATCCTGCGCTAGCTGGCGACGGCACGGGCGGCGCGCGCCGCGGCCTTGATTTCGTCGGCAATTTCATCGGCCTCATCAGGATCGAAATCCATCGGGATTTCCACACCGTTCGCCTCGATGTAGATGCGCACCATGCCCTTGTCGGTTGGCCCGATTTGCAGGTTCGCCTCGATGTCGCGTTCGTTGTTGATGCCCATGATGCTGTCCCCTTTTGGTCGCGTGGGCGTGCTAGCGTTTGTGGCATTGCTTGGCAAGGTTGAGACGGGCAGGTTACGGGCATGGATGATGTGATCTTGCGCCCCTTTGTTGCGGCCGACACCGATTGGCTGGTGGATCGGCATGCCGATCTCTACGCCCGCAATGACGGGTTCGACGACAGCTTTGGCCCGCTGGTGCGCGACATTCTTGATGGGTTTGTTGCCGGCCATGATGACACCTGTGAAGCGGGCTGGCTCGCGGAGCGGCACGGCGTTCCGCTGGGGTCGATCTTTTGCGTGCGCCATGATGCGGCGACAGCCAAGCTGCGGCTGTTCCTGTTGGTGCCGGAGGCGCGGGGGCTGGGCCTCGGGGCGCGGTTGTTGCGCCACTGCATGGGCTTTGCCAAAGACGCCGGGTATGCGGGTATGCAACTTTGGACCCATGAGAGCCACAGTGCGGCCTGCGCGCTCTATGCGCGGTTCGGATGGACGTTGACATCATCCACGCCGGTGCATTCCTTTGGTCAGGATTTGGTGGAACAGACGTGGGTTTACCGCTTTTGACCCTCTTGCAATCGGCGCGAGGGCCGCGTATTTCACCACCCAGTGCCGCCTTAGCTCAGTAGGTTAGAGCGCCTGATTGTGGATCAGGAGGTCCCCCGTTCGAGCCGGGGAGGTGGTACCACAGCAACCCTCCGGACGTAGTGACAGTGGCGTGACCGTGCGCTTCTTTGCATCCGTGACACTCTGGCGCTGCCGGCTGTTGCCAAATTGAGCGCCTGTCGGCGCACACCATTCTTTATTCTGGCACCGTTTGCGCGGCGCATGGGCCCAAACCAGAAATACACAAACCTGAATCACCCAACCCTGCCTGAAATCAAGTATTTCAACGGGTTGCGTGAAACCTCGTGTGGTCGGTTACGTGTATTTCGCTCTAGTCGAGTGTGATCGTCTGTCGGAGCGTGCCGGTGACTTGGTCAAAGATCAGGATGCGATCATCCTCCGTGACCACGCCGTACCAGTCGGAACCGACCGTAAAGCTGCTGGCCGTGGTGCCGTCGGGCAGGGTGATGCGTTCCGGCAGGAGCAGGGGGGCAGGGTCGGCATTCAGCCGGATGACAAGCAGGCCCACCACCGTTACAACGCCGCAAATCATGATGGCGGTCAGCACCGTCACAAGTCGGCGCAGGAACCGCAGGTTCGCCGGTTCCGGAGGGGTTTCGATGTCGTCCAACCTTGTATCCTTTGTCATTGGCGCTGCACCGCCTGCGCGCCTTGATAAGGCGATTGCGCGCGACGTGCCAGAGGCGGCCGCGCTGTCGCGGACCCGGTTGGCGCGGCTTTTGTCGGATGGATCGGTGCAGGTGGACGGCGTGGTGGTCACCAATGCCAAGGCGCGTGTGGCCGAGGGTGCGCGGATCGACGTGACCGTAGCGCAGGCGCAAGACAGCCATATCGAGCCGGAGGACATCCCCCTTTCGGTTGTGTACGAGGACGACGACCTGATCGTTGTGGACAAGCCCGCGGGCCTTGTCGTGCACCCGGCACCCGGCACCCCGTCGGGCACATTGGTCAACGCGTTGATGCATCATTGTGGCGACGCGCTGTCCGGCGTGGGGGGGATGAAGCGTCCGGGCATCGTGCACCGCATCGACAAGGACACAAGCGGGCTTTTGGTCGTGGCCAAGTCGGATGCAGCACATCAGGGGCTTGCCGCGCAATTTGCAGCACACACTGCCGAACGCGCCTATCGCGCGCTGGTCTACGGGGTGCCGGATGCGGGTGATCCGCGGCTGCGCGGGGTGCGGGGGGCGTCGTTCGAGACGGGCAATGTCCTCAAGATCACCACGCAGCTGGCGCGGCACAAGACCGACCGGCAGCGGCAGGCGGTCCTGTTCGAGGGCGGGCGGCATGCGGTGACGCGGGCGCGGCTGTTGCACAGCTATGGCACGCCGCCGGTGCTGGCAGAGGTTGAATGCCGGTTGGAAACCGGCCGCACCCATCAGATCCGGGTGCATATGGCCCATGCAGGCCACGGGTTGGTGGGCGACCCGGTCTATGGGGGCCGACGCAAATTGCCCCGCGGGGCGCTGTCCGAGGCAGCGCAGGCCGCAGTTGCCGGATTTGGTCGGCAGGCGCTCCATGCCGCGACGTTGGGATTCGTGCATCCGCTGAGCGGTGCGGCGTTGCGATTTGATGCCCCCCTGTCTGCGGATTTCGAGGCGCTGTTGCAGGTGTTGGCACGGGCGTAGACGCCAAAACCTGTAACATTTGAGGGGGATTCCGTTGGAAACCGACCGGTTCCCAACGGATTCTTCCCGTTTTCGAAACAAAACAGCACATGCGCGTGAGGGCACAGACCCACCCCTGCCGGTGAACCAAACGGTTTGGTAATGTGTTGTTAACAGGTGATCGCCTCTTGTGATGAGGTGATGCCGTAACCATATGTATGTTAAGCCCGTAAACATCGGGCAGTCCAGGAGGGATATCATGGCCAATTACGCAAATCTGCCAGCCCCCACCCCCGAAGGTGGTTTGAACCGCTATATGCAGGAAATCCGCAAGTTCCCGCTGCTGGAGCCGGAAGAGGAATACATGCTGGCCAAAGCCTGGGTCGAGAAAGAAGACACAGGGGCCGCGCACAAGATGGTGACGTCGCACCTGCGCCTCGCGGCGAAGATCGCGATGGGCTATCGCGGTTATGGCCTGCCGCAGGCCGAGGTCATCTCGGAAGCGAATGTGGGCCTCATGCAGGCGGTCAAACGGTTTGACCCGGAAAAGGGCTTTCGCCTCGCGACCTATGCCATGTGGTGGATCCGTGCGTCGATCCAGGAATACATCCTGCGGTCGTGGAGCCTTGTGAAACTGGGCACGACATCGGCACAGAAGAAGCTGTTTTTCAACCTGCGCAAGGCCAAGGCCAAGATTGGTGCGCTGGAAGAGGGCGATATGCGCCCTGAAAACGTCAAGCAGATCGCGACCGATCTGGGCGTGACGGAAGACGAAGTGATTTCCATGAACCGCCGCCTGTCAGGGGGCGATGCATCGCTGAACGCGACCGTCGGGTCCGAAGGCGAAGGCACGATGCAATGGCAGGACTGGCTCGAAGATGAGAGCGCGGACCAGGCGGGCGACTATGAGGCGCGCGACGAGCTGGAAGTGCGCCGCGAGATGCTGGCCGAGGCGCTGGACGTGCTGAACGAGCGCGAAAAGGACATCCTCACGCAACGCCGCCTGTCGGATCAGCCGGTGACGCTTGAGGATCTGTCGGGCGCTTACGGCGTCAGCCGCGAGCGCATCCGCCAGATCGAAGTGCGCGCGTTTGAGAAATTGCAGAAGAAGATGCGCGACATCGCCAAGGCCAAAGGCCTGCTTGCGCCAGCGTAACGCGCCGCATCAGGTATCAACACTGGAGGCCTCCGCATATGCGTGCGGGGGCCTCTTTACATCCCGCCACAGGGTCGTGACAGTGATGGGCCATGGCTCGTATCCATATCCATTTGCCCAAGGATCTGCTGCTGTACACCCCACCGGGCGGCACCGGGTTTTACAAGCGTCTGCACGCAGCGCTGATTGCGCGCGGGGACGACGTCGAATTCGTGCGCCGCATGTCGATCGTGGCGGGGCCGGACTTTGGCCCGGACGCATTTCACTTTGTGCATCAGGGCCTTGTGCGGCAGGCCAACGCGCTCAACACCGGGATCGCGTATATCCAGCCGTTCTGGTACGTGGATCGGAGCGGCATTTTTGGTGAAAGCGCCATCGGGGCGGAGGTGTTTGACCCCGCGGCGATTGACATGGAAGAGGCGCAGGCGTTCTTTGATCGGCTGTCGCGGCGTCTGATCGGGCGACGCCTCACCAAATATGCGCAGCCCGGTACATCGCCACGCATGCCTTCGGGCGCGGTCGCGGTGTTCCTGCAAGGATCCTCCATCCCGGTGCGGCGGGCACAGTTCATGTCCGAGACCCAGATGCTCGAGGCGATCGTCGAAGGCGTGCCGGACCGGACCATCCTGATCAAACCGCACCCGCGCAATGTCGACGCTGTGACGCTCCGCCATGCCCGGCGTCTGGCCAAGGCGCATACGCGCGTCAAGATCGTGGATGCGCATGTGCACGATATGCTGGCGGCGGCGGATGTAACCTGTTCAATCAGCTCAAGCGTGTCGATCGAGGGGTTTGTCCATGCAAAACCCGCGCTGCTCTTTGGCAAGACGGATTTCCACCACATCGCGCATGTCGTCGAGCAGCCGGGCGATGTGCCCGCCGCGCTGGACGCAGCCCTTGCCGACACGCCGCCCTATGCGGCGTTTCTTTACTGGTTCCTGCAAACGCGCTGCATCAACATGGGGCGGGACGATTGGTTCGACCGGATCACGGCACGGATGGCGGGCGCTACCTGAGCCGTTGGCGCAGAACCCGGACCATGTTGCCGCCCATCACCTTGGCGATGGTCGTGTCATCAAGGCCCGCCTCGCGCAGCGCATGGGTCAGCGTCGGCAAACCGGACGTGTCAAACGGTGTGCGCACCGAGCCGTCGAAATCAGACCCCAATGACACGTGATCCGCGCCGACCGTGGCGATGGCCTGCACGATCATCTCGGCAATGGCTTGCGGGTTGGCATCCCGGCACAACACGTCGCCCCAATATCCCAGCCCGATCACACCGCCCGAGGTCGCCACCGCCTGCATGATCTCGTCCTCGAAATTGCGCTGGACCGGGCAAAATCCGTGCAGGCCGGTATGTGTCACAACGACAGGCATGTCCGTCATGGCGATTACGTCCCAGGCGACGGCAGGGCTGGAATGCGCCAGGTCGAGCACCATGCCGCGCCCTTCGACCGCCCGCACAACGTCGCGGCCAAAGGCGGTCAGCCCCTGATTGCCAACCCCGTGGAGCGAGCCGCCCAGGGCGTTGTCAAAGAAATGGTGCAGCCCGATGATCCGGTGCCCCGCCGCTTCCAGCCGGTCGAGATTGCCAAGGTTTCCTTCGAGGGCATGCGCGCCTTCGATCCCCAGCAGGCCGCCCACGGTCTGCGCCCCTGCCGCACGGGCTTCGAGATGGGCGTCAAGTTCGGCCCGTGTGGTGATGACGGTGAGCCGGTCGGGCATGCGCGCGGCCACCTTGTGCAGGCGCTCAGCCTGATAAATCGCGCGCTCGGTCAGGGATGTCCACGTGCGCGGGGGCCACAGCTGACCAATGGCCAGGGGCGTGATGTTGTCGAACGTGTCCGCGCTGTTGCTGGTATAGTTTTGCCCCGCAGGCGATTTGGTCACGGCGGCAAAAACTTGCAACGCGACACCCCCCTCAATCAGGCGCGGGACGTCGACATGCCCGCGGTTGCCCCGCTTGCCGATGTCACGCTGCCAAAGCAGGCTGTCGGCGTGCCAGTCGCCCACGATCAACGTGTCGTGCAGCGCCTGAGCCGCGTCCGACACCGGATAGGGCCCGCCGGGGGCAATCGCGTTGCGGGACCGTTCGACATATCCCGGTGCAATCGCCAGAAACGCACCTACCGCCGCCACAACAAGTATGACCAGCACCAACAGCAATCGTTTGATCAAGCGCATTCCGGGTCCTCCCTGCGATCACCCTAGACAACCACGCGCGGATCGCGCCACCCTGACCCTGCGGCACGGATGCAAGGGAGCGCAGGCATGGAACCGGTGAAATGGGGTATTTTGGGCGCGGCCAAGTTCGCGCGCGCGTTCATGGGGCCGGCGATCCATGCCGCGCGCGGGGCGGAGCTTGTGGCGCTGGCCACGCGCGATCCGGCGAAGGCCACACCGTTTCAGGCGTTTTGCCCAGGCCTGCGCGTGCATCAGGAGTATGACGCCTTGCTGGCCGATCCCTGTATTGATGCCGTCTATATTCCGCTGCCCAACCACATGCATGTGGATTGGACATTGCGGGCGCTCGCGGCGGGCAAGCACGTGTTGTGCGAAAAGCCGATGACGCTTGAGGCGTCCCAGTTCGACGCCCTGATTGCCGCACGGGATGCGGCTGGCACGCTGGCCGCCGAGGCCTATATGATCGTGCACCATCCCCAATGGCAGCGCGTGCGCGACATGATCGCGGACGGCGCGATTGGCAAGGTGCGCCATGTCACCGGCGCGTTCGCCTTTGATAACCGTTCGGACACCGACAATATCCGCAACAAGGCGGAAACCGGTGGTGGCGGTCTGCGCGACATTGGCGTCTATGTCTTTGGTGCGGCGCGCTTTGTCCTGGGGCAGGAGGCCAGCGATGTGACTGCACGCATCACGTGGCAGGACGGGTTTGATACCTTTGCCGATGTGCAGGCGCGTTTGGGTGAGGCGACCTATTCCGCTTATGTCTCGATCCGCATGCACCCCTATCAGGAGATGTGCTTTCACGGCGAAACCGGGGTGATCCGGCTGACCGCGCCATTCAACGCGCGCGTGTTTGGTGAGGCGCGGATCGAATGGCACAAAGCGGATTTGACGGTCGAGACAATCCGCTTTCCGGCTGCGGATCACTATGTGCTGCAGGTCGAGGCGTTTTGCCAATCCGTGCGGGAGGGCAGCCCCTATGCCTGCCCGCTGGAATTTTCGCGCGGAACACAGGCGATGATGGACGCAGCGATGGCCGCTGGACGAGAGGCTTAATGCGCGGGAAACCACTTCGTGATTGGACGTGACGCGATTTAACGCCACATTAGGCCGTACATGATTGAACATCCCGTGACGTGAAATCACACACGAGAGGTCTTGAACACCGTGCAAAGCCAAGGCGTTATTCTTCTCACGGCCGCGATGGGGGCGCTGTTCTGGGGCGGCACTGCGGGCGCGGCCACGGACACGCATCTGCGGTTTTGTTACGATCCTTATCCGCCATACACGGACATTGCCGAAGACGCGTCGGTTCAAGGCCTCAAGGTTACGCTGCTGCAAGAGGTGGTGGCGCGGATTGACGGGGTCACGGCAGAGGTCGTTCTGCTGCCGTGGCAGCGCTGTCAGGTGCAGGCACGGTCGGGAGAAGTGGACGGTATTTTGCCGCTGTTTCAGAACGCCGAGCGGGACAGCTATCTGGCGTTCACGGATGGTACATATGACGAAACATCGGTGTTTTGGTATCACCGCGATGCCTATCCCGATGGTATCGATTGGTCGGGTGACCTGAACGAACTGGCGGACATGCAGCTTGGGATGCTCGAAGGCGGCCATATCGACACGGCCATGCAGGACGCGTTTACCGCGGTGCGCCCGATCGAGCGGACAGGGGCGGTGGAAGGGTTGTTCTACATGCTGCTGCACGACCGCGTGGACCTGGTTGCCACCGATCTGCAGGTGGGCCTGCATCACGCGGAGACAAACGCGCTGTCGGACCAGATCGGTTATGTCTCGCGGCCAATCACGACGCAGGTTGCGCGGTTCGGGCTGTCCCGCACCAGCGGCGCGGACCGGTATCTTGATCAGTTCAACGCCGCATTACGTACCCTAGCGGCCGAAGGCGAGATTGACCGCATTTTCGGTGTCATGGACATGCCGGACGGTGTGGCGGGGCAGTGATCCCCGCCCGAACGCTCAGTCTTCCATGGCTTCGAGATCGTCGATAAAGCCCGAAATCATGCTCAGGCCCTTGTCCCAAAATTTGGGATCGCTCGCATCGAGACCGAAGGGGGCAAGCAGTTCCTTGTGGTGCTTTGACCCGCCCGCGCGCAGCATGTCGAAATACTTGTCCTCGAACCCCGGCGCGCCCTCGGCGTAGACCGAGTAAAGCGCATTCACCAGCCCATCCCCGAACGCATAGGCGTAGACGTAGAACGGCGAATGCACGAAATGCGGGATATAGGCCCAGAATGTCTCGTACCCGTCCATGAATTCAAAGGCGGGCCCCAGCGATTCACCCTGCACGGACATCCACAACGCATTGATGTCTTCGGGTGTCAGCTCGCCGCCGCGCCGCGCCTCGTGCAGTTTGCATTCAAAGTCGTAAAACGCGATCTGGCGAACGACGGTGTTGATCATGTCTTCGACCTTGCCCGCCAGCAGAACCTTGCGCTGTGCCGGGGTTGCGGCGGTGTCGAGCATCTTGCGGAAGGTCAGCATTTCGCCAAAGACGGACGCGGTTTCCGCGAGGGTGAGCGGGGTCGATGACAGCATCTCACCCTGACCGGCGGCCAGCACCTGATGCACACCGTGGCCCAGTTCGTGGGCCAGCGTCATCACATCACGCGGTTTGCCCAGGTAATTCAGCATCACATAAGGGTGCACATCCGTGACGGTGGGATGGGCAAAGGCGCCCGGCGCCTTGCCCGGTTTCACACCTGCATCAATCCAGCCTTTGCGAAAAAACGGTTGGGCCAGGTCGCCCATGCGTGGATCGAACGCCGTGTAGGCGTCCATGACCGTGCGTTCGGCGTCCTCCCAGCTGACGATGCGGGGATCCTCAAGCGGCAGGGGCGCGTTGCGGTCCCACACCTGCATCACGTCAAGGCCGAGCCAGCGGCGTTTGAGGTCGTAATAGCGGTGGCTGAGCTTGGGGTAGGCGGCGACAACCGCGTTGCGCAGCGCCTCGACCACTTCGGGTTCGACCTGATTGCTCAGGTGCCGCCCGGTCTGGGCCGTGGGCATGCCGCGCCAGCGGTCCATGATCTCTTTTTCCTTGGCCTGCGTATTGTGCACGCGCGCGAAGGTCTTGATATTGCTTGAGAATACATCGGCAAGCGCATGTGCGCCGGCCTCACGCCTGGACCGATCCGCATCGGTGAGAAAGTTCAGCGTCGCCTCGATTCCCAGCTCCTCGCCGTTCACATCAAAGCTGAGGCCCGCGATGGTTTCGTCAAAAAGCCGTTCCCACGCATCGCCCACCACACCGAGATCATGCAGAAACTTCTCCATCTCGTCGGACAGCTGGTAGGGTTTCATGGCGCGGATCTTGTCAAAGATCGGCTTGTAGCGGGCAAGGTCTGCGTTCTGGTCCAGCAAGCCGTCGAGATGCGCGTCCTCCAGCCGGTTCAGTTCCAGCGTGAAAAAGACCAACGGCGTGGTGTAATTGGTGATCTTTTCCTGCGCGTCGGACATGAATTTGGCCCGGTCCGCGTCCGTTGTTACCTGATAGTAGCGCAGACCGGCATAGGACATGATCCGCCCGGCAATCTGGTTGATCCGCTCCTGCCGCTGGATGCAGGTCAGGAGCCCCGCGGCGTCCAGCGTGTCGAGCTTGCCCTCGTAATCGGTTGCAAAGCTCTGGCAGGCCTCTTCGAGCCAGTCGAGGTCACGTTTGAGTTCGGGGGCGTCTTCGCCAGTATAGAGGTCGTCGAGGTTCCATTCGGGCAGATCGCCCAAGGGCTGATCCCCGGCGGTGGCGTTTGCGTCGCGGACGGGGAAGGGAAGCTGGAACATCGGGGACCTCGTGATTGCTGTTGGGGCATAGGTATGGGGCGCGGCGGGTGGCGGCAAGGGTTTCGCCGCATGTGACATGCGGCGACCGGCCGGGGCTCTGCCCCGGACCCCGTGGTATTTTCAGCCAGAAGAAGAAAAGAGCGCGTCCGGGTTGGTGACGAAGATCTTGTGGCGCTCGGCGTCGGTGGTGATTTGGCTGACGATATCGGCGAGGTCAGCGGCGCGCGGCATGTGCGCATCGCCCAGCATGATGTGCGGCCAGTCGGACCCCCAGAGGATGTGATCGGGGTTGGCGTTGATCAGCTTGCGCATGAGGGGCTGTGTCTCTTCGATCTGGCGGGTGAGCCGGTAGGGGGCGGAGAGTTTGACGTGCACATGCCCGTCGGCCAGCAGGGCGCAGAGCGTGTCGATGGCGGGGTGGTTGGGATTGAGCGTCTGCGGCCAGCCGCAATGGTCGATCACCAGCGGCACCGGCAGCGCGCGTATGTCGTCGGCCAGTTCGGCGATATGCTGGTCCGCGTGCAGCAGCATCTGGATGTGCAGGCCATGATCGGCGAGGGCGGGGGCCATCGCCCTGGCGCCGTCCCAGCTGAGCACGCCGCCATGCACGTAGTTCAGCCGGACGGCGATGATGTTGCTGTCGGCAAAGTGACGGATGTCGTCGGTCGAGGCCGTGTCGGGCAGCAGACCCACGCCCTTGAACGCCGGACCCATGGCGCGGACAGCTGCCAGTGTCACGCTGTTGTCAGTGCCATATAGGATCGAGTGCACGATCAGGCCGCGCGTGCAGCCGAGGGCCTCCAGATGTGCGCGGTAAAGATCGATCCAGCCGTCGAAATCGATGCCCTCGGGTGGGTTTTCGACGCGGGAGGGAGACAGGGGATGCTCTGGCCCGCCCAGCAGGTGCACATGTGCGTCCCACGCGCCGCCGGGCAGGGGCATGCGGGGCCGTGTCGGCGGGAGGGGAGGTGCGGCGTTATCCATAGGTGCGCAACATGTCGTTCAAATCCTCCAGCGTGTTGGCGTCCTGTGCCGCCTTGTCGTGCCGCCACCGGCTCATCCTCGGGAACCTCAGGGCCACGCCGGATTTGTGGCGAGGCGAGGCCTGGATCCCTTCGAAGGCGATTTCGAACACGTGTTCCGGCGTCACGCTGCGCACCGGGCCGAACCTTTGCAACGTGTTTTTCTTGACCCAAGCCGTGATCTGGCGGAATTCCGCATCGGTGAGCCCGGAATAGGCCTTGGCGAAGGGCACGAGGTCGTTGCCTTTCCAGACCGCAAAGGTGAAATCGGTGAACAGGTTGGCGCGCCGCCCATGGCCCGATTGGGCATAGATCATCACCGCATCGATTGTGAGCGGATCCAGCTTCCATTTCCACCAATCGCCCTTCTTGCGACCGGTGAGATAGGGGCTGGCGCGGCGCTTGATCATGAGGCCTTCGGCCTGCGCATCGCGGGCGGTGCTGCGGGTGTCGGCAAGGGCCGTCCAGCTATCGAAGGGGACAAGCGGGGCCAGTTTGACCGGTGCATCACTGGGCAGATCGGCGCAGACCCGTTCCAGCATGGCGCGCCGTTCCACCAGTGGCGTCTGGCGCAAATCGGTGCCGCCCCATTCGAGCAGATCGTAGGCGTAGAGAATCACGGGCGCGTCCTGCAGCAGCTTTTTCGGGACGGTCTTGCGCCCGATGCGCGGTTGCAGGGCATTGAAGCTTTGCGGTTGGGTGTCACCCCAGGCGAGGATTTCGCCATCGAGCACCGTGCCGTCAGGAATGAAATCGCGGGCGCGGGCGAATTCGGGAAACCGGTCGGTCATCAGCTCTTCGCCGCGCGACCAGACGTAGTGCGCGCCGTCCCGCAAGATCAGCTGACCCCGGATGCCGTCCCATTTCCATTCCGCCTGCCAATCGCTGGGATCACCAAGGCTTTCGGGCGCGTCCTCGAGCGCATAGGCAAGGTAGAACGGATAGGGGCGCGAGGCGCTGGCGGCGGGATCGTCCGCTTCGATCAGGGCGTCCCAGGTGATGGTTGCGGGGTCCCAGTCGCCCATCAACCTGTGGGCCAGCTCGGCCTCGTCCTTGCCCGTGGCTTGCGCCAGCGCGCGGGTCATCAGTTTTTGCGAGATGCCGATGCGAAAGCCACCCGTGAGCAGCTTGTTGAACAAAAACCGTTGCGTTGGCGGGAGCTGATCCCACGCCTCGAGGACAAACGCCTTTTTGTCTTCATCGGTTGCATCCGAAAGCGCGCGCAATGCGTTGATCCAATGTGTTAAATCGTGATCGCTTTCCGAGGCTGCCGCAGGCAGGACAAGCGCGATTGTCTCGGCCAGATCGCCGACAATCGGATAGGCTTCTTCAAATAGCCAAAGGGGGATGGAAGCGACCTCTGCAGCCCATTCGCGCAACCGGGTCGTTGTGACGGCGCGTTTCGGCCGGCGGCCCGAAAAGAGCGCGATGGTCCAGACGCGGTCCGTGTCCGGTGCGTCCCGGAAATAGGATGCGAGGGCTGCGACCTTGACGGTGGTTTTGGTGGATTGGTCGATGGCCGCGAAAAGGGTGGCAAAACGCTTCATGCGGCCTCTTCTTCGTCGGTGCCGAATTCGGTCGGGATGACTTGGGCCGACCATCCGTTTTCATTGAGGTAGCGCGCAAAGATATCCGTATAACCATGCGTGACATATATGTTTTCCGCCTCTGTGGCACGAATGGCATCCAAGAGGCCGGGCCAGTCGGCGTGGTCGGAAATCACAAACCCACGGTCACTGGCACGGCGCCTCCGTATGCCGCGCAGCGCCATCCACCCGGAGGCGAACCCGGTTTCCTGCGGCCCGAATTTCCGGGACCATGCGGACCCCATGGCCGAGGGCGGGCACAGAACGATGGCGCCGGGGTGATCCTTGGGCGACAGGTCGGGCCCGGCCAACACGGTATCCGGCAAGGTCACGCCTTGCGCGCGCAGGACCGCGTTGGTGTTTTCGATTGCCGTGTGGGTGAGGATGGGCCCCTGACCTGGATCCAGAAGGGTCAGCAGCCGCTGTGCCTTGCCCAACGCGTAACACCCCAGAAAGGCGGTCTTGCCCGCGGCGGCGCAGGCGGCCCACCAGTCCGAAATCTCTGCCGCGATCGTCGCCTGCGGGCGCCAGCGGAAGACGGGCAGGCCAAAGGTGCTTTCCGTGATGAAATGATGGCATTTCACCGGCTCGAACGGGGTCGACAGGCCATCATCGACCACCTTGTAATCGCCAGAGGCCACCCAAACCTCGCCCGCGACCTCCACCCGGATTTGCGCCGATCCGGGCACGTGGCCTGCGGGGTGGAATGACACGGTTGCGCCGCCGATCTGGCGCGTCTCGCCATAGCCGATTGTGTCGAGCGGTATGTCCCCCAGCCTGTGACGCATCACCGGCGCGGCAAGGTCCGTGGCCAGATAGCTGCCCATGCCGGACCGCGCGTGATCGGCGTGCCCGTGGGTGATCAACGCACGCGGGACGAGGCGCCAGGGGTCGATGTAAAAATCGCCCGCCGCACAGTATATGCCGGAAGGGGTAAAGGTCAGCGCGCTCATAAACCGCAACCTAGCATGGCGCGAGGTCTTAGCCAGCCTTGGCAAAGACCTCCGTCATCGTGTCAAAGAGCCATGTGCGCGATGCGGCGTCTTCCATGATCACCTCATGTTCGGCCTCTTCGATCACATGCAGCGTGCCGCCCGGCCAGCGTGCCATGCGGTCGTGGATGCGCGGGACGTCCACAATCCGTTCATTGTCGCCGACAAAGGTCACGCAAGGCACATCCGGCGACGGACGCTGTGACAGCGCATAAGTGTCGTCGAGCGCATGGCGCAGCCATGTGACGCTGGGACCGCCAAGGGCCAGTTCGGGATGCGCCTGCAACTGGGATTTCATCATCTCCCACATCTCGGGATCACGGGTCAGGGTGTTGTCCTCAAACGGGGAGGCCAGCACGTAATGGGTGATGTTCGTGCCGGGGGCCAGCACGTTGCCAAGGCCCGCGGCCGGCATTGCGCGGCCAAGGCTCCACGCGACGGGGCGCAGATAGGGCGCCATCGCAATGCCCCACATCGGCCCGGTAAAGGCGGCGGCGACCACGGGCAGCCCTTCGTACAAGGCGCGCAAGCCGATGCTGCCGCCCATCGAGTGGCCCAACAGGTAAAGCGGTTCCGGCAGCGCCAGCGTCCGCGTCGCCATCAGGACGGCGGCCACGTCCTTCTGGAAGTCGTCAAAATCGTCGACATGACCGATACTTGTGTTCTGGAGCAGCCGGTCGGCCAGCCCCTGACCCCGCCAGTCGACTACCACGATCGCATAGCCACGTTGCGTCAGCTCGGTCGCCGCGACCCCGTATTTCTCGACATATTCGGTCCGCCCGCAAAACAGCAGCACCGTGCCCTTGGCCTCACGCTCCGGCGTCCAGACGCCGATGCGGATGCGCACACCGTCCGATGCACGCAACCAATAGGCCGCCCCCCCGGCGGGACCCGCACAGATGTCGGTATAGAGGGGGGCGTCCTGGAGGGTCATGAGATCAAGCAAGGACAGACGCAAGGCTCATCGCCATGCCCATATCGCCATCCACCTTCAGCTTGCCCGTCATGAAGGCAGAGGTGGGGTTGGTGTCGCCGTCAAGGATCGACTTGAATGTATCGGCATCCGCGCTCAGCGTGACATCCGCAGGCTCATCGCCGGCGCGCGCGCCATCTGCGTCCATCATGATCGCGCCTTCGCCTTCGATATCGAACTTGGCGGTGCCGGAGAAATTCGCGCCGGACAGCTTTTCGTTCAGAACGGCCACGGCCTCATTCACTGTGTCACTCATCTTTGATGCCTTTTTTCGCATTGGGGGCCGATCCCGTGTGGAATTTACGTGACGGCCTGTTACGTTATCCTTTATGGGCATCAGACTTCGCAAACTCTACCCTGTCGTCACGGCAGTTTTACTGACGGTGGGGAATTCCTTACCCGCGTCGGCACAATCCTCCGTGGATGAGATGCTGGCGCAGTTGCAATCCGCGGAACCTGCGGAGGCGGCGCGCCTGACGCGGGAAATCGAGCGGATATGGGAACTTTCGGGCTCCACGACCATCGACATGCTGCTGCGCCGGGGGCGTGAGGCGATGCAGGACGAGGATCTGGAGACCGCGATTGATCACCTCACGGCCGTCACGGATCATGCGCCGGAATTCGCCGAAGGCTGGCATGCGCGCGCCACCGCATATTACATGAAGGACCTCTACGGCCCCGCGCTCGATGATCTGCAAAAGGCGCTGACGCTCAATCCGCAAAACTACAATGCGATGTTCGGGCTGGGGATCATGTTGCAGGAGTTCGGTGACGATGTGCGGGCCGAACAGGCCTTTCGGCAAGTGTTGGACTTGCATCCGCATCACGAAAACGCCACCACTGCTCTGGACCAGCTGGAGAGCCGCGGGATTGGCCGCAAGCTCTGAGCCTTAAAGAGGGAAGCGCCCATGTCACAGGGCAGGGTGGTGGCCGTGCTCGGCCCCACCAACACGGGCAAAACCACCTATGCCATCGAACGGATGCTGGCGCATCGCACCGGGGTGATCGGATTGCCCCTGCGTCTCTTGGCGCGCGAGGTCTATGACCGCATCGTGGCGCTGCGCGGGCCGTCCGTGGTGGCGCTTGTCACGGGCGAAGAACGGATTGTGCCGCCGCGCACGCAATACTGGGTCTGCACGGTCGAGGCGATGCCCGAGGGCATGGGGTGCGATTTCCTGGCTGTCGATGAAATCCAGCTTTGTGCCGATCCCGAACGCGGCCACGTGTTTACCGACCGGCTGTTGCGGTCGCGCGGCCTGCACGAGACGCAGTTTCTGGGCGCCGACACGATGCGCGGTCCCATCGCGGCCCTGGTGCCCGAGGCGCAGTTCGTGCACCGCGAACGGATGAGCCAGTTGGTGCATTCAGGTCCGAAAAAGATAAGCCGCATGCGCCCGCGCAGCGCAATAGTGGGCTTTTCGGTTGATAATGTCTATGCCATCGCCGAGCTGATCCGACGCCAAAAGGGGGGTGCTGCGGTTGTGATGGGCGCGCTTTCCCCGCGCACGCGCAATGCGCAGGTGGAGATGTACCAGAACGGCGAGGTTGATTTTCTGGTGGCGACGGACGCCATCGGCATGGGCCTCAACCTCGATATCGACCACGTGGCGTTTTCGTCCCTGACAAAATTCGACGGGCGCCGCATGCGCCCGCTGGCCCCCAATGAACTGGCCCAGATTGCAGGCCGCGCAGGGCGTGGGCAAAAGGATGGCACCTTCGGCGTCACCGGCGATGTGCGCGCGCTTGATGATGGGGTGGCGCAGGCGATCATGGATCACCGCTTTACCCCGCTGAAAAAGCTGCAATGGCGCAATTCGGCGCTGCGTTTTGGCAGCATCGACGCGCTGATCACCTCGCTCGAGGCTGCGCCGCCGCGCGAGGAACTGGTGCGTGCGCGTGAGGCTGACGACGTCATGGCGCTGAAGTCTCTGGCTGACAGTGCAGAGATCACGGCGCGCTGCACCGACGGGCCGTCTGTGCGCCTGCTGTGGGACGTGTGCCGCGTGCCTGATTTTCGCGGGATCAGTCATCAGGAACATTCGGCGCTGCTGGACGTTATCTTTCGGTATCTGCACGAACGCGGGTCGATCCCCAACGATTGGCTGGCACGTCAGATCAACCGCATTGACCGCCAGGACGGTGACATCGATGCGATCTCGAAACGGTTGGCGTTTATCCGCACATGGACTTACGTCACGCAACGCAAGGGCTGGGTCGATGATGAAAGCCATTGGCGGGACGCAACCCGGCATGTAGAAGACCGATTGTCAGACGCGTTACACGCGAAACTGACGCAAAGATTTGTAGACCGGCGCACATCCGTTTTGTTGCGCCGGCTGGGCCAGAAGGAGGCCATCGTGGCCGAAGTAAATGATGCAGGTGAAGTGACGGTTGAGGGCGAATTCGTCGGCCGTCTCGATGGGTTCCGGTTCAGCCAGGACAAGGGCGCGGATGCGGCCGAGGCCAAGACGATCAAGTCTGCCGCTTTGCAGGCGCTGGCCCCCCATTTCCATCTGCGCGCCGACCGATTCTACAATGCGCCGGACACGGAGATTGATTTTACCGAACAGGGTGGCCTGATGTGGGGCAGTTCTGCGGTGGGCAAGCTGGTGCCGGGCGCGGACGCGCTGCGCCCGCAGGTCGAGGTGTTTGTGGATGATGTGGCGGGGCCCGAAGTTGCCCAAAAGGTGCAGCGCCGGTTGCAGCATTTCATTGACCGCAAGGCCGCGGCCCTGTTCGAGCCGCTGATCGCGATGCAGAAGGACGAGGCGCTGACCGGGCTGGCCAAGGGCTTTGCCTTTCAGATGGTCGAGGGTCTTGGCGTTCTGCCCCGCGCGACCGTGGCCGATGACGTCAAGGCGCTGGATCAGGATGCACGCGGCGCGCTGCGCAAGCATGGCATCCGGTTCGGGCAGTTCACGATCTTCATGCCTTTGCTGCTGAAGCCCGCGCCGACGCGCTTGCGTCTGGTGCTGTGGTCGCTGGCGCAAGGGCTGGACACGTTCCCGGAATCGCCTCCGCCCGGATTGGTGACGATCCCGGCCATGACGGACGCCCCGCGCGGTGCGGACACGATGGCGGGTTATCGGAACGCGGGCGACCGTGCGATCCGCATCGACATGCTGGAGCGGCTGGCTGACATGCTGCGCGCCGAAGATTCGCGCGGCGGGTTCGAGGCCAAGGCAGACATGCTGTCGATCACCGGCATGACGCTGGAACAGTTCGCGGGCCTGATGGAAGGGCTCGGCTACAAGGCAGAGCGCGGGACACGCGAAAAGGTCAAGCCGGTGGACACGGTCGTGTCCGGCACGCCGGAGGCCGACACACCGGTCATGGATGCGGGCGATACCGCACCTGCGACCGGGGCAGGGGATGCGCCCGGCCCGGCGGATGTGCCCGACGCGACGGCGGACATCGCGGAGACGGGTGTGGCACCCGTGCTCGCCGAACCTGCCGAGGCCGAAACGCCTGCCGTGCCAGAGAATTCAGAGACCGAGATTGACCCGGGAGCGGCCCCCGACGCAGCGACGGCGGACGTGGAAACCGAAGTCTTCTATACCTTCACCTGGGGTCGCAATGCTGGTGGCAACCGCCGTCCTCAGGGGGGGGGCAAACCGCGTGGCAAGGGCGCGCCTCAGGGTGGCAAACCCCGTGGCAAGGGCAAGCCCCAAGGCAAGGGCGGCAAGTCGCAGAACTTCTCTGCCCGCCCGCCCAAGAAGGAAAAAGCCATCGACCCCGACAACCCCTTTGCTGCGGCACTGATGGGGCTGAAGGACGGCAAGTGAATGGCCGAGGAGGCGGGCAAGCTGCGGCTGGACAAATGGCTTTGGTTTGCACGCTTTTTCAAGACACGCACGCTTGCGGCGACACGGGTCGCCGCAGGTGACGTTCGGATCAACGGCACGCGCGTAACCAAACGGTCCGTGACGGTCAGCCCCGGTGATGTCCTGACCTTTGCGATCGGAACACATGTGCGTGTGATCGAGGTGGCCGCCCTTGGCGTGCGCCGCGGTCCGGCGCCGGAGGCGCAGACGCTTTACGTTGATCGTTCTCCGCCGCGCCCGGTTCGCGAAACACCTGTTCCGCAAAACCCCGGTTACGAGGGAAAGGGCCGTCCAACCAAAAAGGACCGGCGGCAGGCTGACCTTTCCCGCACCCGCCATCTTGAATGACCGCGCGCGCTGGTCTAGCTAAGCGCTTGACCAAGCCGAGGACCGGACCCGCATGACCTATATCGTCAACGACAGTTGCATCGCCTGCAAATACACCGACTGCGTCGAAGTATGCCCGGTCGATTGCTTTTACGAAGGCGAGAACATGTTGGTGATCCATCCGGACGAATGCATCGATTGCGGTGTGTGCGAACCGGAATGCCCTGCCGACGCCATCCGGCCCGACACTGAGCCGGACATGGAAAAGTGGGTCGAGTTCAACCGCAAGTATTCCGAGATGTGGCCCGTCATCATCACCAAGAAGGATCCGCTGCCAAGCGCAGAGGAGATGGATGGCAAAGAGGGCAAGATGGAGCTGTTCTCCGAAGCGCCGGGCGAAGGCGGTTAACCTTTACGCGAATCGCTGGTGATCGGTTTCGTGCTGGATGAGCGGGTGAGAATCGCCGCCTAACGTGTTTGAATCGCTTGAAAATGTGTAAATTGCCCTTGCGTTAGCTTTCGGCGGTACCATTTTTGTGGTACGCTTTGTCTCACAACTGACATACGGAACCCGCCTTTCAATCGACCGCCCCAGCGGTGATTGAACCCGAATGTGCCCGATAACCGCACCGAGACGTGGCAATGCTTGCCTCGCCTGATGCGGTTTTGACTGTGAAAAACGGGGCCAGTACCGCGCGTCATGCAAGAGGATCAGGAATGACAAAAACCAAAAAGCTCGACTTCCGCCCGAATGAATTTGTGGTCTACCCGGCGCACGGCGTGGGTCAGATCGTGTCGATCGAAAGCCAGGAAGTTGCCGGTATCTCGCTCGAATTGTTCGTGATCTCGTTCGAGAAGGACAAGATGACGCTGCGCGTGCCAACCAACAAGGCGACCGAAATCGGGATGCGTGCATTGTCGAGCCCGGATGTCATAGCGCATGCGATGAAAACGCTCAAAGGCAAGGCCAAGGTGAAACGCGCCATGTGGTCCCGCCGGGCGCAGGAATATGAACAAAAGATCAACTCTGGCGATCTGATTGCCATTGCAGAAGTCGTGCGCGACCTGCACCGCACCGATGATCAGCGTGAACAGAGCTATTCCGAGCGGCAGCTGTATGAGGCGGCGCTGGAGCGTCTGACGCGCGAAGTGGCCGCAGTTTCCGGTGGGGACGAGACCGCAGCCGCCGAAGAGGTGGGCAGCGTGTTGATGAGCCGCGCCGCCTGATCCACGCCAGTGCTTTATGTCGCGTCCGAGCCATCGGGCGCGGCTTTTTTGTGGCGAATCAGTGTGTTGCGAAAACGAGCAGCACGGCGATTTCGACCACGATCTGTGTCGCCCCGAGGATATCGCCGGTCTGTCCGCCGATCTTGGTCCGGGCGAGCCAGGCCATCGCCCCCGTCGCAAGTGTCGCAATGATCAATGCAACACCCCCCATCGGTCCGGCCAGCAGGAATAGGCCAACCGCTGCGATTATGACTGCCGCACATACCGGGCCGAGCGTGGGTTTGCCCACGCTTTTTGACAGACCGCCATCCCGCGCGTGGGGCAGCGCATGCATCAAGGGCGGCATGGCCGCCCGCGACACGACCAAGGCAGCGACGATCTCTGCGATGCTCACCTCGGCATAGCCCAGCCACCGGAGGCCCATCGCCAACACCAACGCCAGCACCCCATATGTGCCGATGCGGCTGTCCTTCATGATCTCAAGCCGTCGCGCACGGTCGAGCCCGCCCCAGAGGCCATCGGCGCTGTCGGCGAGGCCGTCCTCGTGCATTGCGCCTGTCATCATCACAAGCGCTACCAGCACAATACCGGCCACCAGCATGTCCGGCAGCCCGACAAGGCCAAGCGCAGTGTAGAGAAGCGCGACCAGCCCGCCCAGCAGCAGACCGACCAGGGGATAGGCCCACACCGCCCGCGCGGCATTGGCAAAGGCGCGGTCCGGCAGGGGCGGCACCGGCAGGCGCGTCAGCAACACAAGTGCCGCGGGCAGGTCCCAGAACCAGATGTCGGAATTGCTGCGTGCCATGTCTCTGTATCGCCTTGCGGGTCGTTCCGCTTTGGGTAATGACCGGTAGAGACCGAAGCAAGAAAGTTCTGACCCATGTCCTTTGACACGCTTGACGCATTGCGTGCCTTGATGGCCGATCAACCCGAACCGGATGCGGACGCGGCCGCCGGCGCCGCAGACCGCAACGGGCAGCTGACCAAGCCGCCCGGCGCGCTTGGGCGTCTTGAGGATTTGGCGCAGTGGTATGCAGGGTGGCGGGGATCGGCGCGCCCGGCGCTTGAAGCGCCGCAAGTCATTGTGTTCGCGGGCAATCACGGGGTCGCCGCGCGCGGCGTATCGGCGTTTCCGCCCGAGGTGACCGTACAGATGGTTGCAAATTTCGAGGCGGGCGGGGCCGCGATCAATCAACTGGCCAAGGCGTTCGGGGCACGCATGGACGTTGTGCCGCTCGACCTCGACACCCCCACGGCGGACTTCACGCAAACGGCGGCCATGACCGAGGCCGAAGCGGTCGCCGCGTTGCGCGCCGGTTGGGGCGCGGTGGATGCAAGCGCCGATCTGTTGGTCGTGGGCGAGATGGGCATTGGCAACACGACCGCCGCGTCGGCCATTGCGGCGCGCCTCTTTGGCGGGGCGGCTGCGGATTGGACCGGTGCAGGCACCGGCGTTGTCGGGGATGCGCTGGCGGCGAAGACGGCCATTGTGGACGACGCTTTGACACGACACGCGGATGCGGGCGATGGCCTCGATGTGCTGCGCCGGTTGGGCGGGCGTGAGCTGGCCGGGATGGCGGGTGCGATTGCGCGAGCGCGCGCGCTGCGCATTCCGGTGATCCTTGATGGGTTCATCTGCACCGCGGCGGCGGCCACATTGGCCAAGACGACGGACGGTGCGCTTGATCACTGTGTCGCGGGGCACCTGAGCGCGGAGGGCGCGCATGGCCGGATGCTCGATGCACTGGGTAAGGCGCCGCTTTTGTCACTGGGCCTGCGCCTTGGCGAAGGGTCGGGGGCCGCGCTTGCCATTGGTGTGCTCAAGGGCGCGATTGCGTGCCATTCCGGCATGGCAACCTTTGCCGAAGCGGGCGTGGCCGACGGATGACCGCTAGGCCCGCTTTGGTTCTTCGGACCGGGCGGCGAGGTTGAATTCCAGCTCTTTCTCCAGCGCCTTGGCCCGGGCAACGTAGGCCTCGTTCTTGGAGGCGGGAATGTCCGGGTCCCACAGCTCTGCAAGTTGGCGCACGGCGTCCCGGTCGTGGTGATAAAACACCTTTTCCGCTTCTGCCGCTTCGAAATCCGATAGCCCCAACCGTTCCAGCGCATAGCGCCCGGCGCGCAGGGAGCTGTCGAACATCTCACGGATGATATCGTCCGCGCCCGCCTGATACAGGCGGTATACATGCGTGCGGTCATAGGCGCGGGCGATGATATGCAGGTCGGGCCGGATCTGGCGGGCATATCCCACCAGCTTGGTCGCGGCCTTCGGATCGTCCAGCGCCACAACCAGGATCGACGCGGTTTCGATGCCCGCCGCATGCAGGATGTCGGGCCGCGTCGGATCGCCAAGGAACCCCTTGAACCCGAACCGCCGCATCAGCGCGATGGTTTCCATGTTGTGATCCAGAACAACCGTGTTGAACCCGGATGCCTGTACCAGCCGGTTCACGATCTGACCAAACCGGCCGATGCCCGCGATGATCACCGGGCCCTGTTCGTCGATCTCGTCCGGTTCAGCCGTGGGGCCGGTGTCAACCATACGTTTGTTGATCACCTCATAAAGGATAAACATCAGCGGCGTAATCAGCATGGTCAGCGCCACCACCAAAAGCAGCGTTTCGCCCACGCTTTGCGGGATCACGTCCTGGCCCACGGAAAACGCAACCAGCACGAACCCGAACTCGCCCGCCTGCGCGAGGCCGAGCGTAAAGAGCCAGCGGTCGCGCCCCTTGATGCGGAACATCACCGCCAGACCGTAGAGCACGAGGCCTTTGACCACGAGGACGAGGATCGCCATGGACAAAAGGGCGGGCCAGTCCTCGAACAGACGTTCGAAATTGATGCCCGCGCCCACGGTGATGAAAAAGAGGCCAAGCAGCAGGCCCTTGAACGGCTCAAGGTCGGTTTCCAGTTCGTGCCGGAACTCCGAACTGGCCAGCACCACGCCCGCGATGAACGCGCCCAAGGCGGGCGACAGGCCCACAAGCATCATCAGGAAGGAAATCGACACCACGATCAGCAGGGCAAGCGCCGTGTACATCTCGCGCAGGTGGGCGGCGTGGATAAAGCGGAACACGGGCCGGGTCAGGAAGATGCCCGCAAGGATCACGGCCGCCACCGCCGCAATGGTCACCAGCGTCACACCCCACGCGGGCAGGCCATCCACGAGGCTCATACCCGCGCCATGTGCGCCGCCATGACCGTCCCCGTGCCCGTCGATCTCACGCACGATGGAGCCATTGTCGGTCAGGTGGACGGGCAACGATACCGCCAGCAGCGGCAGCAGGGCAAGGATCGGGATGACGGCGATGTCCTGAGACAAAAGCACGGAAAAGACGCTGCGCCCGCCGCTGGTCTGCATCAGCCCCTTTTCCGACAGGGTTTGCAGCACAATCGCCGTCGAGGACAGCGCCAGCGTCAGACCAATGGCGAGCGCCACGCTCATCGGCTGACCATAGGCCATCGCGATTCCCATCAACGCCAGCGCCGACAGCACGATCTGAAGCCCGCCCAGCCCCACCAGCTTGTTCCGCATGTCCCACAGGGCGCGGGGTTCCAGTTCCAGACCAATCAGGAACAACATCATCACCACGCCAAACTCGGCAAAGTGCTGCAAATCCTCGGTCTCGGATCCCACAAGGCCAAGCGCGGGCCCGATGATGATGCCCGCCGCGATATAGCCAAGCACCGACCCCAGCCCAAGCCGCGCGGCAATGGGCACCGCGATCACGGCGGCGGCAAGGTAGATTGAGGCCTGGTAGAGGAAACTTTCCATCGGCGCCTCCCGGCGGGGTCAGGTCGGCAGTGGGCCGTCCTGTTTCAATTGATCCATTACAATCTGGCTGTGCACCTTTGCAACTGCAGGATGCGTGAGCAGCACGTCGTGAATAAGGACATTCAACGCAGGCAGGTCCGCGCAGTACACCCGGAGCAGGTAATCGGCGTCCCCGGTCATGGTCCATGCGCTGGTGATTTCGGGGCGGGTGTCGATCAACCGGGCAAAGCTTGCCGCATGTTCCGCCCCGTGAATGCCCAGATGCACCTGCACGAACCCCTGCACCGTCAGGCCCAGCCGGGTGGCGTCGAGACGGGCGTGGTAGCCCGCGATATAGCCTTCGGCCTCAAGCCGCTGCCTGCGCCGCCCGACCTGGCTTGCCGACAGGTGTAATTGCGCGCTCAACTCTTGCGCGGTGGCGTGCCCATCCGCCTGGAGCGCGGCCAAAAGGCGGGTATCTGCGGAATCGAGCATGTGCGTGTGCTTTGCGTCTTGGGTTTGTTTCGTGCGCGAATCTCGCGCGTATCGGGCATCGGCGTCAAGGTTTTGCGCGCGCACCGCACCGATTTGCGCGTAGGCTTGCCCAAAGCCTGAGCACATTGGAGCACGCCCATGGGTCCTTTCCCGCATGACGCCCCGAAATCGCAGATCACCGCGGACAACCCCGCCGGCACGGACGGTTTTGAATTCGTCGAATTCGCCCACCCCGATCCCGAAGCCCTGCGCATCGTGTTCCGCCGCATGGGCTATACATGCGTGGCCCGGCACAAGGCGCGGGCCATCGAGCTCTGGCAGCAGGGCGATATCACCTATGTCCTGAACGCGGACCCAGAGAGTTTTGCCGCCCGCTTTGTCGCTGAACACGGGCCTTGCGCACCGTCCATGGGATGGCGTGTGGTCGATGCGCAGGTCGCGTATGACCGGGCGGTCGCGTTGGGTGCCACGCCATATGAGGGGACGGGCAAAGTGCTGGACGTGCCGGCGATCTATGGGATCGGGGGCAGCCTGATCTACTTCGTCGACCAGTATTACGACACGTCGCCCTATAACGCCGAATATGAATGGCTGGCGCAGTCCAAGCCACGTGGTGTCGGGTTTTTCTACCTCGATCACCTGACCCACAACGTCCACAAGGGCAATATGGACACGTGGTTCCGGTTCTACGGCGACCTGTTCAACTTCAAGGAAATCCGGTTCTTTGACATCGAGGGCAAGTTTACCGGCCTGTTTTCGCGCGCACTTACATCCCCCTGTGGGCGCATCCGTATCCCGATCAACGAGGATCGCGGCGAGACGGGACAGATCGTGGCCTATCTCAAGAAATACAATGGCGAGGGCATCCAGCACATCGCGGTGGGGTCGGATGATCTCTATGACAGCACGGACGCGATTGCGGATAACGGGCTGAAATTCATGCCGGGGCCGCCCGATGCCTACTATGACCTGTCCAAAACGCGGGTGGCCGGGCATGAGGAGCCGCTCGACCGGATGAAACGGCACGGCATCCTGATTGATGGCGAGGGGGTCGTGGACGGGGGCGAGACGAAGATCCTGCTTCAGATCTTTTCCAAGACGGTGATCGGCCCGATCTTTTTCGAGTTCATCCAGCGCAAGGGGGATGACGGGTTTGGCGAGGGCAATTTCAAGGCGCTCTTCGAATCGATCGAACAAGAGCAGATTGCCAGCGGTGAGCTGGCAGCCGAGTAGCCACCTCAGCCGCTTGGCATTTTCAGGACCACGTTGCGGCCCCCTTTGACATAGCGCAGTTCGCTGTCACCGATGGCGGACACACGCCCGCCGTCAAAGCGGTCCCCCACCTGTACCTTTTGATAGCGGCCGTTGCCGAGCCGGACGAGCGCGCGCCGGTCCGACGGCGTGCCATACACGCCGATCAGGTTGACCCGGCGCAGGTTGATGGCGTTGCGTACTGTGGCCTCGCGCGTGGCAGAGGCTGATGACGGGATGGCGGGTGTAACCGTGCGCGGCGCGACGCTGGCCACACGGGTGTTCGTGTCCACCGTCGACCCGCGGTTTTGTTGCTGCTGCCGCTGCGTGCGCGTCACGATGCGGTTGAAATTGCGTGGCCGCGTCTGCGGGCGCAGGACGGGATCAACCGGGGGCAGGGCCGCGACCACCGGCGCCTCTTCGGTCTCTTCCTCCGGTACGGCCTCGGGGATCAGCTCCTGCGGGGCAGGGGGGCGCAACTGCGGGCGGTACGTGGCCAGCTCGGACCGGAGCAGACCGCCCAGTGTCGCACGTTCGTTCTGTTCCACAAGGTCACCCGGGCGCGCTTGCGGTCGCACCGCGGCCAACAGGCTCTGGCGGTCGACAATTGCCGGGTCTTCGGCAGAGCGGTCGGGTGTCTGCGGCGGCTTTTGCGGCGGCGCGCCGAGGAACACGGTATAGCCGTCGGGGCTGAGCGTGCCGTCGGGCGTCGGAATGATAAAGCCGTTGTCGTCGCGCGCGAAATTGGTGCCCGGAGCGGCGGGGTTCGACACATCGGGCAGTTGATCATCGGTCTGGAACGTCTCGCCTCGCGGCAATGCCACGGCATCGAGCGCAGGGCTGACCGGGTCGATGCTGGTGAGGTAAAAATCCTCCAACGGGATCAGCGGCGGCGCGTCCGGCAGGTCCGGCGCCTTGGGCCAGATCCCAGTCACGGCATAGCGCGCCTCAAGCGCTGCGGCGTCCAGCTCTTCGGGGGCCTGCGGCGCGGGCAGCGGGTCGCGCAGCGCGTCCAGTACGGCGGCGTCTTCTTCGGACAGCCCGTCCGCGAGATCTTCGTTCAGGGACGCAACCGCGACGCCGTCATCACCGGGCGCGTCATCGGACAGGGCGGTGGTCGCGCCCACATCGTCGGCCAGCGCATCGTCCGGAACGGTCGAGGCCAGTGTGCGGTCCCGCTGGAACCACGACGCGATACGGTCATCAAGGTAAACCGAGGCGAGTGCCGCGACACCGGCCATGAACACCAGAAGTATCGCCGTCAGGATGAGCCCGAGATAGCGCGGTTTGCCACCAATCTGACCGGGATCACGCGCCCCGAAAATTGTCATCCGCTGCGCTTCGGCCTGTGCTGTGACAGAGGCGGGCGCGGGCTGGACGGCCTTGCGGCGCGACAGGAAGCCGCCGCGCGGTGCTTTGGGTGCGGGCGCTTCTGCGACCTCTGGAGCGGCGCGCAGGCTGATTGCCGCCGCGGGCGGCGGGGCAAGCGGGGCGGCCTCTGGCGCGCGCGCGCTGAAGCTGGGTGGTGTTGTTGCATCCGGCGATGCGCTGCGTGTGACACCGCCAAGCGATATGGGCGTGGGCGGCGCGGTTGCCGCGCGGCGGCTGGCAAATCCCAGGGCCGGGGCGGGGGACGCCTGGTCACCTTCATCTTCCACGTCCTTGCCGTCGTCCACCGGAGTGAAGCGGGGGGCAGGCGGGGTGTCGGGTGCGGGAGCCGTGTCTTCGGCCACCCGTTTTGGTGCTGGGTCTTCGACCACGGGTTTCGCTGCCACGTCTTCGACGGCGAGGGGCGTGGTGTCAGGGGCGTCCGTTTCCTCCTCCGCGACCGGTTCCGGGGCCGCGACCAACGCGGCGTCATCCGTCTGTGCCGTTTCTGTTTCGGCATCCCCGATGATCACGACGCGCACGCCGTCTGCTTCGACCTCTTCCCCCGGCGCGAGGAGGGCGCGCGCGTGGGCGGCGGTCCCGAACCACGGTTCCCCCATGAACGGTTGATCGTCCGGTGCAGCAACAAAGCACACCGGGTGGAACTGGTGTTCGCTCGCAAAGGCTTCGGCCTCTGCCAGGGTTTCGCGGGCGACAGCCGCGACATGGGTGGTGTCACCGTCCGCGCAAATGTCGAACACCAATGCGTCCACAGCATAAGGCGTGGCGCCGTCCAGCGCTGTACGCGCCGCGTCACGGCGGGCGTTGGGATCCGCGCCGGGTGTCTCGACGCTCAGGTATTTGATCTGGTCATCCGGAATGATCAGTTTGGTGCGCAACGGGCCGTCGTCGAGCGCAGCCGCAGCAGCCCGCAGGTCCGACAACGCGTTCGGCAAGTCTTCGCTTGTCACCGGCACTTCGCCCACACGCCGCCATCCCCCAGCTGCACGGTGCAGCAGGCGGATGCCTTCAAAAGACAGCGATAACGCGAAATTTGGTTTCATGACCGGGGCTTGTCAGCTTCTCTTTAACCACAACGCGGCAGGGTGCCTTGGCGCAAGATAGTCGAGGAACAGCGTTAAGAAAAGTAAAAGGCCGGTCATCGGCAAAGGATCGTATGGATCCCGGTGGGCAGGGACGCGCCGGGCGCGGCGCGTCCCGCCTGAAAATCAGCTGACCGCTTTGGACAGCGCCTGATCAAGGTCTGCAATCAGGTCATCGGCATCCTCGATCCCGATCGACACACGCACCACCTCTGGTGCAGCACCGGCGGCGCGCTGCTGCTCGGCGGTCAACTGGCGGTGGGTGGTCGAGGCCGAATGGATGATGAGTGACCGGGCATCGCCGAGATTGGCCACGTGGCTGAAGATTTCCAGCGCATTCACCAGCTTGACGCAGGCGTCATAACCGCCCTTCACCGCGAAGGTGAACAGGCCCCCCGCACCGCGCGGGCAGATCGTCTTGACCCGGTCAAAATAGGGCGAGGATTTGAGGCCCGCATAGGTGACGTAATCCACGCGGTCGTCCTTCTCCAGCCACTCCGCCAGCTTGAGCGCGTTTTCCACGTGCCGGTCCATGCGCAGCGACAAGGTCTCTATCCCCATCAGCGTGTAATGCGCCGCCTGTGGGTTCATCGTCATGCCCAGATCGCGCAGACCGATGGCAATGCCGTGGAAGGTAAAGGCCAGGGGCCCGAAGGTCTCGTGAAACTTGAGGCCGTGATAGGCGGGCTCCGGCGCGCTGAGCGACGGGAACTTGTCATTGGCGGACCAGTCGAACTTGCCCGAATCCACGACGCAGCCGCCGGTGACGGTGCCGTTGCCGGTCAGGTATTTGGTGGTCGAATGCACCACCAGCGTCGCACCATGTTCGATGGGGCGGCACAGATATGGCGTGGCCGACGTGTTGTCGACGATCAGCGGGATTTCCGCCGCATCCGCGATGGCAGAGATGGCGTCGAGGTCGGTGATGTAACCGCCGGGGTTGGCAATCGCCTCGCAGAACACCGCGCGGGTGTTTTCGTCGATGGCCGCCTTGACAGCATCAAGATCGTCAAAGTCGACAAAGGTCGCTTCCCATCCGAACCGCTTGATCGTCTGGCTGAACTGCGTGACCGTGCCGCCGTAAAGGCGGGTGGACACCACCACATTCAGGCCCGGTGCCATCAGCGGGAACAGCGCCATCAGCTGGGCCGCGTGCCCCGACGAACAACAGACCGCGCCAACACCGCCTTCGAGCGTGGCCACACGTTCCTGCAACACGGCGACGGTCGGGTTTGTCAGGCGCGAATAGATGTATCCAACCTCTTGCAGGTTGAAGAGGGCGGCGGCGTGTTCGGCATCGCGGAACACGAAGGCTGTGGATTGATAGATCGGCGTTTGCCGTGCACCTGTGGCCGGATCGGGCCGGGCACCGGCGTGAATTTGCAACGTGTCAAAGCCGTATGTTGGGCCGTCGGTCATGGGATGCGTCCTTTGTCGTGCGTATTGCGGGTCGCACTACGCTTACGTCAAAGGCATGAGGGGCGGCAAGGGCGGGTCAGGCGATTGCGACCTGTTGCGTGGCATTGAGCGCTTCGGGAAAGGCGGTCACGGTATAGTCGATCATCTCAATGCGTGGGTACAGCGCGCCTGCGTCCTGATAGGTCGCGTACCGGACCTGGTTCGTGCGCAGGCAGGTCCCGTCCGCGTCAAGATGGTCCCATTCCACCCACACGCTGCCATAGCCCCGGACAGTCAGACCATCCGCGACGATGCGCGGACGCAATGTCACCGTCCCGATTTCCATGGCCGCGGCACGGTAAAGGCGCAGCGCCTCGATAAACGTGTCCGCCGCGCCAAAGACCTGCAATTCGCCGCGCAGGAACACAGGTTGGGGATAGGCAAAGAAATTGGACAAGAACTCCATGCGATCCTGCATGAAAGCTTCGGCAAAACAGTTCAGAATACGGTTTTTTTCCTCGGACATAGCCGCCTCAATAGACAAGGTGAAAGTTGACGTTGATGTCGATGAGGTAAGTGCGCACTTTACGCGCGCAAACTCTTTTTTCGACCTGTTTTGTGCCGGAATCGCCGCGATGGGCAAAGTAACGCGGCGTCCGTTGGTTAGCGCATCCAGAAGCCGTTGGATTTGATCCGGTTGCGGATCGCCTGTTCCCGGCGCGGCATGTCGTCGGGATCAAAAAGCGCGCGCACCTTGGCACCGCGCCCCTGATAGACCATGCGCTTGATCGGGTCGTGGGATTTGAGCACTTTCTTGATCTTGTTGGGTGCTGCAACCTCTTCCAGCGTAGCAATCACCGCTTCGCTTTCGCGTGCATACAGCAGCGGGAACATGCGGTAATGGCAGCTGTGCGTGCCATCGAGCGCGCCGTGCACGCTGCTGTGCCGCACCCCGCCAAAGGAGTGGATGACCAGCGGCAGCGCCACCTGATCCAGCCACGGGTCCAGCGTCTGACACACCAGCGCCTCGGGCGGGTCGTCGCGGATGGCCAGCGCGTAGTCGAGGAAGCGTTGACCAAAGGCGTGGGGGCATGCGCCAAAGAAGAAACCCGCGTTGAAATAGAGGTAGCGGCCCCAATATTCATCCGGCTCATTCGGGTCGATGCTGCTGGCGAAATCGAGGCCGAACTTGTCGTAAAGCGACGACCAGATCTCGGTATAACCGGGACCGTAAAGCTCGATTTCCGGCCACGTCCCCTCGCGCCGCATGGATGCGGAGGGTTTGTCGAACTCAAAGGGCAGCGTGCTGATGTCATCGAGGATCAGCGTGTCCGTGTCGAAAAACACAAACGGCTCTCCCTTGGGCAGGGCGGCCAGCATCTCGATCTTGTTGCCATAGGGATACTGCGCACCGAAATGGGGCGTCTCAAACGGTACGATTTCCGCACCCAGATCGGCCAGCGTCTGGCGCACGTCTTCCTGATGGATGCGCGGATCGCCCTCCCAATTGTCGCCGGGCTGTGGTTCGGCCACGAGCAGGCGGCCCTTGAACCCCGGGCTCTTGGCGCGCAGCGATGCGGCAAATAGGATCGCCTCATAAGACAGGCGGCCCTTTTGGCCGACAATTGCGATGTTGAAAGGTGCGGCGGTCGCACTTTTTTTGCGTGGCATGGTCCGCTCTGTTTTTGGCTGCTCTTCTTTGTGCGCAGTATAGGCACAGGGGCCGGGTGCGCAAAAGGGGGCAAAACCGGTCAATACCACCTATTCGGGTGGGCGGTGTACCAGATCATAGAGCTTTTGCAGCACGGTCAGGACCAGAAACGCGCCCACGGCCCAGATCAGCAATTCGAACGGGGCGAAATCGGTGCCCCGCACCCATTGCCCGACAAGCCCCCCTTGGGGGCGCAACGCTTCAACCCCGAACAGCCCGTCGCGCGGCCACAGCCGCAGGGACCAGAACCGCGAAACATAGAACAAAGCCGCCGCCACAAAGGCCACGAGGATCATCCAGACAACACGTCTCATTCCGCATCCTCCCCGGCAAGGCGGATGGTGTCGGGTTCAATCTCCCACACCAGCATATCGCCGCGTTTCGTGACGTTGCCGGCGGCGGTGATGAACTGCGCGACCCAGTGGTACGCGTCGCGGGGCAGGCGGGTGCCGTCGGGACCGGTCACCAGCAGGAATTCCGATCCCATCACCGGCTGGGTGGAGACAAAGATCGGGGGCACGTCACCCAGCAGGCACAGGTTGGCACACGCCTTGTGCGCCAGCCCCCGTCCGGGTCGCATCGCCCCGGCGAGGCATTTGCCGTCACAAATCTCACCGGTCAGTTGCCAGCGTCCCTGCGGCTCTGCGGGGATGTCGGGCACATCGCCTTCGGCGGCCTGCAACCCGTTGCGCCCGCCGCGCAGCTGCATCATGTAAAGATCGCCGCGCTCCAGCACGACGCCCGACACTTGCGCCAGCTGCCCGTTCAGAGGCATCGCGCGGCCGTCGACACCGGATTTGCCACCGGCGGTCATCATGAAGCTGTCGCCCACCGCGATCCGGTCATTGCCTTGCGTCACGTGCAGGATGGGATAGGGGGTCATTTCGACCACGCCGGTCACCGTCTGGCGCCCGTAATCAAAGCGGAACGCGCCGGGGCCGGGGTCATCTTGTGCGGCCCCCATGAGGTAACCGGCACCGGCCAGCCCCCCGATCAGCAGGACCGCAACGGCGATCAGAAATCCACGCAGCGGACCCGGTGCGGGCAGGTAGCCTACGAAAAACGGTTTGTCGCTCATGCCGGGACCTCCGCGCCTTCAGGTGCCGCATCAGGCAGCGGGATGGGATCGACATAGGTGCCGGGCGGGTTTGCGTCCGGGTGCACTTCGACCGTGGTGCCAGTGAGGCGCAGGTTGTATGTCGGCACCTTTTCGGTGAACGGCGCGGGCGAGCGGCCCGACCGGACATCGTATTGGAACCCGTGCCAGGGGCAGGTCACGAGGCAATCGATAATCTTGCCCTCGCCCAGGGGGCCATTCTGGTGCGCGCAGGCGTTTGCAATCGCCGACAGCTGGCCCTCCATCAGGAACACCGCAACCCGGTCGCCCGAGGGCAGGCGCGTGATCTTGGCAAAGCCTTCGCGAAAGGCCGAGGCGTCCGCCACGGGCACCCACACGGCATCTGTTTCCTGTGCCCGGTCGCCCCGTTCGGACCACCACGCCATCAGGTGCAGCACGATCACAGCCCCCGCACCCACAAGGAACAGAATCGTAAACACGTGGTTCTGCTGATCCTGCAGGATGCCAAGGCTCACATGCGCCGCGACCGAGAAATAGGCGGCATAGATCAGGTAGTGCAGCCGTTTCCACACCGGCGGGGTCAGGAACTTCAGCCAGAAATCATGGCTCGTCGCCGCAAGGATCAGGAGGCAGATCAGCGCAAAGATGCCGAAGAGTTCAAACGGGAACCCGGCCAGTTGCCCAAAGCTCGAATTGGCATAAAGCAGGCCCACATATTTGTCGGAACTGGAGAAGGCAAAGTACCAGTTCAGGATATATCCCGCATGGGTCACCGCCACGAAGGCGGTCATGACACCAAAATGCCTGCGATTATAAAGCAGCGGCAAAAACCGCCGGTCCAGCCGTGCAAGCGGCCCGATGCACAGGATCACAGTCAGCATCATGAATGCGCAGGCGCCGAACGCGCGCGCATTATGTATCTGCGGGTTGATGGCCCGTTCATGGCCAAGCGCTTCGGGCGTGACATAGAGGAACACCCACAGGAACGCGGCCACACCGGCCAGCATGATGGCGTCATAGAACCATTTGTTGTTGTTCCACTGGACGGGGATGTATTTGACGCTCATTGCCCGGCCCCCTCGCTCAGTTGCACGGGGGCGATGTCCGCGGGCCAGGACTGGCGGACCGAGAGGCCCGCGATCACGATCACCACGATGCCGATGCTCATGGCGATCACGGCCAGCCCATAGGAGGCGCGCACGGGACGGTAGCGCGCAGCCCAGGGTGCGGCCTCCGCCTCCACCTGCCACCAGCGCCACAGCACCAGCGGCCAGATCAGCAGAACACCGGGGATCAAAAGCGGGCGAAACACGTATGCGCCGCGCGCGTCCTCATCAATCCGGTCGATCCCGATGGTCAGAAACACGGCCGCCACCAGCGCCCCGATGATGCCCCAACCCTGCAAGGCCAGAACGATGGCCTGAGCGACGTCCATGTGGCACCTCTTTGTCTTTCCACGTTTTTCCGGGTGACCGTAACAAGGGAACGCCTGTGCGCAAAGCACGAAACCGGCCGCAAGGGGCCGGTTTCGAAAATTGTGATCAGATATCGGGCGGTCAGCTGGTGGTGGGCCAGCCAAGCGCGTTGGACAGCGGTTTGTCGCCACCTCGGATCACCGAATTCGACCGTTTTCCGCGCGACAGGAGGGCCATGGGCCAGAACGCCTTGGACATGTAGCGCCCGCCGGAAATGACGGACGATTTCCGTTCCTTGCGCGACAAAAGCGGCATGGGCCAGAAGAAGCTGGACCGTGGGCCGGCCTGGCCCTTGGCAGATGTGCGTTCCTTGCGCTCGCTCAGCAGGCGCATGCCGAGGCCGTCGGACACGCGGCCCCCTTCGTACCCGGATTTGTCGAGGCGCAGCGTGAGAAACAGGGGGTGTTCGTCCAGAATGCTGGGCGCCTGTTCGGGCGTGTCCGTCATGTAGTAGTCGTCGACCACATCGCCGGTATCGACCGTGTCCATCTTGGACAGCATATCGCGCACGATGGTGGCGGCGGTCAGGGGGCGGTACGTGGTGCGGACCACAAGAAGGGATTTCCCGGCAGTGATCGCCTTGGCATAGGTGTCGCGCGCGCTCGGGTGGACCAGGGACCCCTCCATCCGGTCATGCGCATCGTTGCCCATCGACGGGTCGATGACGTTGACCGCCCGGCTGGGCACGCCGCGAAAAATGATGCGCTCGCGGGCGTGATCTGCCGATTGCTGGTCGTCGAAGAGACGGGTGATGATCGTGGTCATGGTACCTCCACCGGGTTTGTGTATTGCGTTTGAGCCTGTGGCTCGGCCTTGGTCGGGTTGGCCGCGCGCCAGCGCCCCCGGATGAGCGGGCCCAACGCGATCACCGCAAGGACCAGCATGAAAAGTTCAATCGAGAATACTGCAATATAGGGCACAGCGGTACTGTTTCCAGCGTCCTCAATCCCGCCCAGGATCAGATCGCGCAGAATGCCAGCCGCCGCGATGCCGATGCCCGCCGCCGTGGCCTGCACAGCGCCCCACGCACCCAGAGCCATGCCAATGCGGCCCGCTGGTGCGCCGCGGATCACCGCCGTCAGGGTGGCGTGCCCGAACACGCCCGCGCCGATGCCCGTCGCCAATGTCCCCGCCAGAAAGAGCCCGGTGCCAAGGGTCGTGCCGATCAACTGCGCCGACAGGATGATCAACGCAAAGCCCGGCAGCCCGATCAGAGCGCCCAGCCGGGCAAAGCCCGCCGCATCTGCGCCCTGGCTCAACCAGCGGGAGGCGATGGCAAAACCGCCCAGGGTGCCCGCCGCCAGCAGCGCGGTCAGTTTCGTAGTGCTGGCCACGGTCAGGCCAAGGATTTGCCCGCCATAGGGTTCCAGCAGCACATCCGCCATGCCAAAGCCAAACGTGCCAAGGGCAATGACCGTCAGCAGGCGCTTGGTTCCGGGGATGTGCAGCAATGTCTGCCACGCGTCTGCAAAGCGTTCCGGGCGCTGCGCCTTCATCTCTGCGGCGCGCGCGCGGCTGCGGGCCTCCTGCTTCCAGAGCGCAAAAAGGTTCAGCGCGACGGTCACAACCGCAGCCCCCTGAATGACCTGCACCAGGCGTCCGGGCGTATACGGATCCAGAAGCGCGCCAAACACCAGCGCACTGACGACCATCCCGAACAGCAGCATCACATACATCAGGCCCACGACCTTGGGCTGATCCGCGTCATCCACAAGGTCAGTGGCCAGAGCGAGGCCCACAGTCTGGACCATGTGCACGCCCGCCCCCACAAGCAAAAAGGCAATCGCAGCCGAGGAATAGCCGATCCAGCGGGGCGCATCGACGGCGTCGCCGTAACCCGACAACACCAGCAGCGCGAAGGGCATGATGGCAAAGCCGCCGAACTGATACAGCGTGCCCTTCCAGATATAGGGCACGCGCCGCAGCCCGAGGGCGGATTTGTGCGTGTCCGACCGGAACCCGATCAACGCGCGGAACGGCGCAAACAGAAGCGGCAGCGCAAGCATTCCCGCCACGAGGCTGGCCGGAACGGACAATTCGACAATCATCACCCGGTTCAACGTCCCCGCAAGCAGCACAAGCGCCATGCCAACCGTCACCTGAAACAGCGACAGCCGCAAAAGCTGGCTCAGCGGGACGTCCTCGGACGCGACATCTGCAAAGGGAAGGTATTTCGGCCCCAAAGCCGCCAGTTTGCGCGTGGCAAAAGTGCGATAGTCAAACATGGGTGCATTCGCTGGCAAGCAGGGGACAGGCCGCGCCGGACTGGCGCCAGCCCAAATCGGCCCGCAGGGGGTGCCTGCGGGCCGTCATGGTTCAGCGTGTGATCAGCGCCGCACCGGTCGAGGCGCTGGCATGCTGTTCTGGGGGCTGAAGGATCGCCTTGACCGGCGTTCCGTCGGCCATGATGATCGTCACTTCGTTTGTGCCGGGCAGAACATAACCGGCCTTGGCCGTATTGGTGTCCGTATCCAGCCTCAGCGAGGCTTCGGCGTCACCGGATCCCAGCTCCTGACCGGAGAGGAAGTCCGACACCCACGAGGTGTTGCTGAGCACGGCCACGTGCACCGCAAACGAACCCACGGCCACAGCACTGAGAAACAGTGGCACACCCACGGTCGGCTTCACGACGAGCCACATCTTTGCATTGTTCATGACGCGCCCTCCTTATCCGAGCCAGGGGGTCGCAACCGCGACCAGAATGTGAGCAAGCAGCGCAATCGCGCCAAATACCCGAGTGCCGTCGATGAGGTAGCTATGCACCTCTTCCGCCTCTTCGAGCGTCAACCCGGTGGGCCACACTTTGTCTTCATTGTCCGCCACGTCGAGTTCCTCCGTTATAGGCGTGGACCTGCATCGGAATTTGCCTGTTCCGACCGGCCCTGTGGAATATGACGCACACTGTCAGACCTAGGGTGTCATTAAAAAAGTACATTTGCAACTGTAAATCCTGACTTACAGATCACAAGTGCGCATTATTCCGCATATTTTCGACAGGGATCGCGGCGGTCGACGCTGCCCGGCGGTCTGCGGTATAGCGCGCAATTCAGGCAGGGCGGGGGCGCTGCGGTGGTGCATCACGTTGGAAAGCCCTGTCTTTTCGGAAACAGGGGGCTGGCGACGGCGGGTCCTTGCAGCGTCGCCGCGCGTCGTGTCTTGTGCGGCTTTCGCGGAAACAGACCGACCGCACAGGCCAAGTTCAAAAAGGGGCGGAGCGCTGCGTGCGCGACCGTGCACGCGCAAATACCAGACCGCAGTCGCGGCGACTCAGGACCGGCCAGGCTCCAACGGCGATGCCACAGGACGGGACGGCAATCGGTCAGCGCGCGCATGATAGTTGTGGAGGGAAGAAAGTGGTGGGCGACCCTGGAATCGAACCAGGCGTGCGTCTCCGCGAGGGAGTTACAGTCCCCTGCCACACCTTGCGGCCTGTCGCCCACTGCGCCAAAAGGGGCGAACCCCGGATCGGCGTGAGCGCGTGATTACCGGGCGGCCCCGGATGGGTCAAGGGCGAAATTGGGCAAGGCAGGACCACACGCAATGGCAACGAAAAAGCCCAAATGGGTGGTGGCCAAAGAACAGGCCAAAAAGGCGGACGCAGCAGCGACTGTGTGGCTCTTTGGACTGCATGCGGTGCGCGATGCGCTGATGAACCCGCGGCGTGAAAAGCTGCGGCTGATTGTGACGCTGAACGCCCTTTCGAAACTGGAGGAGGCCGTTGCGCAGTCGGGGCTGACACCTGAAATGGCGGATCCGCGCCGCTTTCCTGCGCCACTTGATCCTGGCTCGGTGCATCAGGGGGCAGCGCTTGAGGTGAAGCCGCTCGACTGGGGACGGCTCGCGGATGTGGCCATTGGCGCCGAAGTGCCACGGCTGGTGCTGCTCGACCGGGTGACGGATCCGCACAATGTGGGCGCGATCCTGCGTTCGGCAGAGGTGTTTGGCGCCTCGGCCGTGATCGGGACGCGGCATCATTCTGCGCCGGAGACGGGGGCGTTGGCGAAAACCGCGTCGGGCGCGCTGGAACGTCAGCCCTATCTGCGGGTGCGGAACCTTGCGGATGCAATCGTGGAGTTGCAGCACATGGGCTATGTCGTTCTGGGCCTCGATGGTACAGCCGATATGGACATCGAAGACGCGCTGCACGAGCGGCGCGCGGGGCCTGTGGCGCTGGTGTTCGGGGCCGAAGGGCCGGGCCTGCGGGACAAGACCAAGGCCACGTGCGACATGCTGGTACGGATCGACGCAGCCGGTGGTTTCGGGTCGCTCAACGTTTCAAACGCCGCGGCTGTCGCCTTATATGCAAGCAGACCACGTTCAGGAGGCTGACATCGCGCACCCTACGAAAATTGCGACCTGCTGCTATTGCGGCACCCGTGCCGCGCTTGTGCTGAGCGGGCGGGACCGTCACGAGCTGGCCTGTTCCAGCTGCGGCGCACCGCTCCATGACCTCAAGATGTTGCCGAAGAAAAAGAGCAAGAGCGCCGAACGCGAGCTGATCCGCCCATCGCCCGTGCGCACCAAACAGATGCCGAAAAAGCGCAAACGCAAAAGCAAGCTGCGCCGCTTTGCCGACATGTTCGAAGACGCGTTCGACATTATCGAAGATATTCTGGACTGAGGCGGCCAACCTTAACCTTGCGTTCACAGTATTGCGAGACGGTCTTTATCGAGCGACAGACGTGCCTATCTGTCCTTCATGAGCTGCGGGTTTGGAACACCTGCAGATACAATCACTGTCCCTCGTTCCGCACCTTGCGCCCCGCCATCATGGACGGGGCGCTTTTTTATCGTGGCGCGATCAGGTAGCGATATCGGATGAGCGATTATACCGATGCCCATCTGCGCGACGTGCTGACGCGCACCAAATCCATCGCAGTGGTGGGTGTCTCCACGAACCCGGTGCGCCCAAGCTTTTTCGTGGCGCGCTATCTGGGTCTCAAGGGCTTTGACGTGCATCCCGTCAACCCCGTCTATGCCGGGCAAACGCTGCTGGGCAAACCCATTGCGGCGTCGCTTGCCGATCTGACGGCGCCGGTGGACATGGTCGATATCTTTCGCCGGTCGGACGCGGTGCCCGAGATCGTGGACGAAGCGCTTGGCGTGCTGCCGGGGCTCAAAACGATCTGGATGCAGATTGGCGTCGAACACGGCCCCGCCACGGCCAAGGCCGAAGCGGCAGGCGTCACGGTCATTCAGAACCGCTGTCCCAAGATCGAATACCAACGCCTGTTTGGCGAACTGCGCATGGGCGGCTTTGCCACTGGCGTGATCTCGTCGAAGCTGCCCTAGGCTCGGGACGCATTGACCCTGACGCGCGCGGTCTTGCGCAATACAGCAGGTCAATGGCGCTTCAGACTCAAGGGCTTGCGGCGCTATTCCGTCAGAAAGTCCATCTCATCGGAGACGTCAAAACCGCTTTGCCTCAGTGGCTTGGGTAGCATGAAAACAGAGCCTCAATTCGTCTTTCGCCCAAAACGATTGATACATCGCCATATGACCGGTCAGCACAGGCAAAGCATCTACAAAAGGGCGCCGCTGGATTAACTTATCATGGACTTAGCGGACGCGCTGCCACGTCTGGCTCTGACAGACCGGGCCAAGGCACCCCGACACTGTCATGCGGTTGCCGTCGACTTCCATTTTACCGTCATAGCTGCGGTTATGCGCGGGAACAAAGGCGCGGCCTTCATATGTTCCCTGCTGGCCGGTCATGTCCCAGAACACGCGCTGTCCAACTGTGGGCGCGGGCACCGGGTCGCCGTCCGGCGCAAAGACTTTGATGATTGTCCCGCAATAGGCCGTGCCGCATTGTGTGGCCTGCACATGTGCCACCTGACCTTTGGCATCGGGTTCCGTGCGCCAGACCCCCTCGGGGCTGGCCAGTGCTGCACCGGGCTGCATGAACAGCGACAACAGCGCGGCAAGCGCAATTGGAAGGCCGAGATATGTCATGTGCGTGTTCCCATGTCGTGTCAGGGGGGCAACGCGCACCGGGTTCCACCGGTTCCAACGTGCCCTGACTGCATGGGATATTGAACCGCTTGCACCGGGTTCAAGAGGGGGCGCGCAAGGCCCGTGACCGCTGGCCCGGCCTTGCGCGGAAAAGCGCGTAACGCTTACTGGATGCGGGTCCACGTCTGGCCGCGGCAGATCGGGCCGACGCAGCCCGACACCTTGAGCGAATTGCCGTTCAGCGACATTTTGGACCGGTATGTCTTGTCGACATCCGGTGCCCAGATGCGACCGCCGCTATAGCTGCCGCCGCCCTTGGCTTCCATGTCCCAGATCATCCGCTTGCCGGTGCTGGAGGTGTCGGTGCTGTTGACCACTTTGGCGATGGTGCCGCACAGGGCCGCGCCGCAGGCTGCGATCTTGACGTGCAGAAACGCGCCGCTGTCGCTGGTTTCGGTTTTCCAGACGCCTTCGACCGGATCCGCGGCAAATGCCGCACCCGCACCGGCCAGCACGAGGGCCGTGGCTGCAAAAAGCTGTTTCATGGTGTTCTCCTCCACATGATGCGCAAAACCTTGGGGCAAGCAGGGCCGCCATGGCAAGAATGACCTTGGGTCGCGTTGCAAATGACGTGGCGGGCTGGCATGTGCGGGCGGAGCATAATTCTGACAAGGCCCGGCCCATGATCCTTTACCCCGCCATCGACCTCAAAGACGGCGCTGCCGTGCGCCTTGTGCATGGGGAAATGGACAGCGCCACGGTGTTCAATGACGACCCGGCCGCACAGGCCCGCGCCTTTGTCGCGGCGGGGTGCGAATGGCTGCACCTGGTGGATCTGAACGGTGCCTTTGCCGGCGCGCCCGTCAACGCCGCCCCGGTCGAGGCGATCCTGGCCGCCTGCGATGTGCCCGCACAACTGGGCGGCGGCATCCGCGACATGGCCACGATCGAGGCGTGGCTGGACAAGGGCCTTGCCCGCGTCATCCTCGGGACCGTGGCCGTGGAAAACCCGGACCTCGTGCGCACCGCGGCGCGCGCCTTTCCGGGGCAGGTGGCCGTGGGCATTGATGCGCGCGGCGGAAAGGTCGCGACCAAGGGCTGGGCCGAGGAAACGGATGTGGATGCGACGGATCTTGCCCGGTCGTTCGAGGACGCGGGCGTGGCGGCCATCATCTATACCGATATCAACCGCGACGGAGCGATGGGCGGGCCGAACGTGCCAGGTACGGCGGCTCTGGCCCGGGCCGTGGACATCCCCGTGATCGCGTCCGGCGGCGTGTCCTCACTGGATGACCTCAAGGGCCTCAAGGCCACGGGCGTCATTGCCGGCGCGATCTCCGGGCGCGCCCTCTATGACGGCGCGATTGATCTTGGCGCCGCGCTCAAAGCACTGAAAGCCTAGGGGCCGCAGCGCGCGGCCCCGGCTCTGCATTACTGCGCAACGCCATCCGTGAACTTGGCCAGCGCACCGGTCATCACATTCAGGTACGGCGCGTTTTCGGACACGCCGCCAAGACCGCCCAGCATCGACTTGGGATCTTCGTAGGCGATCATGGTCTTGCCCGTGCCGTCTTCGAACACCAGCACCTTGAGCGGCAGGTACAGCCCCGCGACCGGGTCGTCCTTCATCGCGGGCGTGCCGACCTTGGGATTGCCAAAGATCAACAATTGCGACGCGCCGATATCCTCACCGATCGACTGCGCGCCCGCGCCGTGATCCACGCGGGCAAAAACGGTGATGCCAGCACCTTCCATCGCGCTGACCAGTGCATCCACCGTGTCCGAAACACCGGCTGCCGCCTCCTTGCGGATGATCCCGCTGTCTCCGGCCATCGCCGCTCCCGTCACTGTCATCGCCAAAATCCATCCCAAAAGAAAACGCATGAGTGCTCCTCCAATTTGCATCTCCCGTCAGGTGGCATCTGTCCAACCTGCCGCCCAGACACCTTTTCGTGATAGGCGGGACATCTCCCATGTCTCTGTTCTGAAAAAATCCCGGGGTGAGGCCGCAGGCCGAGGGGCAGAGCCCCTTTCCACGCCTGCAAAACCGCAGTACGACACCGCCTATGCTCAAGACACGCATCATACCCTGCCTCGACGTGGCCGATGGCCGCGTGGTCAAAGGCGTCAATTTCGTCGACCTCATTGATGCGGGCGATCCCGTGGAGGCTGCGCGCGCCTATGATGCGGCGGGGGCGGATGAGCTGTGTTTTCTCGACATCCACGCCACCCACGAAAACCGCGGCACGATGTTTGACCTGGTCCGGCGCACGGCCGAACAGTGCTTCATCCCCCTGACCGTCGGGGGCGGTGTGCGTACGGTGGCCGATGTGCGCGCGCTTCTGCTTGCTGGCGCGGACAAGGTGTCGTTCAACTCCGCTGCCGTGGCCAACCCGGACGTCCTGCGCCACGCGGCGGATCAATTCGGCAGCCAATGCATCGTCTGCGCCATCGATGCCAAGACGGTCAGCCCCGGAAAATGGGAAATCTTCACCCATGGGGGGCGCAAACCCACGGGCATCGATGCGGTCGAATTTGCCCGCACCGCTGCCGCAAGGGGGGCAGGGGAGATTTTGCTGACGTCGATGGACCGGGACGGCACGCGCGCAGGTTTCAACCTGCCGCTCACGCGCGCCATCTCCGATGCCGTGCCCATCCCGGTGATTGCCAGCGGCGGCGTGGGCACGCTCGACCATCTGGTCGATGGCGTGACCCAAGGGGGCGCGTCCGCCGTGCTGGCCGCATCCATCTTCCATTTCGGTGACTACACCATCGCACAGGCCAAGGCGCATATGGCCGCCGCCGGTATCCCGATGCGGATCACCTGACGCAACCGATACCAGGGCACATGCCATGACGCTTGATGATCTCTACACCACCATCCTCAGCCGCAAGGGGGCCGACCCCGACAGCTCCTGGACGGCCAAGCTTCTGGCCAAGGGGCCGGAGAAATGTGCCGAGAAGTTCGGCGAAGAGGCCGTCGAGGCCATCATCGAAGCGGTCCGGGATGACAAGGCGGCCCTCACATCCGAGGCGGCGGATGTGCTGTATCATCTGCTGGTGATGCTGGCCGCGCGCGACGTGGCCGTGTCGGATGTCATGGCCGAACTAGTCCGGCGGCAAGGCACCTCCGGCATTGCCGAAAAAGCCGGACGCACGCCTTAGGGACCGGCCTGCATGATCCGGTCCGTGCAACGCCGCCGCGTGACGGCGTATCACCAACCTGCGCAGCACTGACCGGTCCATGTGTCATTGTGAGGCAGCAGCGATGATGACCGCTTTGCGCGCAGGGATGGCGCATCGCGTGCACGCCTGAGCGGGCCCCGGGTTTGCCAGGGCTTTCCACCATGCGTCCTGGCAGGCTGCGGCGGTCATGGATTCCAGACTTGTGAAATATGCCGGCCCGGTGCAGCGTCGGTGCCAGCGGTCTTCTTTTGGCGCCACAGATTTTGCAAAAACCGTATTGGATGTTTCATGGCCTATGAATTGATCTTCAAGCGCTACGCGCCTTTTTCCAGCTTTGGTGGCGGGTTTCACGGGGACGGACGGTCCGCGCCCAGTGTTGAAGGCAGCGCGCGGGTCTGGGGTATCGTGAATTTTGCCGTGGGCGCGGGTGTGCAGAGCTATGAGGCGAAATCCAGTCCGACCTTCCACACGCTGTCGCCCGGCAGCACGTCCACGCAAACACCAAGCATGACGGTTACCGCCACGGTCAACACGCCGCAACGCCTGACCTTTGTGGCGCACACCGCCGGGTCAAACCCCATGGTGCCGGGTGCGCCGGACATCGACACGTTCATTGATTTCGACATGGATATGACGGGCGGTGCGCCCGAGGTTTCCGTGCGCATGCGCGGCGATGCCTTTCCCAATGGCGAAGTGTTCCTGCGCAAGGATGGCGGGGCGGTGGAAACGCTGCTTGATTTCCAGACGACATATGGCGGGCTGGAAGGGCCGTTTTTTCACCTGATGGGCACCCATTCCGGCACGGTTCTGGCCGAATGCGGCACACGGACCGAATGGCCGCCACAACATGCGCTGGCCCGGACACGCGGCCAGACCCGGTTCGAGCGGGAGCTGCAACGCAGCCCAACCGACCCCGTCATCCGCGATGCGGGTGGCGTCTGACCCTCCGGCGGAGGGCCAAGGCTCTGTCTAAGGTTTCCAGGTCAGGAAATTGCGGATCAGGCGCAGCCCGACATCCTGACTTTTCTCCGGGTGGAACTGCATGCCCAGCATCGTATCACGGCCGACGATGGCGGTGATGTCGCCTGCGTAATCCACATGGGCCAACCGTTCGGCGGGCGTGGCCACGTCAAATTGGTACGAATGCACGAAATAGGTGTGCGCACCCGTGGACACCCCGTCAAACACCGGGTGGTCGGTTTCGATCACGAGGTTGTTCCACCCCATATGCGGCACCTTTAGCGTCGGATCGGATGGCGTGATTTGCACCACGTCTCCGTCGATCCAGCCCAGGCCCGCCGTGTCCTCATATTCGCGCCCCCGCGTTGCCATCAGCTGCATGCCGACACAGATCCCCAGGAACGGGCGCCCACGGACTTCCACCGCTTCGCGCAGCGCGTCATAGACGCCACCCGCAGCGCGCAGCGCTGCGGCACAGGCCGGAAACGCGCCGTCGCCGGGCAGCACGATACGGTCCGCACGCGCGACCATATCCGCGTCCGACGTCACCACGACCGCGCCCGCATCCGCATCCGCGGCCATGCGTTCAAACGCCTTTTGCGCCGAATGCAGGTTGCCGCTTTCGTAGTCGATCAGGACCGTCAGGCTCATAGAGCGCCCTTGGTCGACGGGATCGCATCGGCCCGGCGCGGATCCACCTCGAGTGCATCGCGGAGCGCGCGCGCAACCGCCTTAAAGGCTGCTTCGGCAATGTGGTGGCTGTTGATCCCGTGCAGCATATCCACGTGCAGCGTGATGCCGCCATGGGTGCTGAGCGCCTGAAAGAACTCGCGCACCAGTTCGGTGTCGAATGTGCCGATCTTTGCGGTGGGCAGGTCGACGTTCCAGACCAGAAATGGCCGGCCCGACAGATCGAGCGCAGCCCGCACCAGCGCATCATCCATCGGCAACAGGCACGACCCATAGCGGCGAATACCGGTCTTGTCGCCCATCGCCGCGGCCAGCGCTTGCCCGATGGCGATGCCCACATCCTCGACCGTGTGGTGGTCGTCAATATGCAGATCACCCGCGCATCGCACGGTCATGTCGATCAGCGCATGGCGCGCCAACTGGTCCAGCATGTGGTCGAAAAAGCCCACGCCGGTCTGGTTGTCATAGCTGCCGGTCCCATCAAGGGTCAGCGTCACCGAAATATCGGTTTCGGCAGTGGTGCGCGTAATCGTGTGGCTGCGCATGAGGCAGTCTCCCGCTGTGATCTGCGGCCTCTATAGGGGCAGGGGCGCTCTGGGCCAAGGGGGCGGAATGTCGTTGGGCGGTGTGATGTCCGCCCGAACCGCTCAGAAGCCGGGGATCAACCGGAACAGCCCGCGCTGATCAAAGGTCGCGCCCCGCTCCGCGCCAAACACGATCTTTCCGCCGACGCCGACAAAGGTCTCTGACGCGCTGCCGCCCAGGGCATCGAAATCGGTGGAGCCGACTTCGAGGAACAGGTTCACGGTTTCGGTCACGTCCTTGTCGAGCGTGATGGTGGTTGTTGCGATACTGGCCGTGGAATCGGACCCTGCATCCTCGTGCCGAAGCCCCAGGCCGAGCCCGTTGTCAAAGCCGTAGCGCCCGGCGACACCGATGACGGTTTCGCCGTCATTGTCTATGTCAAAGGACGCGATATAGCCCTCGAAGGCAAATTTGCCGGTCTCATAGCCCGCTTCGATCCCGACCAAGTCAAAGTCGATGTCTTCCACGTCTTCGCGGACATAAAACGCGCCGAGCGACAGATCTTCGCTCACGTGGTAGATGCCGTGCAGGCCGATATTGGAGGTGTCGACATCCGACAGGTCAAAGTCGTTATAGCCGAGGTCCACCTGCACGCTGAAGGCACGGGAAAAGCCGATTTCGACCGACCCTTCGATGTTGAGCCGGCTTAGGTCCGTCTCATCCGCGAAGGTCGAATATTTCAGCTGGAGTGATCCGCCGGTGACCTGAACCTGTTGGGCCAATGCGGATACGGGAAGGGTCGCGCCCAAGAGCGCGATGCTTAGATATTTCATGAATGTGCCTGCTCGCCAGTTGCCCGTCGTTGCGGGTGGGTTTTGCGGATTTCCGCTGGGGCTGATGCTAGTGGGCGTCAGCTCATCGGTCAACGGCGCGCAGATTGGGGGCCGGGGATGTTGCACCGAGGGCACTGTGCCGAAATGCAGACCCCGAAACGCCGAAAAGCGCCACCGGTGGTGACGCTTTTCCGTGTGCCTCTCATCCGAGAGGATGTTGGAGCGGGCGAGGCGATTCGAACGCCCGACCCTAACCTTGGCAAGGTTATGCTCTACCCCTGAGCTACGCCCGCTTCCTTGGGTGAGTGGTCAGATACTTATGTCGCGGGCTGGCTGCAAGAGGAAAAATCGAGCCATTTGAAAAAATCCCCCGATTGCGCGACGGAATGCCGGACGTGGTACGTTTGAGGATCATGGGACGGATGAAAAACATACTGACAAAGGGTGCTGCATTGCTGGGCGCGGGCGCTTTGTCGCTGTGGGCCGGGTTTGCACAGGCCCATGACGGGCCGCACAGTCCGCGGGTTCTGGCCAAGATCGGCAAGGCCACCGTGATCGGCACCGACGTGACGCTGGATCTGACCGTGACGGGGTTGGACCCGGTGCACGGCGTTGCGATCACGCGGCTGTCTGCGCAAGGTGCGCAGGCGGTCACGCTGATGGAACCTGTGCCGGTTGGCTTTGCGAAGGATGTCGTGATCTCGACCCGTTTGCGATTTGACGCGGCGGTGCCGGGGATTTTCACCCTGACCATTGAGTTTGGCGCTGACGGGCAGGGGGGCGTTGTCGTTATCCCGGAACCGGCAGCGACGCTTGCGACAGAAGACTGAGAGGCGCAGCACATGACCCTGACATGGAACACGATCAAGCTGGTGACGCTGAGCGCAGGCATTGCGCTGGCCTGCATTGTTCAGGCGGAGGCACAGCCCAAGCTGCGCCAGCACACCGCCACGCAGGCGCAGGACCTGTCGCTTGCATCCGCGCGCCGCACGGTGCGGGGTGGTCATGTGGATATGGTGGTGCACGGCGGCACGCGCATCATCACGTCGAACGGCGTGCCGACGCACAAGGTGGGCAAGTTTCCCAACACCGGCAATCCCAACCGGATTTCCGCCCAAAACCACCGGTTTCAGGTGCCGGTGTCGCCACGGGTTGGCCGCGCGCAGGGCTTGCAACAGGGCGCGTCGTTCGGCGTGGCGGTCAACGGGGTTCCGTTCGATCCCAACGCGGCAGAATTCTGGCAGGGCAATCCGCGCGCCGGATGGCAGTACAACGCGCTTGGCGGGGCAGTCGCCTTGGGTCTCGATGCGAGTTACGGCCATGTGCAGCCCACCGGGGCATACCATTACCACGGGCTGCCCGTCGGGTTGATGCAGCAGCTGGGCTGGTCCGCGTCCAAGGCGTCGCCTCTGATTGGTTTTGCCGCCGACGGGTTTCCAATCTATGCGCTCACGACGCAAAGAAGCGGGCAAGTGGTGCGCATGACCTCTTCGTATCAGCTGAAATCCGGCAACCGTCCGGGCGGTGCCGCGCCATCGGGTCGGTATGACGGGGCCTTTATGCAGGATTACGAATACCGCGCCGGTTCGGGCAGTCTCGATGAATGCAACGGGGCGCAGGTGACAACGGCCGAATATCCCGACGGCACCTATGCGTATTTCATCACCGATACCTATCCCGTTCTGCCCCGCTGCCTGCGTGGGGCGATGGGATCGGGGTTCACCAAACGACGCTAGGACCGCTGGATCAGGTCCCAGCGGTTTCCAAACACATCACGGAACACCGCCACAATCCCGTATGGCTCAACGCGGGGCGCTTCTTCGAAGGTGATCCCGTCCGCCGCCATCAGCCGCGCGTGATCGCGCGCAAAATCGTCCGTTGCCAGGAACAGCCACACCCGGCCTGCGCCTTGTGCGCCAATCGCGGCGCGCTGCGTGTCTCCATCCGCGCGCGCCAGCACAAAGGTCGGGCCACCGCCGGGCGGTTGCACCTCGACCCAGCGTTTGCGCCCCTGATCCACGTCGGCGATCAGGGCAAACCCCATCTGCCCGCAATAAAAGGCGATGGCCGTGTCGTAGTCCGGGACAATCAGGCTGAGCGACGCGAGATGCATGGGCAGAGTTGATCATGGCTGCGTCAAAATGGCCATGAATAACATCGCCAGCCGAGCCGTTTGCAGGAGGTCACGTATAACCTGATGGAGAACACTCATGACAACGATCGGCAAAACACTCATTGCCACCGCCGTTTTGACTGCGACGATGGGGCTTGGCTGGAAGACCGCTCTGGCGGGCGGGCACGCAAGCACGGCGATGGCGCCGCTCAAGAACGCGGAAGGGGCGGTGATCGGCGCCGCGAACCTGACCCAAAGCCCGCACGGTGTGCTGGTGCATATCAAGGTCAGCGACCTGCCGCCCGGCAAAAAGGGCGTGCATTTCCATGCCAAAGCGCATTGCGACCCGGCCACGGGGTTCAAGTCGTCCCATGGTCACCACGGAGAGGCCGAAGGCGCGCATGGGCTGCTGAACCCCGCGGGTCCGGGCAGCGGGGATCTTGGCAACATTTTTGTCGGCGCGGACGGTGTTGGCGAGATGGAAGTGTTCAAAGTGGGCGCATCGCTCGATGGTGGCGCGCTGCCGCTTCTGGATGCGGACGGCACGGCGATTGTCATTCACGCCAATGCCGATGACCACATCAGCCAGCCCATCGGGGGTGCCGGTCCGCGCATTGTGTGTGGCATCGTCGCGGCGGGCTGAGGCGCTTGGGGCGGCGTTCCGGTCCCCCTCGGGACGCCGCCTACCCAGAACTACGAGTTGTTACCGTCACGTAAACGTCATAAAGGATGCCGCAACTGCGAAATGACTGCCTTCGGGGGGCGAACATGCCAGACTTCCAGAAAATTCTCATTGCCAACCGAGGCGAGATTGCGATCCGCATCATGCGTGCCGCAAACGAGATGGGCAAAAAGACGGTTGCGGTGTTTGCCGAAGAGGACAAGCTGGGCCTGCACCGGTTCAAGGCGGACGAAGCGTATCGCATTGGCGAGGGGCTGGGGCCTGTTGCGGCGTATCTGAGCATCGAAGAAATCATTCGCGTGGCCAAGATGTCCGGCGCGGATGCGATCCACCCGGGCTATGGCCTGCTGTCGGAAAACCCGGACTTTGTGGACGCCTGTGATCAGGCGGGCATCACCTTTATCGGACCCAAGGCCGAAACGATGCGTGCGCTTGGCGACAAGGCATCCGCGCGCAAGGTTGCAGTGGCCGCAGGGGTTCCGGTGATCCCGGCGACCGAAGTGCTGGGCGATGACATGGATGCGATCCGGGCCGAGGCCGCCGAGATCGGGTATCCGCTCATGCTCAAGGCGTCCTGGGGTGGGGGCGGGCGCGGCATGCGCCCGATCCTGGGCGAGGATGAGGTCGAGGAAAAGGTGCTCGAAGGCCGCCGCGAGGCCGAAGCGGCCTTTGGCAACGGTGAAGGGTATCTGGAAAAGATGATCACCCGCGCCCGCCATGTCGAGGTGCAGATCCTCGGCGACAAGCATGGCGGCATGTACCACCTGTTTGAGCGCGATTGTTCGGTGCAGCGGCGCAATCAGAAGGTCGTGGAACGTGCCCCCGCACCCTATCTCGACGCAGCGCAGCGCGAAGAGATCTGCCAGCTGGGTTACAAGATCTGCAAGCACGTGAACTATGAATGCGCGGGCACGGTCGAATTCCTGATGGATATGAACACGGGCAAGTTCTACTTCATCGAGGTGAACCCCCGCGTGCAGGTCGAACACACCGTGACCGAAGAGGTCACAGGCATCGATATCGTGCGCGCCCAGATCCTCATTGCCGAAGGCAAGACCATCGCGGAGGCCACCGGCAAGGATAGCCAGGATGACGTGCAACTGAACGGGCACGCGCTCCAGACCCGCGTGACGACCGAGGACCCGCAGAACAACTTTATCCCTGATTATGGCCGCATCACGGCCTACCGGTCCGCGACCGGTCTTGGCATCCGTCTGGATGGCGGCACGGCCTATGCGGGCGGTGTGATCACGCGGTATTACGACAGCCTGCTGACCAAGGTCACGGCCAAGGCGCCGACGCCGGAAATGGCGATTGCGCGTATGGACCGCGCGCTGCGCGAATTCCGTATCCGGGGCGTGTCGACCAACATCGCCTTTGTCGAAAACCTGCTCAAGCATCCGACATTCCTGTCGAATGAATACACCACCAAGTTCATCGACGAGACACCCGAGCTGTTCCAGTTCAAGCGCCGCCGCGACCGGGGCACCAAGGTGCTGACCTATATTGCGGATATCAGTGTCAACGGCCACCCGGAGGTCAAGGACCGTCCCCGTCCGCGCGCCGATCTCAAGGACCCGCGCCCGCCGGTGTTGCAGGCCGATCCCGCGCATCAGATGGGCACGCGCAACCTGCTGGAGCAGAAGGGCCCGCAGGCCGTGGCCGACTGGATGAAGGCGCAGGACCAGCTGTTGATCACTGACACGACCATGCGCGACGGGCACCAATCGCTGCTGGCCACGCGCATGCGGTCCTATGACATGATCAAGGTCGCGCCCGCTTATGCTGCCAACCTGCCACAGCTGTTCTCGGTCGAATGCTGGGGCGGGGCGACGTTCGACGTGGCCTACAGGTTCTTGCAGGAATGCCCGTGGGAACGCCTGCGCGGGTTGCGGGACAAGATGCCGAACCTGATGACGCAAATGCTGCTGCGCGGAGCCAACGGGGTGGGCTACACCAACTATCCCGACAATGTCGTGCAGGAATTCGTGCGGGTCGCCGCAACCACCGGGATCGACGTGTTCCGCGTGTTCGACAGCCTGAACTGGGTCGAGAACATGCGTGTCGCGATGGATGCCGTGCAGGAGCAGAACAAGGTCTGCGAGGGCACGATCTGCTACACCGGCGACATCATGAACCCGGATCGGGCCAAGTATGACCTGAAATATTACGTGGACATGGGCAATCAGCTGAAGGCGGCGGGCGCGCATGTGCTCGGCCTCAAGGACATGGCGGGCCTGTTGAAACCGGCCGCCGCGCGTATTCTGGTGCGGGCGCTGAAGCAGGAGGTGGGCCTGCCCATCCACTTCCACACGCATGACACCGCAGGCATTGCCTGCGCCACGATCCTCGCCGCCGCCGAGGCAGGCGTGGATGCGGTGGATTGCGCAATGGACGCGCTGTCCGGGAACACATCACAGGCGACACTTGGCACTGTGGTTGGCGCGCTCAAGAACACCGACCGCGACACCGGGCTCAGCGAGGACGCAATCCGCGATATCTCCGACTACTGGGAAGCGGTGCGCGGCCATTACAAGGCGTTCGAGAGCGGGATGCAGGCCCCGTCTTCCGAAGTCTATCTGCACGAGATGCCCGGCGGGCAGTTCACGAACCTCAAGGCGCAGGCGCGTTCGCTCGGGCTTGAGGACCGCTGGCACGAAGTTGCGCGCACCTATGCCGACGTGAACCAGATGTTTGGCGATATCGTCAAGGTGACCCCTTCTTCCAAGGTTGTGGGCGACATGGCGCTGATGATGGTCAGCCAGAACCTGACACGCGAAGACGTCGAACATCCCGACCGCGAGGTGGCCTTTCCCGACAGTGTGGTGGACATGATGCGGGGCAATCTGGGCCAACCTCCGGGTGGCTTCCCGGAGGCGCTGGTGGCCAAGGTGCTCAAGGGCGAGACGCCCAACACCAACCGTCCGGGCGCGGGCGTTGCGCCGGTGGACCTCGACGAGGTCCGCGCAGAGCTGTCCAAAGAGCTCGAAGGACGCGCGGTCGATGATGAGGACCTCAGCGGTTACCTGATGTATCCCAAGGTTTTCCTCGACTATATGGGGCGCCACCGGACATACGGTCCCGTTCGGACCCTGCCGACCAAGACCTTCTTCTATGGCATGCAGCCCGGTGACGAGATCACCGCCGAGATTGACCCCGGCAAGACGCTGGAAATCCGGATGCAGGCCATGGGCGAAACCCACGAAGACGGCGAAGTTCGGGTGTTCTTTGAACTCAACGGCCAGCCTCGGACGATCCGTGTGCCCGACCGCATGGTCAAGGCGAACACCGTCGCGCGCCCCAAGGCCGAGGATGGCAATGCGGACCATGTTGGCGCGCCGATGCCGGGTGTCGTGGCCTCTGTGGGCGTCACCGCCGGGCAAGAGGTGTCCGAGGGCGATCTGCTCCTGACCATAGAGGCGATGAAGATGGAAACGGGTATCCACGCGGAACGCGACGCCGTCATCAAGGCGGTGCATGTCTCGGCTGGTGGTCAGATCGACGCCAAGGACCTGCTGATCGAACTGGAGTGACCCCGCCGCTTGAGGCGTTGGGCTTGAACGGTACGCCCGTCCTGTTGGCGGGCGGGCACAGCAATGCGGTGTTTGGCGTGCACGCACATTTGCTCAAATCAACCCGGCGCACAGGCCGCCAAGATGGGCTGGCTGCATTCCGTTCTGGATACGCGCAGCGCGCCGGTTTTCGCGTTGCGAGTCCGATCCCCAGCGTTGCGGGGGACCTCATCGTGGATGGCTGGACCTGCCGGGCGGGTCGATGATCGCGACGCTGCATGCGGCAGCCGGTGGCACGGCATAGTGTCCGGGCTTTGTTGCGGCTCTGGCACTGGTGACGGCCTCAACCGGCGGCGATGTTGACCTGAGCGGGATGCCCGCACCGCGCATGGCCGCTTTGCGCTACACACGGCGTGTACTGGCCTATTGTCCGCTCAGGGTCATTCGCAAAGACCTCAATCCCGGCACCCTCTTGTGTGATGACATCGGTCACTTTGCCCTGGTTGATCGGGACGAGGCGCGGGTGGATGCCATCTGTTTCGGCAGCGCAGCAATAGGTCAGGGCGATGCGATGGCCGCAGGGACGGCGTTGGCGTGGGAAATCGCTTGCTGCCGGGCGCTGGACCTACTGCGTGCGCGTAGATTGGCGCAGGGGGTCATGACCTCCGGCGCGCTATAGCTGGAACGGTGCAGGCAGGCCCGCCAGATCGCGCGCGCCCAGCTGACCCATATTCGCCTTGAGGTCTTCGGTCAGGATATGCGCCAGATGATCCGGACCTGCGTCGCCCAACGCGCCAAGCGCATAGTGCCACGCGCGCCCCATCATCACGAAATCCGCCCCCGATGCCAGCGCGCGCAGAATGTCGAGCCCGCCTTCGACCCCGCTGTCAAAGAGGATCGGCAGGGATGTGGCCCGGCGGATCGCAGGCAACACCTCGATCGTGGCGGGGCCTGCATCAAACTGCCGTCCCGCATGGTTCGAGACCCAGATCGCGTCCACGCCCAACCCTTCAAGCTGCTTTGCGTCGGTGGGGCGCTGCACGCCCTTGATCACAAACGGCCCGTCCCAGGCATCGCGCAACCACGACACATAGTCCCAGTCGGGCGACGTGCGCAGCAGGTATCCCGCATGGGCCGTGCTCGGCAGGTTTCCGGCGCTGGCCGCGTCCGTATAGGCGTCGAGCATCCGCATACGCGGCATGCCCTTTGTCGCCATGGCGCGCGCCCATGTGGGGCGCATGGCCACTTGCGCCATCAGGCGGGGCGTCAGCTTGGGCGGGTTAGTCAAACCGGACCGCGACTGCCGCTCGCGCCGCGATGCCACGGGCACGTCCACGGTCAGCACCAGCGTGCCGAACCCCGCGGCGCGGGCACGGTCCAGCATGTCGGACCGGATGCCCTCATCGCGCGGGGGATACATCTGGAACCATGCATGCGGCCCCAGATCATCCCTGAGGTCTTCGGGATCCACGGTGGCCACGGTGGACAGCGTGTAGGGCAGGCCAAGCCGCTTGCCGGCCCGCGCCAACAGATGCTCCGCATCCGGCCAGATCAGCCCGGACATGCCCACCGGCGCGATCCCGACGGGCAGGGGAAAGCGGTGACCAAACAGATCGGCATGTAAATCCGGCGTGAACTCACCATGCAGGATCGAAGGCGTCAGCCCAACCCGGTCCAGCGCCATACGGTTGCGTTCCTTGGTCGCCTCGTGCCCCGTGCCGCTGTCGAGATATTCCCACACGAATTTCGGGATGCGCTGGCGCGCACGGGCGCGCAGGTCGGACAGGGCGGGAAAGCGGGCATCGAGGGTCATGGGCCGCACCATTTCGGGCTGAATGGAGACTGTCCAGAGAAGTTGCGAATCTTCAGATAATTTTAAGAGCAATTGCGCAATCTGTGAGTCGACCGAACACATCTGAGGAAGGCTCCGGACCATGCAAGTACTGATCATCGATGAAAAGACCGAACGGCGCGACCGCACCATGATGGCATCGCTGGAGCGCAACATTTTTGCGACCGCAACGGCGAACCTCGCCGTGGGGGAAGAGGCGCTGACCCGGCTGCCCGTGGACGTGCTGATTGCCAGCACGGATGCTTTTGGTGATGCGCTTGGTGATCTTCTGGGCCTGGCGGAGGAACGCAATACGGGACTGACGACGGTGCTGTGGTCCCAGAACGTGTCGTGGGATCTTGATACGCTGGCCGAAGCGTTTCCAACCCTCTGTGCGGTTCTGGGCACCGAGGTGAAGCCGGAACTGGCGCTGCGTCTCGGCGTGGCCGGGGCCCTGTCGGCGATCTCGCAGGAACAGCGGGACGCGCCGCAAATGCGCCCACCGTTCCCGGTCCCCGCCCCCCGCGGCCGCGACCTGAGCCTGCCATCGCCCGCTGAATTGCAGGCCCGCTCCGCCGCCTGACCCTGTCCCGCGCCTTTTTGCAGAAGCGGCGCGGGAACATCTCGTGAACACCTTTTGTTTGGGTCACAGGCACGCTACACTGTGACCCATGAGCAGTTTCGATGAAATGGACGCCTTTGAAGGCGCTTCGTTGTCGGCGCGCGCCATGGCGGCGCGTCCGCAACCATATCTGGACGGTCTGAACCCCGCACAACGCGAAGCGGTGGAGCGGCTGGACGGTCCGGTTCTGATGCTGGCAGGCGCGGGAACGGGCAAGACGCGCGCGCTGACCGCACGCATCGTGCACCTTCTGAACACCGGGCGCGCGCGGCCCAACGAAATTCTCGCGGTGACTTTCACCAACAAGGCTGCGCGCGAGATGAAGAACCGCGTGGGCCAGATGTTGGGCCAGTCAATCGAGGGGATGCCGTGGCTGGGCACGTTCCACGCGATCTGCGTCAAGCTGCTGCGACGGCATGCGGAACTGGTCGGGCTCAAGACGAACTTCACCATTCTGGACACGGATGACCAGATCCGCCTTTTGAAACAGCTGATCTCTGCCGCCGGGATCGACGACAAACGCTGGCCCGCGCGCCAGCTGTCGGGGATCATCGACGGCTGGAAAAACCGCGCCCTGACGCCGGACAAGGTGCCCGCTGCGGATGGTGGCGCGTTCAACCACAAGGGCGTCGAGCTTTATGTTCAGTACCAGGCAAGGCTGAAAGAGCTGAATGCCTGCGACTTTGGCGACCTGCTGTTGCACATGGTCACGATATTCCAGACGCATGAGGACGTGCTGGCGCAATATCAGCGCTGGTTCGCCTTCATCCTTGTGGACGAGTACCAGGATACCAACGTGGCGCAGTACATGTGGTTGCGGCTGCTGGCGCAGGGGCACAAGAACATCTGCTGTGTGGGCGATGATGATCAGTCGATCTATGGCTGGCGCGGCGCCGAGGTGGGCAACATCCTGCGGTTCGAGACCGATTTTCCCGGCGCGCATGTGGTGCGGCTGGAGCAGAATTACCGCTCTACCCCGCATATCCTCGCCGCGGCGTCCGGCGTCATTGATGGCAACGAAAACCGGCTGGGTAAAACGCTGTGGACCGACAAGGATGGCGGCGAAAAGGTCCGGCTGATCGGCCATTGGGACGGCGAGGAAGAGGCCCGCTGGATCGGGGAAGAAATCGAATCGGCGCAACAGGGCACGCGCGGCATGGATCCTCTGTCGCTCGATGAAATGGCGATCCTTGTGCGTGCCTCGCACCAGATGCGCGCGTTCGAGGACCGGTTTCTGACCATCGGCCTGCCGTACCGGGTCATTGGCGGGCCGCGATTCTATGAACGGATGGAGATCCGCGATGCGATGGCCTATTTCCGCGTCGTGGTCAGCCCGGATGATGATCTCGCCTTTGAGCGGATTGTGAACACGCCCAAGCGTGGTCTCGGCGACAAGGCGCAACAGACGATCCAGATCACGGCGCGCGCGAACGGCGTGAGCCTTGTCGACGGTGCGCGGCTGGCCGTGGAGCAGGGGTTGATCAAGGGCAAGGGCGGCACCGAGTTGCGCAGCCTGGTCGATGGCATCGCCCGCTGGAACGCCAAACTGCGCGGCCCGCGGATCGAAGTGGCCGAGGATGACAGCGTGCTGGACGATGGTCTGGCGCCACTGCGTGTCGAATACGGGCCCCCGCCCGTCACCCATGTGGAACTGGCCGAAATCATTCTGGATGAGAGCGGTTACACCGCGCATTGGCAAAACGACAAGACACCGGAGGCGCCGGGCCGGCTCGAAAACCTCAAGGAACTGGTCAAGGCGCTGGAAGAGTTCGAGAATCTGCAAGGGTTTCTCGAACATGTGTCGCTGATCATGGACAACGCCAGCGAGGACGCGGAGGCCAAGGTGTCGATCATGACGCTGCATGCGGCCAAGGGGCTTGAGTTTCCGTGCGTGTTCTTGCCCGGCTGGGAAGACGGTCTGTTTCCGTCACAGCGCAGCATGGACGAAAGCGGGATCAAGGGGCTCGAGGAAGAACGCAGGCTGGCCTATGTGGGCATCACCCGCGCCGAAGAGGTCTGTACGATCTCCTTTGCGGCGAACCGGCGGGTGTTCGGGCAATGGCAATCATCGATGCCGTCCCGATTTATCGACGAGTTGCCCGAGGATCACGTGGATGTGCTGACCCCGCCTGGACTTTACGGGGGCGGGTTCGGTGCGGCGGCCCCTGCGGGGGTGCAATCGACCCTGCATCAGGCGGCAGCAGAGGCGAATGTCTACAACTCGCCCGGCTGGAAACGGTTGCAGGCCCGGTCCGGCGCGCGCCCGATCAGCCAGCCCAAGGAAAGCCGCAACACCGTGATCGACATGAACGCGGTGTCGAGCTTCACCGTGGGGCAGCGCGTGTTCCACCAGAAATTCGGCTATGGCGCCATTATCGGGATCGAAGGCGACAAGCTCGACATTGATTTCGAAAAGGCGGGCGCGAAAAAGGTGGTGTCCCGGTTTGTCACAAGCGACACCGACGTCCCGTTCTGATCCACCACATCGCTGCGGACAAAAAGAAACGGCGACCCCAGGGAGGAGGGGCCGCCGTTCTTGTCACATCCTGCAGCCAGGGAGGAGGAAGGCCGCGTGAATGTATCTGGTACGTCTGTCGACGCGGAAGAAAAGGTGCGGCGACGCCAGGGAGGAGGAAGGCGCCGCCGCCAATTTACAGATGCCCCAGGGAGGAGGAGAGGGACACCTGATCTCGAATGTCTTAGCGCACGGTTTCGGCGTGTGCGGATTCCCAAGCGACGCGCTTGAGTTCGGAGCGGTGCAGGCCCAGATCGGCAAGCTCACGACCCGACAGGGTGTTCAGCTCGGCCAGTGTGTTGCGGTAGGACCGCTTGATTGCGCGGCGCTCCGCTGCGGTGTCCAGGTAACGTGCTGCGGTGCCCAAAAGGCGTTCGATCAGGTCGCTGCGACGTGCTACTTCGTTGTAATAGGCCATTGTTTTTGCCTCTTGCTCGTTTGCGGTTGAGACAAAGATAGTCGAATGCTGCGGTTGCACAATAGGTATCGCGCACAATGCTGCTATGCAGCAAATGCATGGGGCGCGGGTTGAAAACGGTGGCAACGCGCACAAGCATTGGGCGCTGGTCCCGAATTCCGGAATGCCCCCCTTGTCCTTGCCGCGGTTTCTGCCAGTTAATGCAGCGAATTGGCGGAGAAACGGGCATGGGTGTAACGACACAACAGATCACAGACGCATTGGCGCGCATCGCGCTGCCGAGCGGTGGGGACCTTGTGAGCCGCGATATGATTCGCGCCATCACCATTTCCGAAGGCACCGTACAGTTTGTGATTGAGGCGCCGGATGCCGGTGAAGCGGCCCGCATGGAGCCAATCCGTCAGGCGGCCGAGGCTGCGATCAAGGCCCTTGATGGCGTGCGTGACGTGCGTGTCGCCCTGACGGCCCACGGGCCGGCTCCGCAAAAGGCGCCGCCGCCCGACCTCAAGATCGGGCGCCACCCGACACCGCAAGGCGGTCCCACCAAACCCGCCGGGGTACAGCGCATCCTTGCCATCGGGTCCGGCAAGGGCGGGGTGGGCAAATCGACGGTCTCGTCGAACCTGGCCGTTGCGCTGGCGCGGCAAGGGCGGCGTGTCGGGCTGCTTGATGCCGACATATATGGCCCGTCACAGCCGCGGATGATGGGCGTGAACAAACGCCCCGCGTCACCCGATGGCAAGACGATCATCCCGTTGCAGGCGCATGGTGTCACGCTCATGTCCATCGGATTCATGATGGAAGAGGGCAAGGCGATTGTCTGGCGCGGCCCGATGCTCATGGGGGCGTTGCAACAGATGCTGGGGCAGGTGCAGTGGGGTGAGCTGGACGTGCTTTTGGTCGATCTGCCGCCCGGGACGGGGGATGTGCAGCTGACCCTGTGTCAGAAATCCGAACTCACCGGTGCGATTGTGGTCAGCACACCGCAGGATGTGGCATTGATCGATGCGCGCAAGGCGATTGACATGTTTGCCACGCTCAACACACCGGTTCTGGGCTTGATCGAGAACATGTCGATGTTCGTGTGTCCCGATTGCGGGTCAGAGCATCAGATTTTCGGGCAGGGGGGCGTGGCCGCCGAGGCGGACAGGATGGGCGTACCCCTGTTGGGCGCGCTGCCCATTGATCTTGAGACGCGTCTTGCGGGCGACGGCGGCACGCCTGTTGCGGCGGGCGAGGGCGTAATGGCCGATGCCTTTGCGCAGATCGCCCAAGGCTTGATCAAGGGCGGTATGGCCTAAACGTCGCGCCCTTCGATTGCGATGCCGTAGAGTGTTGTCAAAATGCGCGCGGTGACGAAGGGCGTACATTCTTCGTCACAGCCATCCACCGGAATACGGGTGCGGCGAGGCCAGTGCACGCATGTCCTGCGGATCGGCACCGCCACCCACTGCACCCAGTTGGGCGAGGGCAAAAGGCTTGGTATCACGAGGGACATTGCGATCAGTATGGTGGATATGGGTGTGCCACTGCGCCAAAACCGCAGAACAGGAGCGCGATGGCATGGGCACAGATCCAGAACGCATGTGACATGTCATTCCCCGTGACGTTTTGTGCGCGTTTCCCCAGCCGCTTCTGGGCACATACGGGAATTCATGGCCGCTGTGGGACGGAATGGGCTGAGGCATGGGAAATTATGGTCCGTACAGCTGAATATTCTGCGATTCGAATCGTTTTGCCTTGAATTATCTGTGCTGAAGTGAGAACAAAGTAAAAACATCGCCATCCTCCACCATTTGACTTCAACTTTTTTGGGAAAATGTGGGACAGGGTGGTCGCGCTAAAGCGGGCACAATATGTTGTGTTCTTCTGTCTACTTTTGCCGATATGATCCAAAATTGGCTGATTTCGAACATATATTGCGGCCCATAACGGCTGCTATCGCCCTATGTGGCCCGCAAAAAACCATTGCGTCCCATGTTTTCCCACGTCATACCTAATGACATCAGATGAGAACGAGCACGGGGCAGCAAACGACCCCAAGCAAACAACAAAACTCTAGCAGGTTTCATACAGGCACCTCGCTTTCATCAAACCAGAGATCCGGCGCGCGAGCGAGCAGACATCCCCCCAGGTGGCGCGCGCAGCTGGACATCCCGCACAGCGGGACGAGGGCGGCGGGTTGATCAGTGGCAGCAGATCAACCCGCCGTTTCCATTTCAGGGGGCCATGAATTCAAGGCGCGGGGGCGCGGACGGAAACAGGCAGGTGCGCACACCTGCGCGACGGTACAAAAGGGACGGGCCAAAAGGTGGCACGCAGGTTCAGAGGCGAAAGCGACCACAAGGTGGACGCGAAGGGCAGGGTGAGCATCCCGGCCTCTTTTCGTCGTGTGATCGAAGCCTGTGACCCCGACTGGACCGAGGGTCTGCCGCCCCGCATCATCATCGTCTATGGCGGGGCGACCCGCGACTATCTTGAAGGCTTCACAGTTGAAGCCATGGACGAGGTGGACGACAAGATCGCGAAATTCCCGCGCGGCTCGGCCAAGCGGAAGGCGATGGAGCGCCTCTACAGCGCGCAATCCATTGAAACGGTTGTCGATGATACGGGCCGGATCGTTCTGCCGGCCAAGCTGCGCGACAAGGTCGGGCTGGACGGCATGGCGCGGTTTGTGTCTTCGGGCGATACGTTCGAAATCTGGAAGCCCGAAGCCTACGACGACAGCATCGCATCGCTTGATGATGACGGGTTTGATCCGGACCTTGATCCATCTGCCTACCTCGACGGCGATCTGGGGTAGGGTGATGACTGGGGGGTCACATAACACTTTGTCTGGCGGCCCGCATGTGCCGGTGCTGATCGACGCGATCCTCAAGGCGTGTGCGCCTATCACGGGGGTGTGGCTTGACGGAACGTTCGGGGCGGGCGGGTATACGCGCGCCTTGCTGGAGGCCGGGGCCACACGTGTCGTGGCCGTGGACCGCGATCCGCTGGCCTTTGATCTGGCGGCGGACTGGGCCGCGTCTTTTGGCGACCGGATCGTGATGCAGCCGGGCGTCTTTTCGCAACTCGACACCTATGCAACCGATCTTGACGGCGTTGTGCTGGACCTTGGGGTCAGCTCGATGCAGCTGGATCAGGCGGCGCGCGGGTTTTCGTTCATGCAGGACGGACCGCTGGACATGCGGATGAGCCAGGATGGCCCGTCTGCCGCCGATATCGTGAACACCGTGGACGAGGCCGTTCTGGCCGACATCCTGTTCCATTACGGGGAAGAGCGCGCGTCGCGCCGGATTGCGCGTGCCATCATTGCCGCCCGTCCGATCACCACCACGCTGGAGCTGGCGGGGATCATCGAAAAATGTCTGCCCCGGCCCAAACCGGGTCAATCGCATCCCGCCACGCGTAGTTTTCAGGCGCTGCGGATCGCGGTGAACAGTGAATATGATGAGCTGTACCAAGGGCTTATGGCCGCTGAGCGGGCATTGAAGCCCGGTGGGCAACTGGCCGTAGTGACCTTTCATTCCATCGAAGACCGCATGGTCAAACGGTTCCTTGCGGCGCGGACCGGCGGGGCGGGGCGTGCCAACCGCTATGCACCGGAGCAGGTGGCCGACGCGCCCGCATTCACGCAAGCCAGCCGCAAGGCCATCGCCCCGTCCGACGCGGAAACCGCCGCCAACCCGCGCGCCCGCTCGGCCAAGTTGCGGGTGGCCACGCGCACGGACGCGCCTGCGGCGGTGATTGATCCGAAATCCATTGCGATGCCGCATGTCGGGGGAGCGTTCTGATGCGCAATGTTCTGTTTGTTCTGACCACGTTGGCCGTCATCGGCCTGGCGTTCTGGGCCTACCGCGAAAACTACGCCACGCAGGCCGCCTTGTCCGAGGTCGATGAGCTGCGCCAAGACATTCGCGCCGCACATGCGCGGCTGGCCGTGCTCAAGGCGGAATGGGCCTATCTCAACCGGCCCACGCGGTTGCGCGATTTGGCGGATATCAATTTTGACCGGCTGGGCCTGTTACCCCTGCGGCCTGAACAATTCGGGTTCGTGGATGAGGTTGCGTACCCCGCGCCGGAACTGCCGCCGATCCTCGACGCCGTTGAGGTGTCCGGCACACGGGAGGACACGGAATGATCCGCACGCCCCTGCGCCCGCTGGCGCGTATCCTGCCTGCCCGCGCCGCCGGTGAAAGCACCGCCGAAATCGAACGCGAGAACCTGCGCGCGCGGCACGAGGAAATGCGGGATCGCGCACGCGCCCGTGCCGAAGGGCGTTTGCTGGTCCTCGGTGTGTTCTTCTTTGCCGCGTTCCTGACCGTGGGCGTGCGGATGGGCATGCTGGCCACCTCCGACCCTGTGGAGCCGCGCGCGAGCGCCCAAGGGGCCGCCATTTCCGCCGCCCGCGCCGATATCGTGGACCGCAAGGGCCGCCTGCTGGCCACCAATTTCGAGACCCATGCGCTTTATGCGCAGCCGCCGCACATGGTGGATCCCGCCGCCGCGGCCAAAGGGCTGGCGGCAATTTTCCCGGACCTTGAGGAAAAGGACCTGCTCGAAGATTTCACCGGCAAGCGCAAGTTCCTGTGGATTCGGCGTAAAATCAGCCCCGAACAGATGCAGGCGGTGCACGAGATCGGCGATCCCGGGTTGTTGTTCGGGCCGCGCGACATGCGCCTTTATCCAAACGGGTCGCTTGCGGCGCATGTCATGGGCGGGGCCAGTTTCGGCAAGGAAGGCGTGAGTGCCGCCGAGGTGATCGGCGTTGCGGGGGTCGAGAAGTACTTTGACGACTACCTGCGCGATCCGGCCAACGGCCAAAAACCTCTGACCCTGTCACTGGACCTCACAATTCAGGCCGCTGCCGAACAGGTGCTTTATGGCGGGATGAAGCTGATGAACGCCAAGGGCGCGACATCGGTCCTGATGGATGTGCACACGGGCGAAGTGATTTCGGTGGTCAGCCTGCCGGATTTCGATCCCAACAACCGCCCCCGGCCGGCCACATCGGGCGATCAATCCGACAGTCCGCTCTTTAATCGCTCGGTGCAGGGCGTGTACGAGCTTGGCTCCACTTTCAAGATTTTTGCAGCCGCGCAGGCGGTTGATCTGGGCCTCGTGTCGCCGTCGACGATCATTGACACATCCGGCCCGATGAAGGTCGGCGGCTTCAAGATCGGTGAGTTCCGCAACAAGAATTATGGCAAGCTGAGCGTTGCCGATATCATCGTGAAATCCTCCAACCGGGGCACCGGGCGCATGGCGCTGCAGATCGGCGCAAAGCGGCAGCAGGAGTTTCTGAAATCCATGGGCTTTTTCGAGGCCACCCCGTTCGAGATCGTCGAGGCGCGCACCGGCAAGCCGCTGCTGCCGAAACGGTGGACGGATCTGAGTGCGGTCACGGTCAGCTATGGCCACGGGTTGTCCTCCTCGCCGATGCATCTCGCGGCGGGCTATGCGGCGATTGCCAATGGCGGCCACCTCGTGGCGCCAACGATCCTCAAGCAGAGCGGCCCCCGGCACGGCCCCCGCGTGATGAGTGCGAATGCCGCCCGTGCGGCGCGCGACATGCTGCGCAAGGTGGTGACCGATGGCACAGCCAGCATGGGCGAAGTGCCGGGCTATGCCGTGGGCGGCAAGACGGGCACGGCGGACAAACCGCGCGCACGGGGCGGATATTACGAGGACAAGGTCATCGCGACCTTTGCCACCATCTTTCCGGCGCATGATCCGAAATATGTGCTGGTTGTGACGCTGGACGAACCGGTCGAGACATCCGGTGACAAACCGCGCCGCACGGCCGGTTGGACCGCTGTCCCCGTGGCCGCCGAGATGATCGGGCGCGTCGCCCCGCTTTTGGGCCTGCGTCCCAGCGTTGAACCCAAATCGCTGGCTGATATAACGCTGACCAGCAGCAACTGAGGTGCCCCAGCGTCCCGCACGCGGGCACCCGAGCCAAAAAGGCCGAATATGGGTGAGCAGCCAAGACCTCTTTCCGCGCTCGGGCTGACCGCGCGCGGCGGGCACAATCCTCAGATCACCGGGATCGCGGTGGACAGCCGCGAGGTCAGGGACGGGTTTCTCTTTGCCGCCATGCCGGGCAGCCGGATGCACGGCGCGGAGTTTGTCGAATTTGCCGTGCGCATGGGCGCATCCGCCGTTCTGACCGATGCGGCAGGCGCAGAGATTGCGGCACCACATCTGGACGGGGTCGCGCTTGTCATCACCGACGCGCCACGAGAGGCGCTGTCGCGCACCGCCGCACTTTGGTTCGGTGGGCAGCCGGATGTGATGGTGGCCGTCACCGGCACCAACGGCAAGACCTCCGTCAGTACATTCGTGCGCCAGATCTGGCTGGAGATGGGGCTTGAGGCGGTCAATCTGGGCACCACCGGGGTTGAGGGCGCGTGGTCCGCGCCATTGGCCCACACCACGCCTGAACCCATCACGCTGCACCGCACGCTCGCCGCCGCACGGGCCGAGGGCATCACCCATGCCGCCATGGAAGCGTCGAGCCATGGGCTCGACCAACGCCGTCTGGATGGCGTGTCGCTCACCGCGGCTGGGTTCACGAATTTTACCCAGGATCATCTGGATTATCACGAGACGTTCGAGGCCTATTTCGACGCCAAGGCGGGCCTTTTTGCCCGCGTCCTGCCCGAGGACGGCACGGCGGTGATCAACATCGACGATGCACGCGGCGTTGATATGGCGGCCATCGCCACCGCACGGGGGCAAAATGTCATGACCGTGGGCCGCGACGGGGGGGATCTGACCCTTGCTGGACAGCGGTTCGATGCGTCCGGCCAGGAGGTGCGGTTTGAATATGCGGGCAAGGCCTATGCCATGCGCCTGCCGCTGATTGGCGGGTTCCAGGCGGACAATGTGATGCTGGCCTGTGGTCTCGTGATTGCCTGCGGGGCGGAGCCTGCGCGCGTGTTCGAGACGTTGCCGCATCTGGGCACCGTGCGCGGGCGCATGCAGCTGGCGGCGACGCGCGACAACGGCGCGACGGTGTTTGTGGATTACGCCCATACGCCCGACGCGGTGGCCACTGCGCTCAAGGCGATGCGCCCGCATGTTCTGGGCAAGCTGGTGACCGTTGTGGGCGCAGGCGGCGACCGCGATGCGGGCAAACGCCCGCTGATGGGGGCGGCTGCGGCGGCTCATGCGGATGTGGTGTTCGTCACCGACGACAACCCGCGCAGCGAGGACCCCGCATTGATCCGCGCGGCCGTGATGGAAGGCTGCCCCGAGGCGACAGAAGTCGGTGACCGGGCCGAAGCCATCCTGCGCGCCGTGGATACGCTGGAGCCGGGCGATGCGCTTTTGATCGCGGGCAAGGGGCATGAGACGGGGCAGATCGTCGGCGACGACGTGCTGCCCTTTGACGATGTCGAACAGGCCAGCGTGGCCGTCGCCGCGCTGGAGGGGAAGATCACATGACACTTTGGACGGGGTCCGATGCCGCAGCCGCAACCGGCGGCACCACCACGACCGACTGGCAGGCCACGGGCGTGTCCATCGACACGCGCACCTTGCAAGAGGGCGATCTGTTTGTGGCCCTCAAGGCCGCGCGGGACGGGCATGATTTCGTAGCACAAGCGTTGGCGCAGGGGGCGGCGGCCGCACTTGTCACCCACGTGCCGGACGGCGTCGCAACGGACGCACCGCTTCTGATTGTGGACGACGTCCTTGCCGCGCTCGAAGACCTGGGCCGTGCCGCCCGCGCCCGTACGGACGCGCGTGTGGTCGCGATCACCGGATCGGTGGGCAAGACCTCCACCAAGGAGATGATGCGCGCCATGCTGTCCGATCAGGGGCGCACGCATGCATCCGTGGCCAGCTACAACAATCACTGGGGCGTGCCGCTGACGCTGGCGCGGATGCCAGCGGACACCGAATATGCGGTGATCGAGATCGGCATGAACCACCCCGGAGAGATTGCGCCACTGGCCCGCATGGCCCGCCCGCATGTCGCGATGATCACGACCGTCGCCGCCGCCCATCTCGAAGCGTTCGAGAATATCGAAGGTATCGCGGTGGAGAAAGCATCGATCCTCGACGGATTGGAACATGGCGGCACGGCTGTGCTCAACAATGACTGTTCTACCGCCGCGATCCTTCAGGCCAAGGCGCATGACGTCAAACGCCGTGATCTTGGGTTCGGGGAGAACGGGTTTGATTTCAAGCTGTTGGACGCCACAGTTCAAGGCGACACAACCATCGTCCGGGCCGAGGCGCATGAGGCGCCGCTGCTGTTCAAAGTGCGGGCCGCGGGACGGCATTTTGCGATGAACGGTCTGGGCGCATTGGCCGCCGTCGAGGCGCTTGGCGCGGATCTGGCCATTGCGGCGCAATCGCTGGGCCGCTGGTCGCCCTATCAGGGGCGCGGCGCGCGCGAGGTGATCTACCTCGATCCGGTCGAGACGCACATGACGCTCGAGCTGATCGACGACAGCTACAACGCCAATCCGACCTCCATGACCGCAGCGCTCGACGTGCTGGCCGGGGCCGAAGTGACCCATGATATTGGCCGCGTCAGCAGGGGGCGCAGGATCGCTTTTATCGGGGATATGAAGGAGTTGGGGGATCAAGCGCAAGTGATGCACGAAGACATTGCAGCGCTCGATGCCATGCAGAAGATTGACGTGGTCCACTGTATCGGTCCGCTGATGCGCCACCTGTACGAAGCGCTGCCGGAGCCGCAGCGCGGCCTTTGGGCAGAGACGTCCGAAGCCCTGATCCGAGAGGTGCCCCGCCGTTTGGACAGCGGGGACGTGGTGCTTGTCAAAGGGTCGCTGAGCATGAAACTGGCCCTGATCGTTGACGCGATACGCAAAATGGGCCATCCGGTGAATACAGGCGAAGACACACAACATAATGCGTAAGGCGAGGCGAGTATGCTCTATTGGTTGACGGAACTTTCCGATGGGGGGGATTTTTTCAACCTCTTCCGCTATATCACGTTCCGGGCCGGTGGCGCGTTTCTGACGGCGCTTGTGTTTGGCTTCCTGTTTGGCCGTCCCCTGATCGCCGTGCTGCGCAAGCGTCAGGGCAAGGGGCAGCCGATCCGTGATGATGGCCCCGAAGGCCATTTTGCCAAAGCGGGCACGCCGACAATGGGCGGTTTGCTGATTGTGGGTGCGCTCACCACGTCGACCATTCTGTGGGCCCGGCTCGACAACCCGTTTGTGTGGATTGTCCTCGGTGTCACGCTCAGCTTTGCTTTGATCGGCTTTGCTGATGATTACGCCAAGGTGTCCAAACAGACGACCGCCGGCGTGCCGGGCAAGGTGCGGCTTCTGCTGGGGTTTCTGATTGCCGGGGTGGCCGCCTATTTCGCCGCCCTGAACCACCCCGAAGCGTTGCAAAACCAGCTTGCGGTGCCGGTGCTCAAGGACGTGCTGATCAACCTCGGTCTCCTGTTCATCCCCTTTTCGATCATCGTGATCGTGGGGGCGGCCAACGCCGTGAACTTGACGGATGGTCTAGACGGGCTGGCGATCATGCCGGTGATGATTGCGGGCGGCACGCTCGGCATCATCGCCTATGCGGTGGGGCGGGTCGATTTCACCGAATATCTGGATGTGCATTACGTGCCGGGCACAGGCGAATTGCTGGTCTTTACCGCGGCCCTCTTTGGCGGTGGCCTCGGGTTCCTGTGGTACAACGCGCCGCCCGCCGCCGTTTTCATGGGCGATACCGGATCGCTGGCACTGGGCGGGGCATTGGGTGCGATTGCGGTGGCCACGAAACACGAACTGGTGCTGGCCATCGTGGGTGGCCTCTTCGTGGTCGAGGCGCTGTCCGTGATCATCCAGGTCCTCTATTTCAAACGCACAGGCAAGCGTGTGTTCCTGATGGCGCCGATCCACCACCACTATGAGAAAAAGGGCTGGGCCGAGCCGCAGATCGTGATCCGCTTCTGGATCATCTCGCTGATCCTCGCGATGATTGGCCTTGCCACGCTCAAGGTGCGCTGACCGGGTGAGACACGCATATGATTGAACGCACCACCAAAACGGGCCTTAAACGGCTGATGCGCGCGGGCCTTGATGTGGGCATGCGCCGCAAGGTCCACCGCGAGATGCGCGGGTCGTTTTGTTCGGGCATCGTGATGGGCCTTCGCGCGGGGCTCGGCGCAGGGGATATCTGCGTCGACCTCGGTGCGAACGTTGGTGAGATTACCGAACCGCTGGCCACAACGGGTGCGACGGTACACGCGTTCGAACCCGATCCCGACACGTTTCAGACGCTGAAAGGGGCCTGCGGCGGGTTTGACAACGTGGTGCTGCATCAAAAGGCCGTCGCGGCAGAGGCGGGGAGCATGTCGCTCTTCCGAAGTACGGTTCTGGAACGGGATGCACGCAAAGGGTCCACAGGCTCCACATTGATTGCATCAAATGCCGTGGCGGATGCCGAAAACACCGTGACCGTTGACGTGATCGACGGTCTTGCCTTCCTCGAAAACCTGCTCGACGCACACGGGCGCATCGCCTTTCTCAAGATGGATATCGAAGGCGCAGAACTGGACCTGATGGAACGGCTGCTCGACACGGACATGCTGACCCGTATCGGCCTGACAGTGGTCGAAACCCATCGCTGGCTGATGGAAGGGCAATCGAAACGGTATGAGGCGATTGAGCGGATCGCGGACGAGCGGCCGGAGCTGAACCTCTTCGCCTATTGGACCTGAACGTAGCTGACGCGCGCGCATGGCTCAGGGGCTTACCCACTTGCAGGACACCCCGTTTCGTGGAAACTGCGCCGGACGCACGCAGTAACAAGGGCAGACCATGCGCGCATTGGTGACAGGTGGAAACCGTGGCATTGGCTATGCCATCGCGCAGGGTCTCATGGCCCGCGATGTGGACGTGGTCATCGGGGTGCGCGATCCGGAGAACGGTCAGCGCGCGGCACGGGAACTGGGGTGCGGCGCGGTCCATCTCGATCTTGAAAATGCCGATACCTTTGCGCCTGCCATCTCCGCGGCCGGTGACATCGACATCCTGATCAACAACGCAGGCATCCTGATCGAAGACAGTATGATCCACAATCCGGATGGCCTGCGCCGATCGATGCAGGTGATGTTTCACGCCCCGTTCGAGCTGATCCTGCTGTGCCTGCCGCACATGACGGCACAGGGGCAGGGGCGGATCGTCAACCTCAGTTCGGGCTGGGGCGCTTATGACGAAGGTCTGGAAGGGCCGGGGGGCTACGGTGTGGCCAAGGCGGCGCTGAATGCGCTGTCCCATGCGCTGCCGCGCGACCTGCCGGACGGGGTGAGCATCAATGCCATGTGCCCCGGTTGGGTCCACACACGGATGGGCGGGCAGGCGGCTCCGCGGACGCCCGAGCAGTGGGCCGACACCGCCATCTGGCTCGCGCTTGATGCGCCTGCCGGGCTCACCGGTAAATTCTTCCGTGACAGAACGGAAAAGGCATGGTGAGCATGTGTCCTTTGGCCAAAACCAAGACGGGCGGGCACGGCTTACGCGCCGATGGTCCGAGCATCCGTGGCGGCGCGCGGGCCATCATGGCGGGTGATCCATGATCCCGGTGCGTGGCCTCAAGGGCGCTCGCGTCGCCGTTCTGGGTCTGGGCCGCTCGGGTCTTGCAGCCGCGCGCGCGCTGGCTGCGGGCGGTGCAGAACCGGTGTGCTGGGACGACAATCCGGAGGCGCGCGACACGGCGGCGGCCGAAGGGTTTGCCTGTACCGACCTCAAGGTGCAGGGCGCATTTGACGGTATTGCCCGGTTGATCGTGTCGCCGGGCATCCCGCATCTTTATCCTGCGCCGAACCCGGTGGTGGCGGCGGCGCTGGCCGCGGGCGTGCCGGTCGACAACGACATCGGCCTGTTCTTTCAATCGCTGGGGGACGCGGATTGGGCGCGTTATGATACGCCGCCACGGGTGATCACCGTCACCGGGTCGAACGGGAAATCCACCACCTGCGCGCTCATCCACCACATCATGGAATGCGCGGGCCGCGACAGCCAGCTGGCCGGCAATATCGGGCGCGGTGTGCTGGATATCGACCCGCCCGGAGATGGCGGCATCGTGGTGCTGGAACTCTCCAGCTACCAGACCGATCTGGCCCGCAGCCTCACGCCAGACGTGGCCGTGTTCACGAACCTCACCCCCGATCATCTGGACCGGCATGCGGGCATGGGCGGCTATTTCGCGGCCAAGCGCAGGCTCTTTGCCGAAGGCGGTCCGGACCGCGCCGTCATCGGCGTGGACGAGGCTGAGGGGCTGTTTCTTGCGGGGCAATTGGCGGAAGCGCCGGGGGATGACCGCGTGATCCGCGTCTCTGCCGCGGGCAAGCTGACGGGGCCGGGTTGGTCCGTCTTTGCCCGCAAGGGGTTTCTGGCCGAACACCGCAAGGGCCGACAGGTTGCGTCCATCGACCTGCGCGCCGTGCCGGGCCTGCCCGGAGCACATAACCACCAGAATGCCTGCGCCGCCTATGCCGCCGCCCGCGCGGTCGGTGTGGCGCCACGGGTCATCGAAGACGCCTTTGCGACCTTTGCAGGCCTGCCGCACCGATCCCAACGGATCGCCGAAGCGGCAGGCGTGATCTATGTCAATGACAGCAAGGCCACCAATGTCGACAGCGCCGCCAAAGCCTTGGCCGCGTTCAAGAATATCCGCTGGATCTGTGGCGGGTTGCAAAAGGAAGGCGGGCTGGACGCTCTCAACGCCGCCGCCGGGGCGGTCAAGAAAGCCTATGTGATCGGGCGCGAGGCCGCGCAGTTCGCGATGCAGCTTGAGGTGGACACGCAGGTCTGTGGCACGATGGATGCGGCCGTTGCCGCCGCCATGGCGGATGCAGAGCCGGGGGACGTCATCCTGCTGGCCCCCGCCGCAGCGAGTTTCGATCAATATGACAGCTTTGAGATGCGCGGCGCGGATTTCACCGCCGCCGTCACCGCACGGCTCTAGATCTTTTCGACCGTGATCCCGTCCCCGGTGTAGAAGGCAAGGTGATCCTTGATCCGTGCCACGCCCTCCTTCGGCGCTTCATAGCTCCAGACCGCATCGGCAAGCGTTGCCGACTTCGTCACCACGGAGAAGTAGCTGGCATCGCCCTTGTGCGGGCAATGTGTCGTCTTTTCGGTCCGGTCCAGAAACGCCATGGCGATGTCGTCACGCGGGAAATAGATCACCGGAGGATAGCTGCCTTCGCTGAGTTCCAGTGCAGCAGTGCTTTCGCCCAGAACGGCCCCCCCGGCGCGGACGGTCCATGTGCCGGGCGCGGTGCGGATCGTGATGTGTTCGGCCATGGCTCGGGTCCTTTCGAAATGCTGCGACACTATAGAGCGCCGGTTGTAACAGAGGTGTGAGGCGCGCGGAACCGGCAAACGGTCACAGCGGCGCACAGGCCTCCCGCAGCCACGCGCGGGCGGTGTCCGAGACCCGTGGCCCGATCCGCTCCAGCACATCGGCGTGATAGGCATCGAGCCATGCCCGGGACGGCGCATCCAGCAGGTCCGGGGCGATCAGCCGTCGGTCGATGGGCGCAAAGGTCAGCGTGCGCCAGCACAGCATCTCGCGATGCGCGTCACCGCCGGGCAGCGGCTCGGCCAGCTCGGCGACAATCAGGTTCTCGATCCGGATGCCAAAGGCCCCTTCGCGGTAGTACCCAGGTTCATTCGACAGGATCATGCCCGGCTCCAGGGGCACAGTGCTCACCCGGCTCAGGCGTTGTGGCCCCTCGTGCACCGACAGATACGCGCCGACGCCGTGCCCCAGGCCGTGATCAAAATCCTGATGCGCATACCACAGGGGCGCGCGGCCAATGGCTTCGATGTCGCGCCCGGCAAGCCCTTTGGGCCAGCGCAGGCGCGACATGCCGATCATGCCCGCCAACACGCGGGTAAAGGCCGTGCGCGCCGCGTCAGGCGGGGTGCCGATGGGAACCGTGCGGGTGATGTCGGTGGTCCCGTCAAGGTATTGCCCGCCACTGTCCAGCACCAGCAAGTGCCCGTCTTCCAGTGTGGCATCCGTCTCTTCTGTCACGCGGTAATGCATGATGGCACCGTTCGGCCCGGTGCCTGAAATCGTCTCAAAGCTGATGTCTTGCAGCGCATTGTCGCGCCGTCGCGCCTGTTCCAGCTGCGTCACCACCTGCGTCTCGCGCAGCGTGCCGGGGGCCTGCGCGTCCAGCCACGCGAGCAGTTCGACCACCGCCGCTCCGTCGCGCAGATGCGCCTCGGCAGAGCCCGCGATCTCGGCTGCGTTCTTGCACGCCTTGGGCAGGGCACAGGGGTCATCGCCCCATTGCACCTGATCGCCCACGGTGTCTGTCACAACGCATGGCACACTGGATTTGTCGAGCCGCACGGTGCCTTGCAGCGCGCCAACCGCATCCAAAAACCGGTCCGGCGCGTGGCAGGTCACGGTATCCCCCAGATGCGCCCGCACTGTCTCGAGCTTGGCGGGATCAATGAACAGATCCACCGCGCCCGACCCGTGCAGAATGGCAAACCCTTGCACCACCGGATTGCGCGGGATGTCAGCGCCCCGGATGTTCAAAAGCCAGCACATGCTGTCGGGCAAGGTGATCACCGCCGCATCCGCCCCGTCTTCGGTCAGGGCCTTGCCCAAACGCGTGCATTTTTCGCCATGCGCCTCACCGGCAAACTCAAGCGGGTGGACCTTGGCGGGTGCTGCCGCCGGACCGGGCTGATCCGGCCAACAGCGGTCCACAAGGTTGTCGCACGGCGCGAGCACCACACCGGTGCCCGACAGCAGCTTTTGTGCCGCCTCAATCTGGCCGGGCGTGTGCAGCCACGGGTCAAATCCGACACGTCCACCCTGCGGCAATTGCGCCTTCAGCCATGCGCCCATCGACGTCTCGGGCCACGGCACGGGGGTATACACATCCGCCACCTGCGCCTTGACCTGCGTTCGGTAGCGTCCGTCGATAAACACCCCGGCCACATCGTCCAGAACTACGCAAAACCCGGCGGACCCGGTAAACCCCGTCAACCATGCCAACCGCTCATCGCGGGCCGACACGTATTCGCCCTGATGCGCATCCGCACGGGGCACGATGAACCCGTCCAACCCTTCGGCCCGGATCACATCGCGCAGCGCCGCCAACCGGGGCGGCCCCTGTTCAGGCCGGGCGGTGACTTCGAATGTCTGAAACATGATCCACCTTCATCTCGCAAAATAAACTCGCCCCGCAGGGCCGGGCTCAACTGGCGCGCTTCATGCCCATGATGCGCGCCCGGGCCCGCGGGTCACTGTCAAACAGCGCCGCCAGCTGTTCGGTCATCGCACCGGCCAGCTGCTCTACATCCGTGATCGTGACGGCGCGGTCATAATACCGCGTCACATCATGGCCAATCCCGATCGCCAGCAGCTCGACCGCACGCTTGCGCTCGACCATGGCGATCACATCGCGCAGGTGCTTTTCAAGATAGTTCGCCGGGTTCACCGACAGGGTGCTGTCATCTACCGGGGCACCGTCGGAAATTACCATCAGGATCTTGCGCGCCTCGGGTCGTGCCACCATCCGGCGGTGCGCCCATTCCAGCGCCTCGCCGTCGATATTTTCCTTGAGCAGACCTTCCTTCATCATCAGGCCCAGATTGGGCCTTGTCCGCCGCCACGGCGCATCTGCCGATTTGTAGATGATATGGCGCAGGTCGTTCAGGCGACCGGGCTGTGTCGGGCGGCTGTCGTTCAGCCACGCTTCACGGGCCAGCCCGCCTTTCCACGCGCGGGTGGTAAAGCCCAGGATCTCCACCTTGACGTTGCACCGCTCCAGCGTGCGGGCCAGCACGTCAGCACAGATCGCCGCAATCGAAATCGGGCGGCCTCGCATCGACCCGGAATTGTCCAAGAGCAGCGTCACGCAGGTGTCGCGGAATTCGGTGTCCTTCTCGACCTTGAAGGACAGGGGCGTGGTGGGATTGGCGACAACCCGTGCCAGACGGCCGGCATCCAGCATCCCTTCCTCGCGGTCAAATTCCCAGGAGCGGTTCTGTTGCGCCTGCAGGCGGCGCTGCAGCTTGTTGGCCAGACGGCTCACCGCACCCTTGAGCGGTTCGAGTTGCTGGTCGAGATAGGCGCGCAAACGCTCCAGCTCGACCGGTTCGGCCAGATCTTCGGCCGAAATCTCTTCGTCATGGGTGTCGAGATAGACCTTGTAGTCGGGATCGGCCTCCGACACCGGTTGCGGGGCAGGGGGTTCCAGCGGGGCTTCGCCCTCGGGCATCTCTGCCTCGTCACCCAGCTCCTGATCGGCCATGTCGTCCATGGAGACCTGCGCCTGGCTTGCGTCCTGCTGCTCTTCCTGACTGCTTTCGGGCGTGCCTTCGGCGTTTTCCTCGTCCTGATCGTCCTGACCGGTGCTGTCGGGCTCCTGTTCCTCTTCGGTGCCTTCCTCGGCGCTGTCTTCCTGTTCGTCGTCCAGCTGATCCGGGTCGTCGCCCAGCTGATCGCCATAGCCGAGGTCGGTGATCACGCGCCGGGCAAAGCGGGCAAAGGCCGCCTGGTCATCCAGGATCTCGTTCAGATCGTCGAGCGTGCCGCCCGCCTGATCCTCGATGAACCCGCGCCACAGCTCCATGGCGTTTTGCGCACCGGCAGGCAGGTCGCGCCCGGTGGCCAGATGGCGCACGAGGTAGCCCGCCGCCGCCGAAAGCGGCACGTCACTGGCCTGCTTGCATTGGTCATAGCCACGGCGCATCGCGTCATTGGCAATCTTGGCGTCGATGTTGCCTGCGGTGCCCGGCATGTCACGTGCGCCCATCGCCTCGCAGCGGGCGGTTTCCATCGCCTCATAGAGATCGCGCGCCATATCGCCCTGCGGCGCATAGCGGGCGTGCGTCTGGCCGTTGTGATAGCGCCGGTTCAGCGCCAGCGCATCCGCCGTGCCGCGCGCCAGCAGTACCTCCTCGCGGGTCATGCGGCGCGACACCTGCGGCAGACGCATCGCATCCCCCGACAGCCCAGCCGGGTCCACGGAATAGGACACGTTCAACTCAGGATCATTGGCCATGACTTTGGTCGCCTCGGCCAGCGCCTTTTTGAACGGATCTGCGGGGTTGTCGTTTTGCTGTGCCATTGTCGGCCTTGTTTTCAGTTTACGCACGCCAGTATTGAAACGCTGTGCTGGCCTGCATTCTAGTTCCTAGTTTTCAAGCGTAACGCTCCGAGGTCCATTGATAAAGAAATGCTACGCAATCAGTCCGTTGCAAAATGCAAGATCGCTTTTGATAAACTCCGGATACCTTATCTGTTCAGTCTGCTTGGCATTGCTGAACTGAAGCACTCTCGCATACGCTTCTCGGTAGCCTGCCGCATCCGACCTGACGCGCCTCTCTCGGCCGGCTTCCGCAAACCCAGTTGGATGAAACTGTGGGCTCATAGCGAGGTCGGCAAACTGCTTTGATCGGTTCGGACCGTCTCTAAGTTTTTCCACGGACGCGGCTTGAGTATCCGCTTTTTGTGCAGCGCGGATCACCTGGCGCAATTGCAATTCGGTTTCTATTTGGCTTAAGCCCGTGCATCTGGTGAGTTGCTCGTACTTGTTTGCAGTTCCATTAGCGGCTTCAGATAGCAGTGATTGCGCCACCACTTTTTCTGCAGGTCGCGATGTAGATGGGGCCGGGCTATCGCAGGCAGAGACGAGTGTTAGAAAACACAATACGCTCAAACCCTTTTTGCCAGTACTGAGCAATGTGCTCACCCCAAACTCACGCTCGCCGCACTCTCCGGCAGTTCCTCGTCGAACAGACGCTGATAGAACTCGGCCACCGTCTGACGCTCCAGCTCGTCGCATTTGTTCAGGAACGACAGGCGGAAGGCATAGCCCACGTTGCGGAAAATTTCTGCATTCTGGGCCCATGCAATAACGGTCCGGGGGGACATCACCGTGCTGAGGTCACCGTTCATGAACGCCGTCCGGGTCAGGTCGGCCACGGTCACCATCTGCTTGATGGTCTTGCGGCCCTCGGCCGTGTTGTAATGCGGGTTCTTGGCCAGCACGATGGCGGTCTCTGCGTCGATGCTGAGGTAATTCAGCGTCGCCACAAGGCTCCAGCGGTCCATCTGGCCCTGGTTGATCTGCTGTGTGCCGTGGTAGAGGCCGGTCGTGTCGCCCAGACCCACCGTATTCGACGTGGCAAAGATGCGGAAATACGGGTGCGGGTTGATCACTTGGTTCTGGTCCAGCAACGTCAGCTTGCCGTCCACTTCCAGAACCCGCTGGATCACGAACATCACGTCCGCGCGGCCCGCATCGTATTCGTCGAACACAATCGCAGTTGGATTGCGCAAGGCCCAGGGGAGGATCCCTTCCTGGAAATCAGTGACTTGCTTGCCGTCCTTGAGCTTGATCGCGTCCTTGCCGATCAGGTCGATCCGGCTGATGTGACTGTCGAGGTTCACACGCACGGCGGGCCAGTTCAGGCGCGCGGCGACCTGTTCGATATGGGTCGATTTGCCCGTCCCGTGATAGCCCTGGATCATCACGCGGCGGTTGTGTGAAAAGCCTGCAAGGATCGCCAGTGTCGTGTCGGGATCAAACTTGTAGGTGCTGTCGAGATCCGGCACACGGTCGGTGCGGTCGGCAAAGCCTTTGACGACCATATCCGTGTCGATGCCAAACACTTCGCGGACCGAGATTTCCTCGGTTGGTTTTGCATCAATGTCCATCGCGCCGTCCGCCATCTCAAATCGTCCTTCAGCATAGAAAACGCGCCTGTCACGGGCGCGCGGTTCGTCGTGCAACATAACGCGGCAAAGGGCAAGGGGAAGGGGCGATGCGACAGGCCACTTTCTGCACGTTCCGCGCGCAGCTTCTGCACAAGACCTGCACGGCGGTGCGTGATGCTGAGCCCGTCAGACAGAGGGAGACGGGACATGGATCGGTTGGGCAGGATGCGCGTTTTGTGCGGGGCGGCAACGGGGATTGCCGGCGGTGTGGTGGCCGTGGCAATGACGCAGGCGGGCGGCAATATGGCACGGTTTTTGCCGGAGGGGCCGTGGTTTCACATCGCGGCGCTGGCTGGCGCGGGGGTGGCGGGCGTGACGCTGTCTGACGGGTTTGGCCGCCGGGGATGGCTGGGCCTCGCCGCGGTTGTTGTCGCGGCGCCTGTCACAACGGCCATGGGTGCCGTTCTGGGCGCGATGGGGCTGCTGTTGGTGGCGGGGTTGGTCCAGTTTATTGCGGGCATGGGCCCGTTTGCGCCGGAGGCCCTGACAACTGGCCCTGCGCTTGGCCTGATCGCCATCGGTGACGGGATCTGGACGAGCCCTGTGGTCGCGGCCACCTGGGTGGCCACGATGCTGGGCGTGCACCTTGTCATGCGCAGACAGCGCAGCGCAGCCGCACCTATTTGAAGTTGCGGCTGTCCTTGATCTGATCCCAGGCCCAGACCACCTCTTGCAGCTGTTCTTCCTGGGACCGGTCCCCGCCATTCATGTCGGGGTGCAGGACCTTGATCAGCTTCTTGTAGGCCTTGCGCACATCCGCCTTGCTGTCGTCGGCCTTGGCTTCGAGGATCTCGATGGCACGCTTTTCGGTGGGCGGCAGGCGGCGGGCGGCCGCGTTGCCACCGCGACCGGGGTTTTGCGTCGCGTTCTTGCCCAGCACCTGATGCGGGTCCTCGATGCCGAGCCGCGCCCAGGCGCGCGCCTCAGGATCGCCCAGAGGTTTGGTCTGACGCTCCCACACCTTGTCCTTGGACTGTTGCGCGTTGATTTCCGCTTCGGTCGTACCGTCGAAGAAATTCCACTTGGTATTGTACTCGCGCACGTGCTGCTGGCAGAACCAGTAAAAGTCATCGAGCACGTCGGGTGCTTTGGGCGCACGGAACTTGCCCGCCTCTTCGCAGCCCTCGTGATCACAGATGCGCGTCGAGGTCTCTGACGCGCCGGACATGCCGCGCCGTCCACGGGGATTTTTCTTCTTCGCCGAGGAGACGGACATATCGAAACCGAAGGGATCTGGCTTGCTCATGGTCTGTCTCCTTTTCGACTCGAGGAGGGCAGTTTAAGGTCTGGGCTGGCAGAGGGAAGAGGGCAGGAGAAAAAAATGTCTATCAGAGATGAGATCGAGGCGCGTCTGCGCGCGGCATTCGATGTGCGCGAGATCGAGGTCGTGGATGACAGCGCGTCCCACGCAGGCCACGCCGGTGCGCCCGCAGGCGGCGAAAGTCATTTCAACGTGATGCTGCGCAGTGCGGATCTGGCCGGTCAAAGCCGCGTGGCGCGTCACCGCGCGGTGCACAAGGCGCTCGGCGATATCGTGCCACGCATTCATGCGCTGGCGCTGGATCTGGACGCTTAGCCTTCGTTTCCCGCCCCGCGGTGGTGCTTTAGACCTGCGCTTTTGCGCGGGTTGTGACAGTGGAAGGATGCACATTGAGCCTGTCAGGTAGGGAAAGCCTGACTTGCCCGTCAGCGCTGCGCCGCAGACAAATTCGCTATTTTTCAAAGGTGTATTTCATCCATGACCAAGACAGCGATCCCCTATTCCAAAGCACAGATTGAAGCCGCGTTGCACAAGCTGAAGCCGCAATGCGGCGACGTTTTCCTCACGGCGTCCATGACCGCTGCCAATATCGAAATCCGCACGTTTGGCGGTTTCAAATATGGCCATGGCATTCTGTGCCTCGGGGACACTGCCGCACGGTCTTACGAGGTCGAGGGCGACGACGGTAAGAAAAAGACCATCAGCTGGCCGTCTGGTGCCATCAAGCAAATGGCCTTCGAGATGCCGCCCAAAGTCGGGTCGATTGCGTCCTTCCTGACAAAGGACCAATGCATTGCCTTCGCGCATGCGCGCCCGAAGACGATCAGCAAAAAGCAGCAAGAGCAATTGTTCGAACTGTGCGCGCGCTTTCATTATCACCATCGAAATCGCCCGGCCAAAGGATACGCAGGCGGTGTCGGGATGATGCAGGCTGCGACCATCCATGCAACGCGGTCGGTGTTCAGCCTGGGCGGGATGGTGATCCCCGATTTTGCCCAGGCCGTCGGAGAATCCGCAGTCACCCCGGTGGTGGGGGGGCTCAATTCGATTGTCCAAACAGGCGTTGAATTGCTGGACAAATACCCGTCATTGACCTGCTCATCCTTTGTGACATGGGCATATAAGCAGGTTGGCATTCCCTCCACCGTATTCAGCACGTCGTCAACGCCGCAGGACCTGTATGCGTTTTTGTCGGAGAGCAAAGACCACACCCTTACGCAATTCGACAAGATTTACCTTTGAGCAAGTGATCGGCATCGCGTGAACCTGCAACTTCGGTCCGCAGTGCTGTCGCGGGTACGGCGTCGTTATGTGTTTGGCGCACGTGCCGGGGCTCGCGCACAGCCCGCCGCCCCAAAGGTGGTTCGGACAGGTTAAAACGTGGGGCGGGGCAGACCCACAGCGCGCGCTTTGCCGTTGCAGGGCGAGGACGGACCGCCCCCGCGTGCAACGGCGCCGGGTGCCTTAGCCCACACCATGGACGGCGGTGCGAATGGCGCTCATGACCTCGGCTGCGTGATCGGGTTGCAACGCCGCACCATGCGGATCGGCAAAGGCGCCGCTGTCATTGTCGAAATACGCGCCCGATTTGTCTGCAAACCGCACACCGAGTGCCGCATCCATCAGGATGTCCGCGCCGATGTTCAGGTCGCTGCCTGCAACGCCGAACCCTTCTTTGACCATCTTCGAGGCCAGAAGTGAGCCGGGGTTGACGGCCACCATCACAAAACCTTCGGGCAGGTCCTTTGCCCATTCCCGGGTCCAGATCGTGATGGCCAGCTTGCTTTGGGCATAGGCGTCCATGTCGGCCATAGGCACGTTGCCCTGCATCGCCGCGACGTTGACCTGGGCCTGCGCCGCGGACGACAGGTTCACGACCCGTCCCGCCGCCGGCATGATCGGCAACAGCAGCTCGGTCAACAGATAGGGGGCAAAGGTGTTCACGACAAAACGGATGTCTTGCCCGTCTGGCAACACGGGTTCCGGCGTCTTCAACACCCCGGCATTGTTGATCAGCACATCCAGCGTGTCATGTTTGGCGCGCACTTCTGAGGCGAGCGCCTTCACCGCCTCCATGTCCGACAGATCGGCGCAATATGTTTCCACACTTGCGGCAATGTCCGCCGCCGCGGCCTCCAGTTTGGCGGTGCTGCGCCCGTGCAGCAGCACCTTGTGCCCGTCGGCTGCCAGCTTTTTGGCGGTGAGCAGGCCGATACCGTCGGTCGATCCGGTGATCAGGATGGTCTTGGTCATGTCAGTGATCCTTTCGGGAAAAGTCGGGCATGAGTGCTGCCGCCAATCGGTCCAGGGTGGTGTCGATTGGCGCGCTGTTGAACCGCAGGTTCAGGGCGACGTGATTGATGCCGAGGGCTTCAATCTCTTGCAGGTAGCGGCGCAGGAACGTCGTGCCGGATTGAAAACCCAAATGAATGGGCCGCGCAGGCGCGTCCGCGTCGTCCAGCAGATCGACATAGAGCGATTGCATCACCGGTTTGTCGGGCTGTCCTGCGGCGGTCAAGCGGGCGCGATAGTCTGCAATCACCCGCCCTTGCGACAGGGCGTCCCGCGGGTAGGTGATCCATCCGTCGCCATGGCTGGCGACCCAGTCGGGGGACTGCTGGCTGCCGCCCGTGATCAACAGGGGCAGGCGCACTCCGGCGGGTTTGGGCAGCATGTCGATGCCACCACCGATCCACCCATGGGCCCCGTCATATTGCGGCCTGTCGGTGCCGACCGCGCGGATATACGCGACGCTGTCGCGAAACCGTGCGCCGCGGTCGGGATAGCTCTGTGCCATGGCCGGGTATTCCTCGGGCCGGTCGCCGGACGCCACGCCCAACAGAAGCCGCCCGTTCGACAGCACATCCGCCGTGGCCGCCGCCTTGGCCACATGGGCCGGGTGGCGCAGGGGCAGGATGATGCTGGCGATGCCAAGCGCGATGCGGTCCGTTACCGCGCCAAGGGTGCCCAGATAGACAAACGGGTCGTACATCTGGCCCGGGTCGCCAAAGCTTGGCACGTTGAACGGCACGTCGCGCAACCACAGCGCGGCAAAGCCAAGCGCTTCGGCGCGTTGTGCCAGTGCGATGTGGTTGTGCATCGTTGGCACTGCGCCGACGGCGTAGGATTCAAGGGGTACGACCAGCCCAACGCTCAGCCTGCCGGGGCGGAACGTGGCGGCGTAGGCCGCGTTGATGTTGGGGAAGGCCCCGGTATGTGCCGTGTCCAAAGTCATGGGTCCTCAGTACCGCACCAGCGTGCGGCTCTCGATGCTTTTGCGGATCGTTGTGACGGTCGGATACTCGACCATGTCAAGCGCGCTGTGCGCAACGGAGGCCAGTCCGCGGTTGTCGTAGATGTTGAAATACGCGATCTCGTCCGGGGTCATTTTTGACTGATACAGCCATTGATGCCGGGGATTGCCGACAAGCCCCATGATTTGCCCGACCCGGTCGGGATAGATCAGATCAAGCGTGATCCAGTCCGCCGGGTCCACGCTGGAGGGGCGCACAAAGCCGAGCGGTGCGCTGTTGATCGGCGCGTCAACGGGCCGCCAGATGTTGATGAACGCGTAATGGCCTGCGCTACATTCCGCGGCTGTATCGGCACCCAGCAGATCGATCAGCCGTTGGTGCGCGCCATCTGCGCTGTAATCGCTGTGCACATTGCGCGCCGGTTTGCGCGTCGCATCGGGGTCATCCACGCGCACGGTATGATCAAATACGACCACGTCCCGCGCCCCGAGGTTTCGAGTCAGATGCGTCGTCAGTTCGGCATCATAGGTGGACTGCCAACCCTCTGAGCTGAAATCGGAAATGGCACTTGGCAGGGTCGCAAATGCGACCGCATCCCGGGCAAAATCCACCGCGTCTTCAGCCGTTCGCACATCGGTCAAGTGCACTTCGGTGGGCGCAAGTTCGGGCGAAATCAGGTTGCCTTCAATGCCGCCTGCATCCAGTTCGAAAGCTTGGCGCGTGTCCTTGTGCACGTGGTAATTGACTGTTGCGGTCTGTGGCATTGTCCGGCCCTCCTTCGTGTGTTGGGACCCATATGGCTTGTGGCATTTGCCGAATAAATGGCGTATTTCGGCATTCATAATTCGCAAAACGGATATAATAATGGATACCGACGGGGTGCGCCTGTTTGTTCTGGCCGCAGAGACGCTGAACATCAGTGCGGCGGGGCGTCGTCTGGGCATGGCACCGGCGGTGGCCAGCGCGAAACTGGCGCGGCTTGAACACAGCGTGGGGGCCGATCTGTTGCACCGCACGACGCGCAAGGTGTCCCTGTCCGTGGAGGGGGCAGATTTCCTGCCCTTCGCCCGCGAGATGATCGCGCAGGAGGACGCGGCCCTTGCCGCCCTGGGCCATGGGTCGGCGCAGGTCAGCGGCACGTTGCGCTTTGCCGCGCCAAGCAGTTTTGCCCAGCTCTATATTGCGCCGATCCTGCCCCGGTTTCTGGAACGGCACCCGGAACTGACGCTGGATTTGCGCCTGTCGGACCTGCAATTCGACCTGATCGAGGGCAGCTATGACCTGGCCTTGCGCAATGCGCCGCTGCTGGACACCAGCCTCAAGGGGCGCAAGCTGGCCGATGACCGGCGGATCCTGTGCGCCAGCCCCGATTACCTTGCCGCGCACGGCACGCCAGAGGTGCCGGAGGATCTGGCGCATCACAGGTTGATCGCGTTTCGCGATCTGCGGCCGCGTGCGCTGACCAATGGCGAGGGCGCGATGGCCAGCTTTGACCCCTCAGCAGCCCGCGCGCAGCTGATCATTGATGACGGATTGAGCCAAAAGGGCGCAACCCTTGCCGGGGCGGGCATTTCACTGAACGGGCTCTGGAGTGTGTACGATGCGCTCAGCTCCGGCGACCTGATCCGCGTGGTGCCGGACTATGAGGCGGCGGAGGACAACGTGTTGTGGCTGATCTATCCAAAATCCAACGTGCTGTCGCCCAAGGTGCGGGTGTTCCTCGACTTCCTGATTGCGGAAATCGGAAGCCCGCCGCCATGGGAACAGTCGCTCACACAGTGATACCCACCGCTGCGGCGGCGCGCGCGCGGATCAGAGCCGTGCCCTTGCCGCACAGATGTGACAGGATCAGAGCCCGAGTTTCGCGGCCACGATCTCGTTCACGGCCTTGGGGTTGGCCTTGCCGCCGGTGGCCTTCATCACCTGACCGACGAACCAGCCGGCCAGCTTGGGGTTGGCCTTGGCCTTTTCGACCTGTGCGGGGTTGGCGGCGATGACCTCGTCCACGGCAACCTCGATGGCGCCAGTATCCGTCACCTGTTTCATGCCGCGCGCTTCGACCACCTCCGCCGGATCGCCGCCTTCGGTATAGATGATCTCAAAGAGGTCCTTGGCGATCTTGCCCGAGATATCGCCGCGTCCGATCAGGTCGATGATGCCGCCCAGCTGCGCCGGAGACACGGGCGCGTCGGTGATGTCGCGGTCATCGTCGCGCTTGAGACGGCCAAAGAGTTCATTGATGACCCAGTTGGCCGCTGTCTTGCCCTCGCGGCCTGCGGCGACCTCTTCGAAATAGGCGGCACTGGCCACTTCGGCGGTCAGCACGGAGGCGTCATAGTCCGTCAAGCCAAAGTCGCTGATAAAGCGCGCCTTTTTGGCATCGGGCAGCTCGGGAAGGGAGGCGGCAATGTCATCCACCCACGCCTGTTCAATCTCCAGCGGCAAGAGGTCCGGATCTGGGAAATAACGGTAATCATGCGCTTCTTCCTTGGAGCGCATGGACCGCGTTTCCTGCTTGTCCGGATCATAGAGCCGCGTTTCCTGATCGACTTTGCCGCCTGCTTCGACGATGGCGATCTGGCGACGCGCCTCAACCTCGATGGCCTGCTGGATGAAGCGCATGGAGTTCATGTTCTTGATCTCGCAGCGCGTGCCGAGATGGCTGAAATCCTGCGTTTCCTGATAGCGCTCATAGGCACCGGGCAGGCAGATCGACACGTTCACGTCCGCGCGCATGTTGCCGTTCTGCATGTTGCCGTCACAGGTGCCCAGATAGCGCAGGATCTGGCGCAGCTTGGTGAGATAGGCGGCAGCCTCTTCGGGGCCGCGGATGTCGGGGCGGCTGACGATTTCCATCAGGCAGACGCCGGTGCGGTTCAGGTCCACGAATGACAGGTTCGGGTCCATGTCATGGATCGACTTGCCCGCGTCCTGCTCCATGTGGATGCGTTCGATGCGCACGCGGCGGGCGATGCCTTCGCCCAGTTCCACCAGCACTTCGCCTTCGCCCACGATCGGGTGATAGAGCTGCGAAATCTGATAGCCCTGGGGCAGGTCGGGGTAAAAGTAGTTCTTGCGGTCAAAGGCGCTGTGCAGGTTGATCTCGGCCTTCAGGCCCAGACCCGTGCGCACCGCCTGTTCGACGCAATATTCGTTGATGACGGGCAACATGCCGGGCATTGCCGCATCCACGAAGGCGACGTTGGAATTGGGTTCTGCACCGAATTGGGTGGACGCGCCGGAAAAGAGTTTCGCGTTCGAGGACACCTGTGCGTGCACCTCCATCCCGATGACCAGTTCCCAATCATGCTGGGCCCCGGCAATGGTTTTGATTTTCGGGCTTTCGTAGGTCAGATCCAGCATGGGTGTGCGTCCTGTTGCGGTGTTGCTGGGCGGTGTAATTCAGGGGGGCAAGTGTCGCAAGGGGGCCGCGACTATTGAACGCCTTTTGCACGCGGTGCGATGGGGGCAAAGTCACCCCATGAACATTGAAGAGGCAGATGCCCCGCCCCACAGCCTGATTGCGCCCTTTGCGCAGAAAGAGGCGCATCACACCGACTGTTTCGTTGCCGCGGATGTCACGGCCGATTTGCCGGCGCTGATCGAGGCGTTTTACACGCAACCGCTGTTCAAGGCCGAACGGGTGGTTCTGCGGTTGGCGGCAGGGGCGCGGTCCAGCGATGCAGAGGCTGCGGCACTGGCGCGCGGAGATGCGGAAAAGTTTGCGGTCTGGACCGTGTCAGCACGTACCGAGACGGACATTCTGCTGGCGGATGCATCGGGGCGCACGATGTCGTGGCTGTCGGTGGCGCAGGGCGTGGCGTTCGGTTCGGTCGTTGTCCCGGTGGCCGACCGGCGCGGGCGGCTGACACTTGGTCCGGTGTTCCACAGCCTGATGGGGGCGCACAAATTTTATTCGCGCGCGCTGTTGTCGGGTGCGATTTCCGGGCTCAGGCGGCGCGGGTCTCTGCGCCATTTGACGTGAACACAATGCGCTGTCCGGCGGCCAGTTCGCGCCGGAACACGTCCGACAGGTAGCGCAGCGCATCGGCATAGCCGGAGGATGCAAACCGGTCGCGGCACCGGATGCGCAGGGTGTTGTCAAAGCCGCGCGCGGCATGCGCCCACAGCATCGGATGCAGTTCGCGCAGGTGATCCCGGACAATCCACTGCGCCGCATCCGCAACCTGGGCACAGATGTAATCCGCCTCGTCATGACCGGTGGGGGTGGCGCCCATCGTGTTTGCGCAATAGGCGGCCAGCAGGTTGACGATATGCTGGTCCTTCGTCTGTGCGATGATGTCGCGCAAGCCGTCGAGGAAGAAGTCGAGGTCCAGCCGCGCGCAGGCTTCGGTGTCGACCGAAATGGCATCCATCATCACCCAGGTGTAACCGCCCGCGCCCCACAAATCATGGGTGAGGCCCGCCATGCGCCGCGCCTCAAGTTCCAGCCGGTCGTAATTTCCGTGCCAGCGCGGCAGCAGATGGGTGCCCATGGTGCGCATCGCCTTGGCATTGCGCGGATCGAGGGTGATCCATGTCTCGTAGTCGGAGACGATCTGTCCAAGGCTGGTTCCGTTGCCTGCATTGTAGGCACACCGCGTCGCCGCAAGAAGCGCCGAAGGCTCGGCCGTTTTGGCGAACGGTGCAAGGATTTCCCCCGCACGTTCGAAATGGGCGGCAAAGGCCTCGCGGTTGGGCAGGGGGATTTCAATGTCCCATCCGGTGCCGCGCCAGGCCCAGCCAATGTCGATATGGGCCTGCGCCACCACGCAGGCGATCATTGCGTCCTGTTCGTTCTGGGCGAGGATCGTCTCGAGCGCCTCGATCCCCTCAAGCAGCGGGGCATCCCGGTCGGGACGGCCGGTGATCAAGGCATGCTCCGCCGCCGCGACCACATCTGCGCGCGCACCAAACGCCATCAGTTCGGCCACCGGCATACCGCCATCGGTCTTGGCCAACCTGCTGTCCAGACACCGGAGGCGGTCAGCGAGCAGGCCCCATTCCTCCTGTCGGACAAGTTTCAGGCCGGCGTTCTGGTGCGCGTCACGTGTGTGGTCTTCGGCGGTGGGGTCGGGGCACGGAATGCTCAGCAAGCTGTCAAGCTGTGCTGCCCGCTCTGCCCGCTTGGGTCGGGCCGGGCGGCTGGATAGCAGAACGCGGTCTTGTACCGCGCCGGACGAACCGGCTGAGAACACCGCACGCATGCGGGTCAGTGGGGCAATCACGCGTTCTGCTAGGGCCATCTTTAACATTCCAACACTTACCAACAGGTCTGAATATGACGCTGAATTGCGACACAATGAGGGCAGTGGGGGGACAACACGGCGCAATTCACGGGATCATTTTGCGAAAACTGCAACCTTCGGTACGCACAATACAACTGCTCCGGGATGATTGTCCCCAAAGCCGCTTTCAATGCACGTATTTGGCTGGATGCGCAGTGTAGACAGGCCCAATCGCTTCTCGGCATAGTGCGCGGCATGAAAACCATCGCTGCCTTTTTGATCGCCCTTGGCTGCGCCTGTGCCGCGCCACTGGCTGCACAGGAACAGGAAGCCACGGACAGCGCGGTTCGGGATGTTCCGGTCGTCGCGCGCGACGCCTTTGGCGGGGTGCGCCCACCCGCCCGTGACGGCAATGTGCCGCGCACCCGGTGGACACATCAGCCGGGGCACGTGCTGTGGAACCGGGCGGCACTGTCGGCGCTGAAGGCACATGGGCAACCGCTCGTGGATCTCGTGCCGCGCGATATTGCGACGTGGTGCCCAGAATATCCGCGCGCCACCGCCGCAGACCGCCGCGCCTTCTGGGTCGGTTTCATGTCGGCACTGGCCAAGTTCGAAAGCACCTACAAACCCCGCGCCGTGGGGGGCGGGGGCAAGTGGTACGGTCTGTTGCAGATCCTGCCCGCCACCGCGCGCGGCTACAAATGCAACGTGGGCACGGGCGAGGCGCTCAAGAACGGCGCCGCCAACCTCAGCTGTGCTGTCCGTATCATGGCCGTCACCGTGCCGCGCGACGGGGTGATCCACGCCAAGGACCGCAAATGGCGCGGGGTGAGCGCGGATTGGGGGCCGATGCGGTCGTCGTCAAAACGCGCTGACATGGCCAACTGGTTGAAACAGCAGAGCTATTGCCGCCCGCTGGACCGGACACGCCCCCAGGCCCGGCCCGTGGCCGCGAACTGAGCGCCTCAGGACAGGACGCACGAATCCTGCAGTCCTCGCTCTCGCCCATCGCGTTGAGATATGCCGAGATGATGTAGATTTGGCGTCCGTCGCCCCTCAGAAACGCGTTCGACAGTTGGCACGCGTTCGGCGTGACGGATTTACAGCCTGCCTGCTTCCCGGCAGGGGGCTTTCCCAGCGAAAAGTGCCCGAGCGGGGGTGGTGCAGAGCTTCGCGCCAGAACCACCACTGACCGCGTATTGCGTCGCAATGCGCCAGAGGGCCGGTCGGGAAATCTGTCTCACCCGTGTCGCAGGATGAATGGGTCCTGACCCTAGCGGTTCAACTGGGTCGCAATGCGTGCCCAGACCTCCGGAAAGGTCAGCAGCAACAGATGTCCATGCCCGTCGATCAGCTGCACCTCTGCATCCGGCAGCGTACGGGCAAAGCGGTGCACGGCGCGGGGCGGAAACACCGGATCGACCGCACCGTGGTAGAGGACCACATCGACGCCGTGCAACGCCGCCGGGTCCGGATTTGTCCATTGCCGCAATGCGCGCGTATGGCGGCGTCCCAGCCCGTTTGCGGGCAGCGTGATGCGCCCCTCATTGGCCGACACAAGCGCGTCGGCGGCACGGGTGACCGACGGGACCGTGTCCGCGGCGGGGCCATAGGCAAGCCTGCGGTAATATTCCAGCCAAACCTTGCGCGGAGAAAGACCGCGCGCGCGGATTGCAGCGGCCAATGTGCCGGCAGCGCCCCGTGCGCCAGCCAGGACGGGTTGGGGCGCGGGCAGGGCGGTCGAGATGGCCGCCACCCGCACCTCCACATGCGGTGCGCTGCGCCGGATCATCTTGGCCGCCTCCAACGCGATGGCGCTGCCGGTGGAATGCCCGATCAGGTCGACGCGGCGGGCCCCGGTGGCCGCTGCCGCGCGCGCGATGTGCGTGGCGGCAAAGTCGAGGTTTACGAATTCCTCCGCGGGGCGCCCGTCAAAGCCGGGCAGGCGATAGAACGCAACCGCGCGGTCCGGTGTGGCCAGCTCTTGCAGCGGGGCCATGACGCGCACCGGGCTCAGAGCGCCGGGGATGCCGATGATGATGTGGTTCGCGCGCTGCCATGCCGCCATGTCGCGGAGCAACGGGTCGGAGGTCGGGCGCGGAACGGGGGCGCAGGCGGCCAGCGCCAAAAGCAGCGCAATGGCCGGGGCAAGACGTGCCGCGATCCTCATCCGAGCAGGGAAAAATGGTGGCGCTCGACCTTGATCCCGCGCGCACTGAGCGCCTCTTCGAAATCATCGGCGGGTGGCGTGGCCTCGAGCGGCAGGCGGACCTTGCGCCCTGACGTGAGCACCGCGCTGGCCCGGACCGAAAAATCGAGCCGTGTGTCGAGGCGGATATGGGTGATGCGCGGCCATGCGATGTCGCCCGTGCGGCGGCCCGAAAACCAGTGCAGCCCGTCGGCTTCGATGCGCACACCGGAGCGGCGCCCGGTGATCAGATCGACAAGGGCCGGCACCGTGGCGAGCGCGGCGAGGGCCGCGATCCACGTCGCCGCATCCAGCCAGATCACCGCCGCCCCGATCAGGCCCCAGACGGTCAGAACGGTCAGCAGCGTGGCCCGGTTGCGGCCCGTCGTCTGGTAGGCATAGGGCGTCATTGCAGGCGGAACGCGGTCTGAATGTCGTGCAACGCCTCGCTTTGCCGTTTGCTCAGCGGGGCGCGGGCGGCGGCGTTCAGAACCGCCATCAGCGTGGCAAAGCTGTCTGCGCCCCCCAAGCGGTGCAGCCGTTTGGCAAGGCGCGGCACAGCCGGTTGCGCCCCGCCGCATTCCGATACCAGCCACTGGCCCAACACTTCGATTTCTTCCGCGCCTTTTGCGTCCAGTCCGAGATGTTTGCGCAAGGCCACATCCAGCCGTTTGCGATCGTCGCGGGTCGGCAAATCGTCGAGCGCGATAAAGGCCGTCGCCAGGGCCGCGATGGCGAGGTTCGGCTCTTCGACACTGTCTACGGGATGCTGATTATAGCGGTGGCGGAACCCGAACCGGCGAGCGGCGGCGGCGACATCTCCGGCCATGTCCATCACGTCGCTGGCCACCTCTGCCCCGCGCCGCGCCCGCAGCACGAGGAAAAAGGCGGCGGTGGCAATCCCGATGATGCCCAGCAGGATGTGCATCGTTCAGCGGCCCCCGGTCACATCGAGCGTCGAGCCGGTCACATAGCTTGCCGCGTCAGAGGCGAGCCAGAGAATGGCCTTGGCCACTTCTTCGGCGGAGCCCTCGCGGCGCATCGGCACCATGTGCGCCAGTTTCTGCGCGCGCCCTTCCTCGCCGCCCTTGGCGTGGAGTTCGGTATCGATCAGACCAGGGCGGATCGACATCACGCGGATGCCGCTGGGCGCGACTTCGTCCGACAGGCCCTTGGTAAAGGTGTCGATGGCCGCTTTGGACGCGGCGTAGTCGATATACTGGTTGCCGGAGCCAAGCCGCGCGGCAGCGGAAGAAATGTTGATGATCGCGCCGCCGTCGCCCTGTGCCTCCATGCGCAGCACCGCCTCCTTGGCGATGAGCATCGCGCCGATGACGTTCACGTTCATCATGCGGGTCAGACGGGCGTGGTCGATGTCGGTCATGCGGCGCGTCTGGTCCACCATCCCGGCGTTGTTGATCAGCACGTCGATCCGGCCGAAATGGTCATCGAGCGCGGCATAGATCGCGGCAATCCCCTCTTCGGTGCCGACGTCACCCTGTGCGATGACGGCGCGCGCGCCCTGCGCCTCGACCGCGGCCTTGGTCGCGGCGGCCCCGTCCGGGTCCGTGCGGTAGCTGAGCACAAAGTCATACTCTGCCGCCGACAGGCGCGCGCAGGCGGCGCCGATTCCTGCGGAGGCTCCGGTGATCAGGCAAACGGGGCGGTTGGTCATATCTGTGGTCCTTTGGTCATCTGGTGTCGGCGGCAAAATTCGTATCGGGCGCGTAGTGATGAAACCGTTCAAGATCGCCCTTGCCGATGTTTGCACCGGCCATGCGCAAGGTGGCATAGCCGAGCGACAGATGGAAATGGGCATTGGGCAGCGCGTAGAGCGTTGCATATTCTGCGCCGGTCTGGGTCAGGGTCGGGTCACCGGCGGAGTGGGTGATGGTGCGCGTTTCGGCACCTTCAAACGCGTCGGGTCGCAGTTGGTCGAGCAGAAATCCCATGTCCTGCGCCAAGGCGAGGATCGCGCCGGGGTCGGCATCCATCGGCATTTCGGGGACGTCATCGCCCATGAGCGGCAGCACCGTGCGTGCCACATAGCCGAGCGCCACGCACAGGTGTTCTGCGGCGTTGAAGCCGTCCGGTGCAAGCCGCGCCTCTAGCTGGGCAGGGGTGTCGAGACGGTCGAGCAGGCGCGGCACGGCTGCGGTGAGCCGTTTCAAGGGCGGAACAGTGGCGGCATAGAGATCCATGGCAGTCCTGGTGGCACGTGCGGGACCGAGGGGCCAGCCCCTCGGGCTCCCCGGGATTTTTTTGGAACAGAGACGGGGATGCGCCGACCTGTTGGGTCAGGCGTTCTGGATGCGGGTGATCATCTCTGTGGTGTCGCGGCTGAGGCCGGGGGTTTCGGCGATGCGGGTCAGCTCCTTCTGGATCATGGACCCACGGATGGCGTCGTAACGGCGCCACGTCTGGAAGGCCGAGCACATGCGGGCGGTTGTCTGCGGGTTCACTGGGTCGAGCGTGATCAGCCAATTGGCCAGTAGGGTATAGCCCGAGCCGTCCTTGGCATGGAAACCGGCGTGATGGGCGGCAAATGCACCCAAGGTGGCGCGGAACCGGTTGGGGTTTTTCCAGTTGAAATCGCTGTGTTTTGTCAGGGCCGTGGCGGTGTCGGCCGCATCATCGGGCCTGGCCTCCATCACCTGCAGGCCGAACCACTTGTCCATCACGAGCCGGTCGTGCTTCCACTGCGCCTCGAATTGGGCGAGGGCCGCATCACCGCGCCCGGCGCGGATCAGGTTGGACAGCGCGCTGAGCTGCTGGGTCATATTGCTGGCATGGTCGAATTGCGCTTGTGCCGTGTCGCCGCCGTCGAGGCGGGTGAGCATGGAGAGTGCTGCATTGCCCAGTGCGCGTTTGCCGGATTGCTCTGCATCGGGCGCATAGGGCGCGTCGACCTGATGCGCGGCGTAGAGGCCCGGCAGCGCGTCTGCAACGCGTTCCGCCAATGCGGCGCGGTGCGCCTCATGCGCGGCCCAGATCGCATCGGGGTCGGGCGTGGTGCCGGCATTGGCCAGATCGGCGGCCAGTTGCGACTGGCCGGGCAGGGACAGGGTGTAGGCGCGATATGCGGGATCAAGCGTGGCGTCGGTCAGAATGCCCGCAACCCCGTCGAGCCACGCGGCATCCGGTGCGTCCCCTTGCGTGATCGCCGCCAGAAGCGAGGCCTTGCCCAGATTGCGCGCCGCCTCCCATCGGTTGAACGGATCGGTGTCATGTGCCAGCAGGAACGCGTCATTGGCCGCATAATCGAGCACCACCGGCGCAGAGAAGCCGCGCAGGATCGACGGCACGGGCCGGGCGTCGAGACCGGGAAAGGAAAAGCTCTGCCGGTCCTGTGTCAGTTCGAGGACCTGGGTGCCCAGCACCTCGGCGCCGTCAGGGCCCAGCAGGCCCACCGCCACGGGGATCACCTGCGGCTGTGGGTCGGGTGTTGCGGCGCTGGGCGGGGTGTGTTGCCGGAACGTGAGGGTGTAGGTGCCGTCCTCAAAGCTGTCCTCGACCGCGACGCGAGGTGTGCCCGCCTGGCTGTACCAGCGCTTGAACTGGCTCAGATCGCGGCCGGTCGTGTCCTCAAACACCTTGATCCAGTCCTCGATCGTGCAGGCCTGTCCGTCATGGCGGTCGAAGTAGAGATCGAGCGCGCGGGCGTAGGCGTCATCGCCCACCAGCGTCTTGAGCATGCCAATGACCTCTGCCCCTTTTTCATAGACGGTCGCCGTGTAGAAGTTGTTGATTTCCTGAAAACTTTCGGGCCGTACCGGGTGGGCCAGCGGGCCCTGATCCTCTGGGAACTGGCGCGCGCGCAGGTCGATCACGTCGCTGATGCGTTTGACCGGGGCCGAACGCATGTCAGAGGTGAATTGCGCATCGCGAAACACGGTCAGCCCCTCCTTGAGGCACAGTTGGAACCAGTCACGGCAGGTGATGCGGTTGCCGGTCCAGTTGTGGAAATATTCGTGCGCGATGATCGCCTCGATCCGTTCGAAATTGGTGTCGGTCGAGGTCTCAGCCGAGGCGAGCACAGCGGAGGCGTTGAAAATGTTCAGTCCCTTGTTCTCCATCGCGCCCATGTTGAAATCATCCACCGCCACGATGTTGAACACATCGAGGTCATAGGCGCGGCCATACACGTCCTCGTCCCATTTCATGCTGTCCTTGAGCGCCTGCATGCCAAAGGCGCATTTGCCCTCATCGCCCGGCCGGACATAGAGGGCCAGATCGACATGCCGTCCCTCCATCGTGGTGAACGTGTCGCGGTGGGCGACCAGCTCGCCCGCGACCAGTGCAAAGAGATAGGCGGGTTTCGGCCACGGATCGTGCCATTCGGCCCAGCCATCGCCCGAGGCAACAGGGTTGCCGTTCGACAAAAGCACCGGGTGCGGGCCATTGATACGCACGGTGAAGCTACTCATCACGTCGGGGCGGTCGGGATAATAGGTGATCTTGCGAAACCCTTCGGCTTCGCATTGCGTGCAATACATGCCGCCCGACTGGTACAGCCCTTCGAGCGCGGTGTTGGCGGCGGGATCAATCTGAACCTCTGCCTCCCATGTAAAGGGCACGTTGGGCACCGCGCATGTCAGCCCCTCTGCCGTCAGCTCCGGTGTGACAGGCTCTCCGTCGATCTTTGCGGAAATCAGCGACAGCCCTTCGCCATGCAGAAAGAACGTCTTGTCTGTTGCATCCGGCTTTGGCGCAAAGCGGATGCGGGAGGTCACCCGCGTTGCAGACGGAGCCAGGTCAAAGGTCAGGTGAACGCTGTCGACGTCAAAGCCAAAGGGCGTGTAGTCGGCAAGGTAGATGGTCTGGGGGGCGCTGTCTTTGGGCATGGGGGCGGGGCCGTCCTTTTGTTGCTGCAAAAGAGGTAGCCCCGCACAACGCCAAGTTCAACGCGTCTCAGGGGAAGCCTGCGGGCGGGGTGCAGGTCGCAATCTGGTTGCGCGGTGCGTTGCCGCGCCGGTTTGATATCGACACGCCTGCGCCAACCACATCCATGATAACGGCCGCTTGCGGCGCTGTGTCGAGAAAGACAAAGACCTGTGCTCCGTCTTCGTTCAGGATCTCCTGCAACAGCCGGCTGTCTTCGACAAAGGCATTTGACGACAGCGCGCTCAGTGCGACGTCGCTGGTCAGGGTCATCCGCTCAATGACCTGTCCGGATTTCAGACGCATGTCGGGGCGCAGGACAAACAGCACCCTGTCCAGCACCCCGCTGAGATCATTGGCGATTTGCAGCCGCGGTTCCGACCGCAGATGCAGCCGTGTCTTGCTGTCAAAGGCGGTGAGCGTCGTGTCCGTCGAATAGTAGCTGGCAGAGCCTGACTGATAGTGCGCTAGGCACGCGGGCCGGGGGAAGAGCATGTCAAAGGTGAAAACGCCGGTTTGTTCGATGCCCATCGCCTCGGCGGCGGCTTCGGTGGCTTCGGTCACCTGATACTGCACCTCGACGGATAGGTCATAGTGCTGGGGATGGATTTGGGCGGACGCCTGGGTTGCGCATAGGGCGAACGCCAGGGCGCTGAAAATACGTTTCATAACAGTTCCTTCAATCAAAATGTGCACGCCGAAAACAAGGGTGGCGATCGCATCAGGTTAACCGCGCCGTTCGGTCTTGCAAAGAGGGGTGTGCCCCACTTGGCGCAGGGGGCAGGCGGCCTATCTGCCGGGTATGACAAGCGTTTTGTGGTTCAAACGGGATTTGCGGGTGGCGGATCATCCGGCGCTGGCACGGGCGGTGGCGCTTGGGCCCGTCGTGCCGCTTTACGTGTTTGAGCCGGACTATTGGGCGGAGCCGGACGTGTCGGGGCGACAGTTCGATTTCGTGGCCGAAAGCGTTGCGGCGCTCGGCGCGGATCTGTCCCGCCTTGGCGTACCACTGGTTGTGCGAGTGGGCGAGGTGACGCAGGTTCTCGCGGATCTGCAAGCCGAGACCGGGTTTGACCGCATCCTCAGCCACGAGGAAACGGGCAATGCGTGGACCTTTGCGCGCGACCGCGCGGTGGCGGCGTGGTGCGGTGCGAATGGTGTTGTGTGGGAGGAACTGGCCCAATCCGGCGTTGTGCGGCGCCTCAATGGGCGCGACGGGTGGGCCGCGCAGCGCAATGCCTTTCTGCGCCAGCCACAGGTCGACGTGCCCGAGCGGCTGACAGGCCCCTCGCTCGCCTCGGATGACGTACCGCGTCTTGTGGCACCGGACCCGTGCCCGGACCGCCAGAAAGGGGGGCGCGCGATGGCGTTGAGCCTGTTGGGATCCTTCCTGACCGAGCGCGGCCAGACCTATCGCAAGGACATGTCGTCGCCTGTGACCGGGGAATGGTCCTGTTCGCGCCTGTCGCCATATCTGGCCTTTGGCTGTCTGTCGGGGCGCGAGGCGGCACAAGCCACCGCCGCGCGCCAGCGTGAGGTCAAGGGCACGCGGGAAGGGTGGGGCGGATCGCTCAAGTCATTTCAGGCGCGGCTCGCCTGGCGCGATCACTTCATGCAGAAGCTCGAAGACGAACCGGCGATGGAACATCGTTGCCTGCATTCTGCGTATGAAGGGTTGCGCGGCGATGACGCCGCACGGCGTGGCGCGTGGGAACGGGGTGAAACGGGCCTGCCCTTTGTGGATGCGTGCATGCGCTATCTTGCGGCGGGCGGTTGGCTTAATTTCCGGATGCGCTCCATGGTCATGGCGGTCGCGTCCTACCACCTATGGCTCGACTGGCGCGCGACGGGGCTGCACCTTGCCCGTCAGTTCACGGATTTCGAACCCGGCATTCACTGGCCACAGGTGCAGATGCAGTCGGGCACAACCGGCATGAACACGGTGCGCATCTACAACCCCGTCAAACAGGGCAAGGATCAGGATCCCGCAGGCGTGTTCACGCGCCGCTGGTGCCCGGAACTTGCACCTGTGCCGGATGAACATTTGCAGGAACCATGGACGTGGGACGGGGCGGGGACCGTGCTGGACCGGGCGTATCCTGCGCCCATCGTTGACGTGATGGACGCGGCACGTGCCGCGCGGGAACAGGTGTGGGCCGTGCGCCGGGGTGGCGCGTTCCGGGATGAGGCGCAGCGCGTCGTGCACAAACACGCCAGCCGTAAGGATCCGCAAGGACACTTTGTCGATGACCGCGCGCCCCGCCGCCGCACAAGCAAGAAGAGCGACACGCGCCAGATGGGGTTCGACTTCTGATGGCCCGGATGCGCCGTAAATCCGACCTGCCGGAAAAGATGTGCCCGGTCTGCAATCGCCCGTTCACCTGGCGCAAGAAATGGGAGCGCGTCTGGGACGAGGTCAAATACTGTTCAGACCGGTGTCGCCGCGCCGCTCGGTCCTCAGTCAAGCCGGATTAAAACGGGGTCACAAAAAATTGGTCAATTTATCGGACCAATGTGGTTTACGATAGGAAACAAATTCTCTAGAGGTGCCGCCGTCTGTATTCCGTAGCATACAAAGGGCCCCTCAATGACGACCTATATCGACCGTGCCGATCTCAAAGTGGCCGACACGCTGGCACAGTTCATCGAAGCGCAGGCCTTGCCGGGCACGGGGGTGGCGACGGCCGATTTCTGGGCCGGGTTTTCCGCTTTGGTACACGATCTGGCCCCGAAAAACCGTGATCTTTTGCAAAAACGCGCGGATCTGCAGGCGCAGATCGATGCTTGGCACGTGGCGCACCGGGCGTCGGAGTTTGATGCGTCAGCCTATCACGCCTTTCTGTCGGAGATCGGGTATCTGGTGCCCGAAGGTCCTGACTTTGAAATCGAGACCGAGAATGTAGACGCAGAGATTGCCGCGACGCCCGGCCCACAGCTTGTCGTGCCGATCATGAACGCGCGGTTTGCGCTGAACGCGGCCAATGCGCGGTGGGGCAGCTTCTATGACGCGCTGTATGGCACGGATGCGCTTGGCGATCTGCCGGACGGCAAGGGCTATGACGCGGCGCGCGGCGCGCGTGTGATTGCGCGGGCCAAGGCGTTTCTGGACGAGGCGATGCCGCTGTCCGGTGCGACATGGGCCGATGTGACCGCGATTGCGGCCGTTGATGGCGCGTTGGCTCTGACGGCGTCCGGCGCGACCGTGACCCTGGCGGATCCGTCGCAATATGTCGGCGTCTCGGCTTCGGGTGATGATTTCTGTTTCCGCAACAACGGGTTGCACGTCATCGTGCACCGCGACCCGGACCACGCAATCGGGGCGACGGACCCTGCGGGCATCGCCGACGTGATCCTCGAATCCGCCCTGTCGACCATCATGGATTGCGAAGACAGCGTGGCGGCCGTGGATGCCGAGGACAAGGTGCTGGCCTATGGCAATTGGCTCGGCCTGATGAAGGGCGATCTGGAAGAACAGTTTGAAAAGGGCGGCAAGACGGTGCACCGCCGGATGCACGGGGACCGCACGTTTACATCCGCGGATGGCAGTGCGGTCCGGCTCAAGGGCCGCAGCCTGATGCTGATCCGGAATGTCGGCCACCTGATGACGAACCCCGCGATCCTCGACCGCGACGGGGCTGAAATCGGCGAAGGGCTGATGGATGCGATGATCACCACGCTCATCGCGCTGCATGATCTGGGCAAGACCGAGGGCCTGCGCAACTCGCTCACCGGGTCGGTCTATGTGGTCAAGCCCAAGATGCACGGCCCCGACGAGGTGGCCTTTGCCGACGAGATCTTTACCCGCGTGGAAAAGGTTCTGGGCCTGCCGGCCAACACGGTCAAGCTGGGCATCATGGATGAAGAGCGCCGCACCTCTGCGAACCTGCGGGAGTGTATCCGTGCCGCGAAACGCCGGGTGGCGTTCATCAACACCGGCTTCCTCGACCGGACGGGTGATGAGATCCACACGTCGATGGAAGCGGGCCCGATGATCCCCAAGGGCGAGATGAAGGGGGCGGCATGGATCAGCGCCTATGAGGACCGCAACGTGGACATCGGTCTGGCCTGCGGGCTGAAGGGCCGGGCGCAGATCGGCAAGGGGATGTGGGCCATGCCCGACCGTATGGCCGAGATGCTGGAGGCCAAGATCGGCCACCCGCACTCCGGTGCGACCTGTGCCTGGGTGCCGTCGCCGACGGCGGCGACGCTGCACGCCACGCACTACCATCAGGTTGACGTGCTGGCGCGGCAGGACGCGCTGCGCGCGGGTGGGCCGCGCGGCACGCTGGAGGATCTGTTGACCATTCCGGTGGCTGCGGGGCGCAATTTCTCGGACGCGGAAATCACCCGTGAGCTGGAGAACAATGCGCAGGGAATCCTTGGCTATGTTGTGCGGTGGGTAGATGCCGGTGTGGGCTGTTCCAAGGTGCCGGACATCAACGATGTGGGTCTGATGGAGGACCGCGCAACCTGCCGGATCAGTGCGCAGGGACTGGCCAACTGGTTGCATCACGGCGTGATTTCAGAAGAGCAGGTGAGGACGGTCTTGCGCAAGATGGCCGCGGTGGTGGACCGCCAGAACGCGGCGGATGCGTCCTATGACCCGATGGCGCCCGGCTTTGATGGGATCGCGTTTCAGGCGGCCTGTGATCTGGTGCTGAAGGGGCGGGTGCAGCCATCGGGCTATACCGAGCCGGTGCTGCATGCACGCCGTCTGGCGTACAAGGCCGCCTCCTGAGCAGATTGTAAGGACGGGAGCGAGGGGCCAGCCCCTCACACTCCCCGGGATTTTTTCAGAACAGAGACAGGGACGGGCTGGCGTTCCAGAGAGGAAACATCATGTCGATTTCATTGCGACGGGCACGCACGATCATCCGCAAGACACTGGAAAAGGGCCGGGAGATGGAGTTGAAGCCGCTGTCGGTCATCGTGCTGGATGCGGGCGGTCATGTGCAGGCGTTCGAGCGGGAGGACGGTGCCGCACCGGGGCGGTTCGCGATTGCCCACGGCAAGGCGTATGGTGCGGTGATGCTGGGCATGGCGGGCACGGCGCAAATGGCGCGCGCGGAGGCGCAGGCCTATTTCATGGGCGCGGTGAACGGTGTGTTCGGCGGGCAGGTCGTGCCGGTGCCCGGCGGTGTTCTGGTGCGCGACAGGAAGGGGGCCGTGATCGGCGCCGTTGGCGTCACCGGCGACACGTCCGACAATGATGCCGCTGTGGCGGTGGCCGGGATCGAGGCTGTGGGCCTGACTGCTGAAAACTGAGGCAACGGGTGGCTGCGGCTTTATGCACAGTGCTCTGCGCGCGGTCTGATCTGTTCAGATCGCGCGCTGCTGCGTATATCAGGTGCACTGCAACTTTGGCTGAGGACTGACATGGCGCGCCCGATCATCGGCATCATAACCAACCACCACGTGATCAATGACGAATACGAGGTGCAGGGGGCGGGGATCATCAACATCTCTGCTGTTGCGGATGTCGCAGAAGGGGTGCCGATGCTGATACCGGCCGATCCCGCCTATATCCGGGTGTCGGACCTGCTCGAGCATTGCGCGGGCTTTGTGTTCACCGGCGGGCGGGCCAATGTCCATCCGGAAGAGTATGGTGAGGAGGCGACCGAAGCGCATGGCAGCTTTGACCGCAATCGCGACCGACTGACCCTGCCGTTGATCCGGGCATGTGTCGAGCGGGGGCAACCCATCCTTGGCATCTGCCGCGGGTTCCAGGAGGTCAACGTGGCCATGGGCGGATCGCTTTATCCCGAGATCCGGGATTTGCCGGGGCGCGACAATCACCGGATGCCGCCCGATGGCACGCTCGAAGAGAAATTCGCCCTGCGCCATGATGTGACCTTCCGTGAGGGTGGCGTGTTCCACCAGTTGATGGGGCGGCAGGCGGTGCCGACCAACACGTTGCACGGGCAGGGGATCAAGTCGCCCGGCCCCCGCGTCGTTGTGGATGGTCACGCGCCGGACGGTACGGCAGAGGCGATGTATATCCAGGACGCGCCGGGGTTCACCCTGTCGGTACAGTGGCACCCGGAATGGAACGCGAAATGCGACCCCGTCTCGCGCCCGCTGTTCGAGGCGTTTGGCGCGGCCTGTCGGGCGTGGATGGATGGCCAGACGGCCACGCCACAGCTGCGCACCGCGTCCTGACAGGTGCCTGTTTTCGCGCCGCGTCATGCGGTCGCGCGACAGTTTTGCAACTGAGATGAGCGCTTTTTCTTGGACAAGCGCGGGCGGCTGCGGAAACATCCGCGCATGAAATCCTATGTGGACATACCGCCCGTCTGGCTGGCCTGCGCCATTGCGGTGGCGTGGCTGCAGGGGCGCTATGCCCCGTTTGGGCTGAGTGTGGATCACCCGGTCACACGTGGGTTGGCCGGGGCGCTGATCGGGGCCGGTCTGGTCCTGATTGCGCTGGCCGCATGGGAATTCCTGCGCGCGCGCACCACCATCATCCCGCACCAAACCCCGCATGCGCTGATCACGCGCGGCGTTTTCGGGGTCACGCGCAACCCGATCTACCTGGCCGATGCGTTGATCCTTGCTGGCTTTGTCCTGCGGTTTGATGCGGTGGTGTCGCTGGTGCTGGTCCCGCTCTTTGTCTGGTGGATCGAGCGCCGCTTTATTGTGGCCGAGGAAGACAGGATGCGGCGGGTGTTTCGCGCGAAATTCGCGCAGTACGAAAGGAAAGTGCGCCGTTGGGTCTGACATCTTGCTGATTGTTACGCGCTGACGTTGGGGCGTTGCTTGCGCTGCCCGCCGGTTGAGAGTAGTGGACACTCGGCTTCTGTGCACCATCTTGCGCAGTCGCTGCCACTGCCAAAGAGGACGGGGGATTTACCGGATGAAAATCGGTACACCAAAAGAGATATTTGCCGGCGAGCACCGCGTTGCGATGACGCCGGAAAGTGCCGCGGCTTTGCAAAAGCTGGGCCATGAGTGCGTGATCGAAACCGGTGCGGGCATGAATGCCGGCTTTGCGGATGCCGATTACAAGGCCGCCGGTGTCGAAGTCGTCAAGACCGCCGCCGCCCTGTGGAAAGCCGCGGATGTGGTCGCCAAGGTGCGCGTGCCCGACGATGGCGAGATGAAGCGCCTGCGGGATGGCCAGACGCTGATTTCGTTCTTCAGCCCCGTTGCGGACGAAAAGAAGATGGAAAGCGCGGCCAAGAAGGGCGCCACCGTCATCGCGATGGAAATGATCCCGCGCATCAGCCGGGCGCAGAAGATGGACGCGCTGTCATCGATGGCGAATATCGCGGGCTACCGCGCGGTGATCGAGGCGGGCAACAACTTTGGCCGCTTCTTTACCGGGCAGATCACGGCAGCGGGCAAGGTGCCCCCGGCCAAGGTTCTGGTTGTGGGTGCGGGCGTTGCAGGTCTGGCGGCGATCGGCACGTCGACATCGCTGGGTGCGATCACCTACGCCTTTGACGTTCGGCCCGAAGTGGCCGAACAGGTCGAATCGATGGGCGCTGAATTCGTCTATCTCGATTTCGAGGAAGAGCAGCAGGATGGATCGTCTTCGGGCGGCTATGCCTCTGTTTCCTCACCGGAATTCCGCGAGGCGCAGCTGGCCAAGTTCCGCGAACTGGCCCCTGAGGTGGACATTGTCATCACCACCGCGCTGATCCCCAACCGCGAGGCGCCTGAGCTGTGGACCGAGGACATGGTGAAATCCATGAAACCCGGCTCTGTCATTGTGGACCTTGCGGCGGAAAAGGGCGGCAACTGCAAGCTCACCGTCATGGACGAGAAGATCGTGACCGACAATGGCGTGACCATCATCGGCTATACCGATTTCCCGAGCCGCATGGCGACGCAGGCCTCGAGCCTTTATGCGACGAACATCCGTCACCTGATGGCGGATCTGACGCCGGAAAAAGACGGCGTGATCAATCACGACATGGAAGACGACGTTATCCGTGGCGCGACGATCACCCACGAAAAGGCCGTCACCTTCCCGCCGCCACCGCCCAAGGTGGCCGCAATTGCCGCAGCGCCCAAGAAAGAAGCGCCCAAGGAACTGACGGCGGAAGAAAAGCGCGCCGCAGAGACGGCTGCGTTCAAGGCGCAGACCAAGAACCAGGTGATCCTGCTGGCCGTGGGCGCGGCTCTTGTGCTGGGCATCGGGTTGATCCCGGGCATGCCGGCCAGCTTTATGCAGCACTTCATCGTGTTCGTGCTGTCGGTGTTCATCGGCTTCCAGGTGATCTGGAACGTGGCGCATTCGTTGCACACGCCATTGATGGCGGTGACCAATGCGATTTCCAGCATCATCATTCTGGGCGCGCTCATTCAGATCGGATCGACCAGCATGTTGATCACGCTTCTGGGGGCGCTTGGTATCTTCATGGCGGCAGTCAACATCTTTGGCGGCTTCCTCGTCACCCGGCGCATGCTCGCCATGTTCCAGAAATCCTGAGGGGGGCGCACTCATGGAAAACGCATTCACCATTGCGGCCTATGTGGTCGCGGCCATTCTGTTCATCCTGTCGCTCGGCGGTCTGTCGGGGCAGGAAAGCGCCAAACGCGCCGTGTGGTACGGCATCGTTGGCATGGCTCTGGCCGTGTTCGCGACCCTCGTGGGGCCGGGCTCTGGCCTGTGGCTTGCCTCGCTGGTCCTGATCGCGGGCGGCGCTGCTGTCGGCTATCAGCTGGCCACCAAGGTCGAAATGACACAGATGCCAGAGCTGGTGGCGATCATGCACAGCCTCGTGGGTCTGGCAGCGGTCTTTGTCGGCTTTAACGCGGATCTGATGATCAACTACATCAGCGGGATTTACGGGGCCGAGGGCCTTGTTCTGGGCGCTGTGGCCGAGGACGGGCTGACCGTGATCGGCCTGCCCAAGGAGGCCTATGACGGGCTGTCGAGCTTTGGTCAGCTGATTGCCAAGAAGTCCGGCGTCGAAATCGGCATTCTGCGGGTCGAGCTTGTGCTGGGCATCTGGATCGGTGCGGTGACCTTCACCGGATCTGTCATCGCCTATGCCAAGCTGGCGGGGGGATCGTCGCTGTTGCCTTTTGCCGTGGACACCGGCGCGAAGAAACTGCCCGGTGGGCATTTTCTGAATGCAGGTGCGGCGGCGCTGTCGGTCATTCTCGCGTTCATTTACCTCGGGTCTGGCGGGACATTCACGCTGGTGCTGCTGACGCTCTTGGGTCTGTTCATCGGCTATCACCTGATCATGGGCATTGGCGGCGCGGACATGCCGGTCGTGGTATCGATGCTGAACAGCTATTCCGGATGGGCGGCGGCGGCCATCGGCTTCTCGCTTGGCAATGACCTCTTGATCGTTGTGGGCGCGCTTGTGGGCTCCTCCGGCGCAATCCTCAGCTACATCATGTGTAAGGCGATGAACCGGTCCTTCGTGTCCGTGATCTTGGGCGGCTTTGGCGGCCCCGCGGGTGAGCAGATGGCGGTGGAGGGCGAACAGGTTGCGATCGAGGCCGACGGCGTTGCCGCGGCCCTGAACGAGGCCGACAGCATCGTGATCATCCCCGGCTATGGGATGGCCGTGGCGCAGGCCCAGCAGGGCGTGGCCGAGCTGACCCGCAAGCTGCGCGCCAAGGGCAAGACCGTGCGCTTTGCGATCCACCCGGTCGCCGGGCGTCTGCCGGGGCACATGAACGTGCTCTTGGCCGAAGCCAAGGTGCCCTATGACATCGTGCTCGAGATGGATGAGATCAACGACGATTTCCCGGAAACGGACGTGTCCATCGTGATCGGGTCGAACGACATCGTGAACCCGGCGGCACAGGACGACCCGAACAGCCCCATCGCCGGTATGCCGGTGCTGGAATGCTGGAAGTCCAAGCAGGTGTTCGTGTCCAAGCGCGGGCAGGGCACAGGTTACTCTGGAATCGAGAACCCGTTGTTCTTCAAGGAAAACACGCGGATGTTCTATGGCGATGCCAAGGCGTCCATCGACAAGCTGCTGCCCATGATCGATTGATCATTGGCACAGTCAGAACTGCAAAAGGCGGGCCCCCGGGTCCGCCTTTTTTGTGGCGGGTTGGCCCCCGTATACAATTGCATTCTGTTAACACACTGAAAAACATCAAGAAATACTTTGGCAAGCGGGAATATGCGGGCTATATCGCATCAGGCAGACAGGCAGGATAAACCTATGGCCCCCATCGAAGACCATCCCCTCCGTTACCGGTTGGCAAATGAGCTGCATGCGCGGCCGTTCCCGTCGATGGTGGCACCGTCCGCGGCCGTTTACGTGGCGTTCAAACAACCGGAAATGGCCGCCAACCGGGATCGGGCCAAGGATCTGGCGCATCTGCACGATCTGCTGGACCGGCACGGCGTGCCGCACCCGCAGCCGGGCGCCACGCATTACTATGGTCAGATCGGGCGGCACTGGCTGAAGTGGGAACAGCATACGGAATTTGTGACCTACACGATTTTCACCGAAGGGGTCGCGGATCGTCCGTTCGAGGCCGCGGCCTTTGATCCGTTCCCGCAAGACTGGCTGGAGAACGCACCGGGGCAGCGGGTGACGTCCATACTGGTCCGGGTTGAAGAAGAGCTGCCGCCTGAGGATATCAAGGGGCGGTTGGCGGAATGGTTCGTGCCCGAGAGCCTTGCCGTGAGTTCGGTGCTGGATGGGTCGGCGGTGATTGCCGGGGACTTCCGGATTGATCCCAACGGGCACATGCGGTTTGCGGTCTTTGCCGCGTCGGACACCGGCAAGCGACGGGTGGGCCGGATCGTGCAGCGACTGTGCGAAATCGAGACCTACAAGACGATGTCTATGCTTGGTTTTGCCCGGGTGCGCAGCATGGGTGCGCAGCTTGGCGCGCTGGACACCCGGTTGACCACATTGGTCGAGGAGATGTCGCAGGAAGGATCGAAGGCGGAACAGACCTTGCAGGCGCTCTTGGCCATATCGGCGGAGCTGGAGACACTGTCGGCGCAATCGTCGTTCCGGTTCGGGGCGACATGGGCCTATGAAGCGATTGTCGAAGAGCGCATTACCGCGCTGCGTGAGGCGCGGTACGAGGGGCGGCAGACATTCCTTGAATTCATGGTACGGCGGTATCAACCCGCCATGCGCACGGTGCGTTCGGCGCAGGAGCGTCTGGAGGCGATGGGCAGTCGCGGTGTGCGTGCCGCGAACCTGCTGCGGACCCGTGTGGATGTGGAGCGATCGGCACAAAACCAGGCGCTGCTGGAAAGCATGGACAAGCGGTCTGATTTGCAATTGCGGCTCCAGCGCACGGTTGAGGGCCTGTCTGTGGTTGCGATCAGCTACTATGCGGTGTCGTTGGCGGGATATCTTTTGTACCCGCTGGAGGCTCCGACAGGCTTGTCCAAAAACATGCTGACCGCGCTTGTGACCGTGCCGGTTGTGGTGCTGGTTTGGGGCATGGTGCGCCAATTGCGAAAGAGTGCGGAGAAGTAAAACGCGGCTGCGCATGCAGACGCGTTTGGTGGCAAGGACAGCTTTTTGAAAAAGCTGTCAGCCACGCGGACGATCATCTGGGCGCGTCATCGCACGGCTGCGCATGCAGACGCGTTTGGTGGCAAGGACAGCTTTTTGAAAAAGCTGTCGGTCACGCGGTTGATCATCCGGGCGCGTCTTTGCACGGCTGCGCATGCAGACGCGTTTGGTGGCAAGGACAGCTTTTTGAAAAAGCTGCCGGTCGCCCGGTCAATCATCTGGGCGCGCCGTTGTGCGGCTGCGCATGCAGACGCATTTGGAGGCCGGGGCAGCTTTTTTGAAAAAGCTGCCCGCTCGCCGGTGCGTGTCTGGCGTTTACGCGGCGGTTGTGCGCGTGATCTAGGAAGGAGGGGGCTCTGCCCCCGCGGCTGCGCCGCCCCCCGGGATTTTCGGGAACAGAGACGATCAGCGGCCGCGGATGCGGGGGTCGAGGGCGTCGCGCAAACCGTCACCAAGATAGTTCACACCCAACACGGTGAGGGAGATCAGAATGCCGGGCAGGATCACGCGTTCGGGGTATTGCTCCATCCGCTGGACCGCGTCGGCCAGCAGCTTGCCCCATGTGGGGAAGTCCGACGGGAAGCCCACACCGAGGAAGCTGAGCGCGCTTTCCGTGATGATCGCAGTGGCGAGGCCCAATGTGGCGGAGACCATGATCGGCGAAATCACGTTGGGCAGCAGGTGTCGCCGGATGATCTTGGCCGGGGTGGTGCCGATGGAGCGTGCAGCCAGGATGAACTCGCGCTCCTTGAGGGCAAGGATATCGCCGCGCACGATCCGCGCGGTTTGCATCCAGGAGGTGAGGCCCACCACGCTGACGATCAGGATGAACATGCCTCCTTCGGGACCGAAGCTGGCGTTGAGCGGCTGGCGGAACAGGGTCACCGCCACCAGCAGGATCGGCAGGATGGGCAGCGACAGCACCAGATCGGTGAAGCGCATCAGCCAGAAATCGAGGCGGCGGAAGTAGCCCGACAACACGCCTACGGTCGTACCAATCACAAGCGCGAGGATCATCGCGGCCCAGCCGACGGCCATGGACGCGCGACCCCCGGAGATCAATTGCGCGAGGATGTCGCGGCCCAATTGGTCCGAGCCCAGCGGTTTGTTCCAGCCGACTTTGGCCGTGCTGTCCCACAGCGCCACGTAGATCGGGCGCATGTCCTTGTTGCGGATATCGATCTTGGTCGCGTCGACCTGCCACAGCAGCGGTCCCAGCAGCACCGCCAGCGTGATGAACACCAGAAAGCCGCCGCCGAACATCGCGCCCTTGTGGCGCTTGAACTGGTCCCAGACGTCTTTCCACTGGCTGCGCGGGGCCTTGGGTGGTTCGCGGTCCTGCAGGGCGGCCAGCGCGTCCGCCTCGGGATCGGGGGCGGCCTGGATGGGCTGATCAGTCATAGCGAATCCTCGGGTCCAGCACGCCGTAGAGCACGTCGGCAATCAGGTTGAAGAGCACGATCAGGATCGCGAAGATAAAGGTGAGGGTCATCACCATCGGAATGTCATTGGCAAAGAGGGCCGTGATCAGCAGTTGCCCGATCCCGTTCACCTTGAACACGTTTTCGGTGATGATGGCGCCGCCGAAAATGGCGGGAATGCCCAAGGCGATGACCGTGATCACCGGGATCATCGAGTTGCGCAGCACGTGGACCATGACCACGACACTTTCGCGCAGGCCCTTGGCGCGCGCGGTGCGCACGTAATCCTGCCCCAGATTGTCCAGCATGGACGATCGCATGTAACGGCTGATCTGCGCCGTGGTTTGCAGGGCCAGCACCATCACGGGCATGATCATCTGGTTGAACTGGACCTTGAAGCTGGCCCAGTCCGTGACGACGTGGGTCGTGTCGTAGATCGACGGAAACCACCCCAGCTGCACGGAAAACACCACGATCAGCAGGGGACCGGTAAAAAACGGCGGGATCGAAAAGCCGATCATCGTGATGAACGTGCCGGATTGATCGAACACCGAATATTGCTTGTAGGCGGAGTAGACGCCGATGGGCAGTGCGATGGCGATGCCGACGATATAGCTGAGGCCCACCACCCACAGGGTCTGGGGGATACGCTGCACCACGATGTCCATGACCGGGCTGCGCGTCTGCCACGAGATCACGCGTTGCTTGCCCTCGGCAAAGGCGGTGCCGAACCAGTGGTCAATCAGCACCTGCGGTTCGATCCAGAAGAACTGGATGATCCATTTCCAGTACTGGATCAGGATCGGCTGACCGAGGCCAAGCGCCTCGCGCATCTTTTCCTTGACCTCCGGCGGCACGGTCAGCGGCACCTGCGCCATTGGATCGCCCGGCGCCAGCTGCAACAGCATGAAGATGGCCAGGCTTATGAAAATAAGCGTCGGGATCGACAGGAGCAGTCTGCGGATCGTGAATGTGAGCATACAGCGCGGCCTCTTGGCGGGGTCTTATTCTTGTTTGAGGGAGGGTAGGATGGGCGTGCCCGCCCATCCTGTCGGTCGGATTACTCCGCGCGCGACCAGTCCGCGATGTTCCACAGCTCGCTGTCCCACGAGTTCATGCGGACACCTTGCAGCGCGTTGGAGCGTGCCGAGATATCACCACGGTGCGTCAGGGGGATCATCGCCCCGTTGCTGACCGCCATGTCATTCAGCTCGCGCCCGATCCGCGCCCGTTCGTCGAGATCGGATGTCTGCGCCAGGGTGTTCCAGAGCGCATCATACTCTTCCATGCAGAAGCGCGAGATGTTCTCACCCTGCCATTGCGTTGCGGGGCTCGGGGCCTTGTCGCAGAGCATGTTGGCCAGATACGCCTGCGGATCGGTGCCCGAGAACGTGTTGGTGTACATCTCGACATCCGCATAGAAGCGCTGGAATGTGTCCGGGCTTCCGGCGTCGCCACCAAAGAACACGGATGCATCAATGTTGCGCAGTTCGGATTCGATGCCGATCTGGCTCCACCAGTCCTTGATCAGCGCCTGGTAGTCCTGGCGGATCGAGTTGGTGGAGGTCTGGAACAGGATCGACATCTCAACGCCGTCCTTTTCACGGACACCGTCACCGTTGGTATCCACGATGCCTGCCTCATCCAGCATGGCATTTGCCGCCGCAATATCCTGCGTGTCGCAGGTGAACGTGTCCGAATTGTAGGACGCAGGCGCAGGGATCCAGTTGCAGGTCACCTGACCACCGGCGCCGTAGCCGATTTCGGCCAGCAGCACGCGGTCAATGGCCAGCGACATGGCGTTGTACACGACCGGGTCTGACAGGAACGGGTGCGGGCGGATCACCGAACGCTCTTCGGCGCTCAGCGACGGATCGGGGTTCGTGTTGTTGAGCATGATGCGCTCGACCGAGGGGCCAAAGCTGGTCATCAGCTCGCCATTGCCCGCGCTTTGCATTTCGGCCAGCACGTCCGGTGCGACCTGCAGGTTCCAGGCATAGTCAAACTCGCCTGTTTCAAGCACGGTACGTGCCGCACCCACGGCGTCACCGCCGCCCTTGAAGTTGATCTTGGCAAAGGCAGGCTTGGCCGGATCACGGTAGTTGGGGTTCGCCGACAGCGTGATGACGTCGTTGGGACGGAAATCATCCACCACAAACGCGCCTGTGCCGATGGGGTTAAAGTTCTGGTCGGTGCAGGTGGGCGCTGCCGCACCGATGCATCCCTCGAACTGGGCCTTTTGGATCACGGGGCTTTCTGCGCCGCCAAAGGCTGCAAACGGGTAGGGCGTCGGGCTTGAGAACTTGATGACAACGGTTGTGTCATCCGGCGTCTCGATGCTCTCGATGCCTTCGAATTTCGTGATTTGCGCACAACCACCCTCGGGATGGGTGCAGTAGTCATAGGTGAACTTGACGTCGGCAGAGGTGAACGGCGTGCCGTCGGACCACAGGATGCCATCCTTCAGCGTCCATGTGATCGTTGTGAGATCCTCGGAAATCCCGCCATTTGCCACGCTCGGGATTTCGGTCACAAGCCATGGCACGATCGCGCCCGTTTCGTCAAAACGGATCAGCGGTTCGATCACCATCGAAGAGGCTTCGACCTCCTTGGTGCCGCCGGACAGGAACGGGTTCATCGTTGACGGGGCTTGCCAGTAGATGATGTTCACCTGACCGTCCGCGCCGCGCTCGGCAAAGGCCGCAGGCGCGAGCGCAGTGGCAGCCACAGCACCCATCAAAAGGGATTTTATTGTCATGTCACACTCCTTGTTGGATGGCAGGCATTGCTGCGCATCAAAGACGCCGCTTGGGAACGACGCGTTTCTGGCCAAGGGGTCATGCATGCACTTGTATGGCGTAACCCACGGTTTACCCGTGGTTTTTACGCGCGCCCCCTCAGCGCGTGCGTTCATCGAAACAGAACCTGCTGAAATTGCAAGCCCTGCGTGCGGTCAAGCTGCGTATTTGGGGGTTCGGGGTTTGACAGTGCCTGTCCCTTCGCCCAATCTCGGGGCTGCGGCTGCAAGCGGAGAAAGCGATGCTGGACCATCAGGGGCAAACACCGATCGCCGATATCAAGAATCTGCGCGTCGAATTCCAGACCAAGGATGGCCCGGTGGTGGGGGTGGAGGACGTATCGTTTTCCGTGGGCCCCGGCGAAACCGTCTGTGTCGTGGGCGAATCCGGCTCCGGCAAATCGGTGTCGTCCCTGTCGCTGATGCGGCTGGTGGAATTTGGCGGCGGCACCATCGCGGGCGGCAGCCTTGTCTTTGATCGCAAGGGCGCGGATGCGGTCGATCTGGCACAAACCGAACAGGATCTGATGCGCACGATCCGCGGCAATGAAATCGGCATGATCTTTCAGGAGCCGATGACTGCGCTGAACCCAGTGTTCACCGTTGGCCGTCAGCTGACCGAAGGGCTGCGCCTGCACAAGGGCATGTCGAAAAAGGCGGCAGAGGCACGTGCGCTGGAACTGCTGCGGCAGGTGCGCATTCCCGAACCCGAACGCCGCCTGCGCCAGTATCCGCACGAATTGTCAGGCGGCATGCGCCAGCGTGTGGTGATCGCGATGGCGCTCGCCTGTGAGCCGCGCCTGCTCATCGCGGATGAACCGACGACCGCGCTTGATGTGACCATTCAGGCGGAAATCCTCGCCCTCATGGACCGGCTCAAGCGTGAGACGGGCACTGCCGTCATGTTCATCACCCACGACATGGCCGTGGTGGCCCAGATGGCCGACCGCGTCGTCGTCATGTTCCGCGGCAACAAGGTCGAAGAGGGCACGGTCGAGGAAATCTTTGAAAACCCGCAGCATCCCTATACCCAGGCGCTGCTGGCCGCCGTGCCAAAACTGGGTGAGATGCGCGGCAAGGCGGCCCCCGAACCGATGAAGCTGCTGGGCCGCGATCAGGGTGCAATCGAACCCATTCCCGGCACCAATGAACCGCTCCTGACGGTCAAGGGGCTGACAACGCGGTTCCCGGTCAAGGGCGGGTTCTTTCGCCGGACGGTGGCCAATGTGCACGCGGTCGAAGACATCTCCTTTACGCTCAACAAAGGTCAGACGCTGAGCCTCGTGGGCGAAAGCGGGTGCGGCAAATCCTCGGCAGGCCGCTCGATCCTGCGTCTGGTGGAGCCTCTGTCCGGAACCGTCGATCTCGATGGCACCGACGTCATCGCGCTCAGCGACCGCAACCTGCGCGAGGCGCGGCGCGACATGCAGATGATCTTTCAGGATCCGTTTGCCTCGCTCAACCCGCAGATGCAGCTGGCCGATCAGGTGGCCGAACCGATCCACAATTTCGGCACGCTGTCGGGCAGCGCGGTGCAGGATCGTGTGTCGATGCTCTTTGACCGGGTGGAGTTGCCGCGCAGCTTCATGCGCCGGTATCCGCACGAGCTATCGGGCGGGCAGCGCCAGCGGGTCGCCATCGCCCGTGCGCTGGCGCTGGAGCCCAAGCTGATCATCGCGGATGAGGCGGTGTCGGCGCTGGACGTGTCGGTGCAGGCGCAGGTGCTGAACCTGATGATGGAGTTGCAGGCCGAACTGGGCGTCAGTTACCTGTTCATCAGCCACGACATGGCCGTGGTCGAACGGGTCAGCCACCATGTGGGCGTCATGTATCTGGGCCGCATCGTGGAAATGGGGCCGCGTGCGCGCGTGTTCGAAAACCCGCAGCACCCCTATACCCAGGCCTTAATGAAGGCGGTGCCCATCGCCGATCCGCGCCAGCGGAAATCGGAAAAGGACCTCAATTTCAAGCCGATCCCGTCGCCGATCCATCCGGTGGACTACACGCCGGAACCCAGTGTCTATGACGAGGTCGAACCGGGGCATTTCGTGCTGACCACCGACAGCGGTTATTGATCCATGGGCGCGGCGCGCAAAGCGGCGCTGGTCACCGGCGGCGCGCGCGGCATCGGCGCGGCCATAGTTGCCGCACTGGCGGACGACCACGACGTCATGGTGCACCACAACACGACACCGCCCGAAAACGCAGGCACCGCGCAGGTGCGGGGCGATCTGCGCGCGCTGGACACGCCAAAGGCGCTGATCGACGCGACCATCGCGGCCTTTGGACGGCTCGACGTGATCATCCACAACGCGGGCGCCATCGAAATGTCGCCCATCGACGGCTTCGCGCCGCAGAACTATCAGGCGATCTTTGACGTGAACCTGTTTGCGGCCCAGGGCCTTCTGGCCGCCGCTTTGCCGCATCTGAACCAAGGTGCGGCGATGGTCAGCATATCCTCCGTGAACGCCGAACTGCCGCCCATGGGCGCGGTGATGTATGGCGCGTCAAAGGCCGCGCTGGATCTGTGGACGCGCGGTGCGGCCAAGGAACTCGGCCCGCGCGGCATTCGCATCAACGCGGTCGCACCCGGTCCCATCGACGTACCCGCCGCCGGACGCGATGATGCGCTGAAACAGACCTTTGTCGATCTGACCGCCTTGGGCCGTATGGGCACGCCCGAGGATGTGGCCCAGGCCGTGCGGTTTCTGGCCAGCGACGCGGCCAGCTATATCACGGGTGAGGTGTTGGCGGTGTCCGGGGGATACCGCCTGTGAGCCGTATGACGCAAATCACGCCGTTTGTGCCATGCTCGTCGCTGGATGCGCAGATCGGGTTTTACGAAGGCATCCTCGGCTTCGAAGTCGGCTTTCGTGCCGACACTTACGCGTTCCTGCGCCGGGACGCGGTTGCGATCCGGCTGGTGCAGGTCTGGGATCAGGTCGATCTGTCTCATCCCGAACGCGAAGGGTCCTTCTATATTGATGTGGACGGCATCGACACGCTCTATGCCGCGCTCAAACCCCGGCTCGACACGCTGCCCGAGGGTCGTGTGCGCGCACCGTTCGACCAGGACTATGGCCAGCGTGAATTCCACGTGGCTGACGAAGACTGCACATTGATCTTCTTTGGAGAAGCGATTTGACCACACGCCTGACCCCGCTCGAGCTGATGACTCAGCTCATTCGCTTTCCCACGGTGAGCCGTGACACGAACCTGCCGCTGGTGGACTGGGTCGAGGAGTATCTGGCCGGGCACGGCATCACGTCCCACCGCTACTATCACCCCGATGGGGAAAAGGCCGCACTTTTTGCCCATGTCGGCCCCGAGATCGAGGGGGCCGTGGTCCTGTCGGGGCATACGGATGTGGTGCCCGTGGACGGGCAGGCCTGGGACACAGATCCGTTCGACGTCGTGGCGCGCGACGGCAAGTATTTCGGGCGCGGCACCTGTGACATGAAGGGGTTCGATGCGCTGGCCATCTGGACGCTGGTGGAGGCGCATTACGCAGGAAAACCCTGCCAATTGGCGCTCAGCTTTGACGAGGAAATCGGCTGCCTCGGTGCGCCGCCCATGATCAAGGCGATGCAGGGCGTGGTGCCCAAGGGCGGCCCGGTCATCGTGGGCGAGCCGTCGATGATGAAGGCCGTGACCGGCCACAAGGGCGGGCAGGGGTTCGACACCCATGTCATTGGCTTCGAGGTGCATTCCTCGCTGCTGCCCACGGGCGTCAGCGCGATCCTCGAAGGGGCGAAGGTCATCGATTTTGCCAACCACCGCAACGCGGAGAACGCCGCCGCCACGCCATCCGCGCTGGCGGCGATGTTCGATCCGCCCTTTACCACGTGGCATGTGGGTCAGATCGCGGGCGGCACGGCGCATAACATCACCGCCAAGGATTGCCGGTTCTCCATGGATTTCCGTGCGGTGCCCGGTGACGATACCGTCGCCCTCAAAGAGGCATACCTTGCCCATGTGGCCGAGATCGAAGCGGGCATGCAGGCGGTGAGACCGGAGGCGCGCATCGACGTCGATACGCGGTTCAACGTGCCCCCATTGACCCCCGAAGAGGACGGCCCGGCCGAAGCGCTTGTGCGTCGCATCACCGGTGACAATGGCAGCCACGTGGTCAGCTATGGCACCGAAGCGGGGCAATTTCAGGCGGCGGGCTATTCGGCGGTGGTCTGCGGGCCGGGGGACATCGCGCAAGCCCATCAGCCCAACGAATTCATCACCATCGCGCAGTTCGAGGCGGGTCACGCATTCATGCGCGGCCTGCTGGAGCAGATCGGGTAGCCCTGAATGACCGCGTTCCCCATCACGGACCGCTCGCCTGTGACATGGCCGGGACCGGCCCCGTCGGAGGCGGACGTGGTTGTGATTGGTGGCGGTGTGATCGGGGTCACGACGGCCCTGTTTCTGGCGCGCGACGGCCTGCGCGTTGTCTTGCTCGAAAAGGGCCGGATTGCGGGCGAACAATCGAGCCGCAACTGGGGATGGATCCGGCAACAGGGGCGTGACCCGGACGAGTTGCCGATCATGGTCGAGGCGGGCAGGCTCTGGCGGCAACTCGCGACAGAGACCAATGTTGATATCGGCCTGACCCAAGGGGGTGTGACGTATCTCGCACAGACGGATGCGGATATGGAGCGCTATGCCGCGTGGGTCCCACACGCGCAGGCCCATGGGGTCGATACAGCACTTTTGTCCCGCGCTGAGGCGCAGGCGCTGATCCCGGATCTGGCGCGCACTTACACAGGGGCGATGTATACCGCATCTGACATGAAGGCCGAGCCATGGGTGGCCGTGCCCGCGCTGGCCGGGATTGCCGCGCGCGCCGGGGTTACGATTGTTGAGCATTGCGCTGTGCGGGGCCTTGACATGGCGGCGGGGCGTGTCGCGGGGGTTGTGACCGAAAAGGGGCGCATTGCGGCACCCGAGGTCGTGCTGGCCGGAGGCGCGTGGTCCGCGCTGTTTCTGCGCCGGCATGGGGTGTCGTTGCCGCAATTGTCGGTGCGGGCGACCGTGGCGGCGCTGGACGCGGCACCGATGGCATATGGCGGCGGAGCAACGGATGGCGGCATCGCCTTTCGTCCGCGCGCGGATGGCGGGTATTCTGTTGCGGCGGGCGGGTTTCACGAACTGTTTGTGGGGCCGGATGCGCTGCGCAATTTTGGCAAATACCTGACCCAGTTGCGGGCCGAGCCGTTTGGCACGCGGTTCCTGCCCTTTGCGCCGCAGGGCTACCCCGATGGGTGGCGCACGCCCCGGCACTGGGCCGATGACGCGATCAGCCCGTTTGAGCGGCAACGCATCCTCAACCCCGCGCCCAACGCGGCCAAGGTGCGCGCGTTGCAAAAGGCGTTTGCCGACCGCTTTCCCGGTCTGGGCGCACCACGGCTCAAGACCGCGTGGGCGGGCATGATTGACGTGATGCCCGATGTGGTGCCGGTGATTGACCGGGTGACGCCGCTGCCCGGTTTGACCCTCGGGACGGGGATGAGCGGTCATGGGTTCGGGATCGGGCCGGGGGTGGGGCGCGTCCTTTCGGCTCTGGTCACCGGGCGTGATCCGGGTCATGATCTCAGTCGTTTCAGATTTGACCGATTTTCCGACGGAACCCCTATGCGCCTTGGTCCTGCGCTTTGACAACAGGAGCAATTTATGCCGATCAAGAACCGATTTGCCGACCTGCATGATGACATCACCGCATGGCGGCGCGACATCCACACCCATCCCGAAATCCTGTTCGAGACGCACCGTACCAGTGCTTTGGTCGCGGAAAAGCTGCGTGCCTTTGGTTGTGATGAGGTGGTCGAGGGCATCGGGCGCACGGGCGTTGTCGGCGTGATCAAGGGGCGCGCGGATGGGTCGGGCAAGGTGATCGGACTGCGCGCCGACATGGACGCGCTGCCGATTCCCGAGGCAACGGGGCTGGAGTATGCGTCAAAGACCGAAGGGGCGATGCATGCCTGTGGTCATGACGGGCACACGGCGATGTTGCTGGGCGCTGCGCAATATCTTGCCGAGACGCGGAATTTCGACGGCACCGCAGTGGTGATCTTTCAGCCCGCCGAAGAGGGCGGCGGCGGCGGTCGGGAGATGTGCGATGATGGCATGATGGACCGCTGGGGGATTGACGAAGTCTATGGCATGCACAATTGGCCCGGACGGCCCGTGGGTGAATTTGCCATTCGTCCGGGTGCGTTCTTTGCCGCGACGGACCTGCTCGATATCACGTTCGAGGGGTTGGGCGGGCATGCCGCCAAGCCGCAGGAAACCATAGACACGACCCTGATGGCGGCGCATGCGGTGACGGCGCTGCAGAGCATCGTGAGCCGGAATGCCGATCCGGTGGACCGGATCGTGGTGTCGATCACGTCGTTCGAGACATCGTCAAAGGCGTTCAATGTGATCCCGCAGAAGGTACAGATCATGGGCACCGTGCGCACGATGAGTGCTGAGATGCGCGATCTGGCGGAAAAGCGGGTGAACGAGATTTGCGCCGGGGTGGCGGCAACCTTTGGCGGAACGGCCACGGTGGACTATCAGCGGAATTACCCGGTGATGATCAACCATGACGCACAAACCGATTTTGCGGCGGACGTGGCGCGGTCGGTGTCAGGGCAATGCGACGACGCGCCTTTGGTCATGGGCGGGGAGGATTTCGCGTTCATGCTGGAAGAGCGGCCGGGGGCGTATATCCTGATCGGTAACGGCGACACGGCGATGGTGCATCATCCGGAATATGATTTTAACGACGCCGCCATTCCGGCGGGCTGTTCGTGGTGGGCGGAAATTGTGGAACAGCGGATGCCGCTCGCCGGGTAGTCGGGAGGGATGGTCCGGTCGGGTGACGCTCCCGCGCGTGCGCGCGTATCGCCCCACCCACCGTCCCTCAGCTGCGCAGCAGCTGCCGGTAGATTGCGGTGATGGCGTCGGCTTCGTGTTGCAGTTGGAAGTGGGCGACGGTGTGGCTGCGCGCGGCCTCTGACCAGCGTGCGCGCTGGTCCGGGTGCGCAAGCAGAGGTGCGATCGCTGTCACCATCTGATCGACATCTCCGGGATCCACGAGGGTCCCGGTTACGCCATCTTCAATCAGCTCTTCGAACGCCCCGACGCGGGTGGCGACAACGGGCGCGCCGCAGGCCATCGCTTCGAGCGGGGTGAGGCCGAACCCTTCCCACCGCTGTGGTGCGATGTATATGTCAAGCGCTTGATAATATTGCGGAGTTTCCCACACCGGCACCTCGGGCAGAAAGCGGATACGGTCCGCCAGACCCGCGGTCTCCACTTTGGCCTTCAGGCCCTCGAGAAACTCATCATCCTTTGGCACGGCGCGCCCCATCACGATCGCCTGCGCGGTCGGGTGGGCAGGCAGCAGCGCGAGCATGGCGTCGACGAAGACGTCCGTGCCCTTTTGCCTGCGGATGCGGCCAAAGCAGCCCAGCAGCGGACCATCACCCAGCCCGAGACTGCGGCGGAGCGCCACGCGATCAGGGGCCGGGGTAAACACCTCTGTGTCGATGCCGTGGTGGATCACGGTTGAGGGCCGTTCGAGATAGTCGGCGGTCTTGGCCGACGTCGAGATAACCGCATCCATACGCCGGATCAGCGCTTTGGACAGGCCGGTATGTGTGCGCTGGCTGGCGGAGGTGAAGAGCAGGCGCAGGTCCTTGCCCAACGCACGCAGCGCAAGCCCGGCGATCATCTCAACGTTGCGGCGGGCGTGCCACACACGCGGACCATTGGGCCCGCGCCGCGACATGGTCAGGAGCCGGCGCCACGGCACATTCGGCACGTGGTCCGGCATCACGGGCGCACAGGCGGTGATGGCAATCTGTTCCGCTTGCAAGGGGACCAGCCGCACAACGGTCGACGTCACACCCGACAGGCGGCGTTTGAAATTGGGGGCGATCACGTCGATCCGGTCCAGGTCAGGCATGTTCCTCGTCCTCAATCCCGGCCAGCGCAAAGAGTTCGCGCGCCATGTCCGGCAGTACATCCGCCCCGTCGCGCGCAAGCGGGCGCGCGCATGCGGCCAGCTGCGCCGCGCGGCTTGGGTGCGTCAGCAGGTCGTGCACCGCACCTGCAAGCGCTGCGGCATTGGCCACCTGCACGCTGGCATTGGCCAGTAGGAACGCAGCATAAGCCTCGGCAAAGTTGGCGTAATGCGGGCCGTGCAGGATCGCGGTATGCGCCGCCGCAGGCTCGAACGGTGTGTGCCCGCCATCATCGGAAAACGATCCGCCCAGAAACACAATCGGACTGAGCGTGTACCACAGGTCCATTTCCCCCATCGTGTCCGCGAGATAGACCTGCGCCCCGTCGCCGAGGCTGCCGCCGGTGCTGCGGCGGCTGTGTGTCAGACCGGCCGCATCGATCAGGGCCATGACCTCTGTCGCGCGTTCGGGGTGGCGCGGGGCAAGGATCAGGCACAGATCCGGATGATCGCGCAGCAGCGCGCGGTGCGCGGTGAGAATGTCGGCTTCTTCGCCCGTGTGTGTCGAGGCCGCGACCCAGATCGGCCGCCCCCCCAGATCAGCAAAGGCAGCATCGCGCACGGATGCGGGGACCTGCGGCGCGGCGGTCAGGGATTTGAGGTTCGCCCCCGCCACCGCCATGCCGAGCCCCATCGCGCGCAGGTGGTCGCGCGTGCGCTGGTCCTGGCAATGGGCATGGCGGATCCCGCGCAGCACATAGGCCGTGGTGTCCGGAAATTTGCGCCAGCCGCGGGCGCTGCTGTCCGACAGGCGCGCGTTGAGCAGCGCGACCGGCAGGTCGCGCCGTGCGCAATGATCCAGCAGGTTGGGCCACAGCTCGGATTCGACCAGCACGCACAGATCAGGCCGCCAATGACCGAGGAACCGGTCCACGGGGCCTGCGGCATCAAGCGGCGCGAACTGATGCACCGCACCCTGGGGCAGGCGGGGTGCCACCGCTTCGGCAGAGGTGGCTGTGCCAGAGGTCAGCAGCAGCCGCACCTGCGGCGCCACGGCGGCAATATGATGCAACAGGGGCAGGACGGACTTGGCCTCACCGACGGAGGCACCATGAAACCATATGAGCGGACCCAGACGCCGATCCGCTGTCGCATGTCCCAACCGCTCATGCGCGCGCGCGACGGGCACACCCGCCTTGCGCAGCTTGTTCACGGCCCCACGGGCGAAAAACGGCACGGTGAGCGCCGTGGCCGCCTGATACAGGCGAAAAAGCGCTGTCGGGCGTGGCATGTCAGCCGCCGGTATGGCTCATGTGGCGGGGCATCTGCCCGTCAAGACGCTGGCGCGAGTAGTCGAAATCATGGCCCTTGGGTTTCAGCGCGATGGCCGCGCGGATCGCGTCCTCGAGCGGGGCGTCGTCCGTGGGATGCGCCCGCAGGGGCGCGCGCAGGTCTGCCATGTCCTCCTGTCCGAGGCACATGTAGATCTCGCCCGTGCAGGTGATGCGCACGCGATTGCAGCTTTCGCAGAAATTATGGCTGAGCGGGGTGATGAACCCGATTTTCTGACCGGTTTCCTCGAGCCGGACATAACGCGCAGGCCCGCCCGTGCGTTCCGCCAGATCGGTGAGCGTAAAGCTCTGACCATACCGCGCGCGAACGTCCTTCAGCGACCAGTACTGGCCCAGCCGGTCCTCATTCCCCAGATCACCCATGGGCATGACTTCGATCCATGTGAGGTCCATGTCCCGATCGGCACACCACGCGGTGATGGTTTCCAGCTCTTCTTCGTTGAACCCCTTGAGGGCCACGGCGTTGATCTTGATCCGCAGACCGGCATCAAGGGCGGCGTCGATGCCGCGCAGCACCTGTGCCAGACGGCCCCACCGGGTGATGGCGGCGAACTTGTCCTCATCAAGCGTGTCCAGCGACACGTTCACCCGCCGCACGCCTGCCGCATAGAGGTCCTTGGCAAAGCGCTCGAGCTGGCTGCCATTGGTGGTCAGGGTCAGTTCCTTGAGCGCGCCGCTTTCCAGATGACGGCCCATGTTCTGGAAAAACGTCATGATGTCGCGCCGCACCAGCGGCTCACCGCCGGTGATCCGCAGCTTGTCCACGCCAAGGCGCACAAAGGCCGAACACATGCGGTCCAGTTCCTCAAGCGTGAGCAGTTCCTTTTTCGGCAGGAACGTCATGTTCTCGGACATGCAATAGACACAACGGAAATCGCAACGATCCGTAACGGAGACGCGCAGATAGCGGATGGCCCGCTGGAAGGGGTCGATCAATGGAGCTGTCATGGGTTAAGTGGTATGTGGGTGGCACGTTTCCCGCAAGGGGGTGTGTGATGTCATCTGACGGGAGAGTGAAGATGTTGAGAGTTTTGGCTTTGGGTGTGTCCGTGTTCGTGTCGGGCTGCGCGTTGGTTGATCAGGTGCGCAATCCCGGCGGTGCGCCGGAGCCGGTTGTGTCGGACACGCCGGACACCGACGTGACCACGGGGGACGTTGTCCGGCCCGAGGCCCGTCCGGATGATGCGGCGGTGGATGCGCCCGCCGCGCCCGACGTGTCCATTGGCACGCTGGGACGCACGGTGGCGTCGCTGGGCAATGCGGCAGAGCCGGGATTGTGGATCAAGACCCCTCTGGTGCAATCCCAACGCCCCGGCACCGTGTATTATCCCGAAACGAACAAGAGCGTGAAGGTGACGTTGATCCCGATCGATGGCCCCGCAACCGCAGGCAGCCGCCTGTCGCTGCAAGCGATGCAGGAACTGGGCGCGCCGCTGACCGGGTTGCCCGAGGTGGACGTGCTGGCAGGTTAAAGCAGAAATACAAAAACCTGAATCACGTAACCCTGCCTGAAATAAAAAATTTCAACGGGTTACGTGATGAGTGATGGTGCAGGTTAATTGTATTTCGCTCTAGGCGTCACTCAGGTGACGCGATGCTTCCTTGGCGGCGAAGGGCTTCATCTGAGCCCCATGCTGGTCGAGGAATGCGGTGACGCGCGGCGCGTCATGTTTGCTCAGATCGCGCAGCCACCACGCCACGGCCTTCTGAATGAACCACCTGTGATCCGTGACATAGCCTGCGGCCCAGCCGAGGATGCGGTCGCGCGCGGCTTGTTCTGCGGGTTTAGGGTGGTTCTGTTTGGTCCAGGGCAGGGTCATGACCAGTGCGGCGCGCTTTGTCCATATGTGGTCGGACGTGGTCCACGCCTCGACCGTATCAAGCCGCGCAGGATCAGCCATCAGCCGCCTGTGCCCCGCCATGCAGGCGTGATCGGCCACCGCCCAGCCGTCAAACTCCGGCACCCAGTCACAGATCAACGCCCAAACCCCGTCATCTGGGCGGATGCGCGCTTGTGTCAGCAGCTTGGCCGCCGCCAGCCGCCCCTCGAACACATCCGTATCCCAAAGGCCGCGGGCCAGCGCCACCCGTGTCGGCACGTCGAGCGTCTGCCGCCAGCCCTTGGTCAGGTCGTTCAGCACCGGGTTCGGCACGCCCAGATGCGCGCGCTCAGACTTGTGATAGGCCTTGGCACCTGCTGCCCGTTCGGCATCGCCATGGGCGGCGATTTCCGCCATCGCGGCGTCAGGCGTCATTCCGGATCGGCCAGAATATGGGTCGGTGCGCCGTCAATCGTCTGCTGATTGCGGTCGCGCCAATAGGTGTCGATGCCGTCGCGCCCCTTGGTCTCGGCCCAGTTGGCCAGCACATCCCGCTCGCCCGCATAGTCGTAGAACGGCACCGCATAGCCGCAGGACGTCTGCACCATCTCCACCGTCACATCATAGATCTGACGCGCCCCGAGGCTTTCCGGAAACAGCGCGTTGAGCGCCGCGAACCCGTCATCGCGCGGATGCAGCGTCTGTGCCGTGCCATAGGTGCGCAGGATGAGGGGCCGCGTTTCGAACCCGCACCACATCAAGGTCATGCGGTTGATCTGCGCCAGATGCCCGGCGGTCTCATTGCCCGACCCGGTCAGGTTGCGCCATACGATGCGGTTCGGCCCCATGACGCGCAGCGAATCCATTCCCTTGGGTGAGATGTTCACACGGCCATCTGCCGCCGCACTGCCCACGAAAAACATGTGCTGCGCTTCGATAAAGCGCTGGTGGTCTTCGCTGATGCTGTCGAACTGTTTGGCCATCTATTCGACCGTCACGGATTTGGCGAGGTTGCGGGGCTGGTCCACATCCGTGCCCTTGGCCACCGCCGTTTGGTACGCCAAAAGCTGTGCGGGCACAGCGTACACGATGGGGGTCAGAAGGTCAGGGCAGGTGGGCATGGTCAGGTTTGACCACGTGCCTTCGCCAGCCTCTGCAATCCCTGCGCTGTCGGACACCAGCACGACCTTGCCCTTGCGCGCCATCACCTCCTGCATGTTCGACACCGTCTTGTCGAAAAGCGCATCGCGCGGCGCCATGACGATCACCGGCACCGTCTTGTCGATCAAGGCGATAGGCCCGTGCTTCAACTCACCAGATGCATAAGCTTCGGCGTGTATATAGCTGATTTCTTTCAGTTTAAGCGCACCTTCGTGGGCGAGGGGATACATCAACCCGCGCCCCAAAAACAGGATGTCCCGCGCCTCCGACAGGCGGCGGGCGGTCTTCTGCATCTCTTCGTTCTGCGCCAGCGCCTGATTGATCAGGCCGGGCAAGTTGCGCAAGTCCGCGATGTGACTGGCCAGTGCGTCTTCGCTCAACTCTCCACGCTGTGCGGCGGCCTTCAGCACCAGCATCAACAGCACCGTCAGCTGGCAGGTGAACGCCTTGGTCGAGGCCACGCCCACCTCGACACCGGCATGGATCGGCAGGGCCAGATCGCTTTCCCGCGCGATGGAGCTTTCCGGCACGTTGACCACCGACACAATCGTGTCGGCCCGGTCGCGGCAATAGCGCAGGGCGGCCAGCGTGTCCGCCGTCTCGCCCGACTGGCTGACAAACAGCGCCAGCGTGCGGGCGGGAATTGGCGGCTCGCGGTAGCGGAATTCAGACGCCACATCGACCTCGACCGGGATGCGCGCCACCTGTTCGAACCAGTATTTCGCCGTCAGGCAGGCGTAGTAGGCGGTGCCACAGGCCACCAGCGTCAGCCGGTCGTAGGCGGTGAAATCGAGGCCGGGGTCGGGCAGGGTGATTTCACCGGCATCCGTGAGGTAGTGCGTCAGCGTGTTGCCCAGAACGGTAGGCTGCTCCGCGATCTCCTTGGCCATGAAATGCTTGTGCCCGGCCTTGTCCATGCGGGTGGCTTCAATCGACACCTGCTTGACCGCGCGATTGGCAAGGCGGCCCTGCGCGTCATAGATCGTGGCCCCGGCGCGCGTGACCACCGCACGGTCGCCATCTTCCAGGTACGTGATCCGGTCCGTGAGTGAGGCGAGCGCAATCGCGTCCGAGCCCACGAACATCTCACCATCGCCATGTCCCACGGCGAGCGGCGGGCCCATGCGTGCCGCAATGATCAGGTCGTCTTCGCCATCAAAGAGGAACGCGAGCGCGAAGGCCCCGACCAGACGGTCGATGGCCTGAAACGCGGCGTCTTTCGGTGTGGCACCGGCGTCCATATAGCGTTGGGTCAGGAGGGCGACCGTCTCGCTGTCCGTCTCGGTCTGTGCGGCGTACCCTGCCTCGGACAACTCGGCGCGCAGTTCGCGGAAATTCTCGATGATGCCGTTGTGCACAACGGCGACGGGACCGGCGCGGTGGGGGTGCGCATTGCCAGTCGTCGCGGCCCCGTGTGTGGCCCAGCGTGTGTGACCTATCCCGGACTTGCCCGCGAGCGGGTCATGCACCAGCGTATCGCTCAGATTGACCAGCTTGCCCACGGCGCGCCGCCGGTCCAGCACGCCGCCGTTGATCGTGGCGATCCCGGCGCTGTCATAGCCGCGATATTCCAGCCGTTTGAGCGCTTCCACGAGGATGGGCGCTGCTTCGTGATGTCCGAGGACCCCGACAATACCACACATTTTTAGCTGCCTCTGCTCTGTCTGGCCTTCTTGGCCTTTAACATTTGAAACAATTTGCGGGCCATGCCCGGTTTTTCGACCTGTGGCGCACGCGCAATGGCCAGCGCGCCGTCTTCGACGTCTGACGTAATCACCGACCCGGACCCGGTCATCGCCTCGTCGCCCACGGAAACCGGTGCCACCAGCATCGTGTTCGACCCGATAAAGGCGCGCGCGCCAATCTCGGTCCGGTGCTTCATCACGCCGTCATAATTGCAGGTGATCGTGCCTGCGCCGATATTGCTGGCCTCGCCCACGGTGGCGTCGCCGATATAGCTGAGGTGGTTGATTTTAGCGCCTGTCGCGACAACCGCGTTCTTGACCTCGACAAAGTTGCCCACACGCACATCTTCGGACAATTCCGTGCCGGGGCGCAGGCGGGCATAGGGGCCAACGATGGCGCCGCGTGACACGTGGCACCCTTCGAGGTGCGAAAACGCCCGGATCGTCGCGCCGCTTTCCACCGTGACGCCGGGGCCAAAGACCACATTGGGTTCGATCATCGCATCGCGCCCGATGATGGTGTCATAGGACAGGTAAACGGTGTCCGGCGCGGCAAGCGTCACGCCGTCGGCCAGCAGCGCAGCCCGCGCACGCGCCTGAAACAGCGCGTCGGCGGCGGCAAGGTCCGCGCGGCTGTCTACACCCAACGTTTCCGCCTCATCGCATTTCACGGCTGTGACGGACAGGCCGCGCGCATTGGCCAGCTCCGCCACCTCCGTCAGGTAATATTCGCCGGATGCGTTGTCATTGCTGAGGCCGGAGATCAGATCGAACAGGGTCGCCGCATCGCAGGCCAGAAGCCCGCTGTTGGTAAAGCGGATCTGGCGTTCGTCTTCGGTCGCGTCCTTGTATTCAACGATCCGCAACAGGCGGTCGCCGTCCATCACCAAACGGCCATAGCGCGGCTGCAACTCGGCCACATCGAAGCCCAGGACCACCACGTCATGATCCTTGCGCGCTGCCAGCATCCGCTCCAGCGTCTCAGGCTGCAGAAATGGCGTGTCACCAAACAAAACGACGACGTCCCCGTCAAAGCCCTTGAGCGCATCGCGCGCCTGATCCACGGCGTGACCGGTGCCCAGCTGTTCCTCCTGCATGACCACGCGGGCCTGTGCGTCATGGGCCCACGCGGCGGCCTGCACCGCATCGCCGCCGTGTCCCGCCACCACGATGGTGTGCGCAGGATCAAGCGCCGCGCCGGTGCGCATCGCGTGGTGCAGCATCGGCGCACCTGCAATGGGATGGAGAACCTTGGGCAGGTCCGAATTCATCCGTGTGCCTTTGCCTGCGGCCAGGATGATCAGTGCAACGCTCATTCTTTGCCTCTTTGGCCGTTTGTCTTTGTGTTTTTGTGGCCCCCTGTTTATCCGCTGGACCCAAAGGCGCAAGCGGGCGCGGGTAAAAGGTTGTTGCGGCTTGCAACAGGGAAGGCGGGGCATGACAGCGGTTGTTTTCGATCTGGATGGAACATTGGCGGACACAAGCGGTGATTTGCTGGCCGCCGCGAACCACTGTTTCCGGGCCATGGGGCATGGGGATGTGCTGGGGCCTGGCGATGCGGGTGTGGCGCTGCGCGGGGGGCGGCGGATGCTGACCACCGGGCTCGAACGGCTGGGCGCGTATGATGCGGCCGTGGTGGATCGGTACTATCCGGTGCTGCTTGAGGCTTACGGGGACGCGATTGCCGTGCACACCGTGCTCTATCCCGGTGCGATGGAGGCTGTGGAGGCGCTGAAGGTGGCCGGGCACAGCGTCGGCATCTGCACCAACAAGCCCGAGGGGCTGGCGCGGCAGCTGTTTACGGAACTGGGGGTGCTGGATGCGTTCGGCTGCCTCGTGGGGGCCGATACGCTGCCCGTGCGCAAGCCAGATCCCGCGCCGCTGATCGAGGCCGCGCGCCTCTTGGGGCATGGTCCGACCGACTGCCTGCTGGTCGGTGACAGCGACACGGACCGCAACACCGCGCGCGCGGCGGGTGTGCCGTCGATCCTCGTGACCTTTGGCCCATCAGGCGAGGATATGGCGGCGCTGGAGCCAGAGGCGCTGCTCGATGATTATGCGGACCTGACCGGGATCGTCGCCCAGCTCGCCCCGCGCGGCTGAGGCAAAGGCGGCGTTTCAGGTTTTCAAATTGCCGGAGGGTGGCTTGACCTGCGCCGCGCGCCGTCCCAAACAAGCGGTCATGACAGAGCGTTTCACCGGCAATTTCACCCAGCAGGAACCCATCCCCGAGACCGCCATTGCCGCGGCGGTGGAGGTCATGCGCCACGGGCGTCTGCACCGCTACAACACGGCCCAGGGCGAGGTGGCGGAGGCCGCGCGGCTTGAAGAAGAGTTCGCAGCGCTTGTGGGCGCGCAATACAGCCTCGCCGTGGCCTCGGGCGGGTATGCGATGGCGACGGCCCTGCGCGCGGTGGGCGTGGGGCACGGGGACAAGGTTCTGAGCAATGCGTTCACGCTGGCCCCTGTGCCAGGGGCGATTGCTGCGGTGGGCGGTGTGCCGGTGTTCGTGGGCGTGACCGAGGCGCTGACCATCGACCTTGATGATCTTGAGGCGAAGCTGGGCGAGGCGCGCGTGCTGCTCTTGAGCCACATGCGCGGGCATATCTGCGACATGGACCGGCTGATGGCGATGTGCGACGCCGCCGGTGTGACGGTGATCGAGGATTGCGCCCACACGATGGGCGCCGCATGGCGCGGCACGCCGTCGGGGCGGCACGGGGCTGTGGGGTGCTATTCCTGCCAGACTTACAAGCATATCAACGCGGGCGAGGGCGGGCTGCTGGTGACGGACGATCCGCACATCGCCGCCCGCGCCATCATGCTGTCGGGCAGCTATATGCTCTATGAACGACACAATGCGGCCCCCCCGCCGCACGTATTTGACGACATCAAGTACGACACGCCGAACATCTCAGGCCGCATGGACAACCTGCGCGCCGCGATCCTGCGCCCGCAGCTGGCCGATCTGGACGCACAGGTGCAGCGCTGGAACGACCGTTACCGCACGCTGGAGGATGGCCTGCGCGGCACCCCGGGTCTGACCGTGATCGAACGGCCCGAACAGGAGACTATCGTTGGCTCCTCCATCCAGTTCCTGCTGCTGGATTGGGCGGGATCGGCCGTACGTGAGGTGATTGCGCGCTGTGCCGCGCGCGGGGTGGAACTCAAATGGTTCGGCGCGCCCGAACCCGTCGCCTTCACCAGCCGCTACGACAGCTGGCGCTATGCGCCGTCAAAGCCAATGGCGGCCAGTGACCGCATCCTGGCCGGTGTTGTGGACATGCGCGTGCCGCTGACCTTCAGTATCGACGATTGCACGCTGATCGCACAGATCATCCGGGCCGAGGTTTCGGCAGTGTATCAAAAGACAGCGCCCTGTTAGCGGGAAAAAGCGGACGAAGCGCACTTTCGCCGCAAACGTCCCCATGTCTGCTTTGCAGATTCAGCGTTGTTGTTGCCCATTTGGTCAAAATCAGCGACCCTGTTCTCGCAGGCCTCAGTTTATTCCAAGTGCGGTCCTCTAGGAGCCTATAGTCTTGGCCACGTTTATCCATTTACTCTTGATGGTGGTAATCTTCGGCTTTCTGGTCACGATCTTTTGGTTCTTGAAGCTCTTTGCATCGCTGGGGGGCCTAATCTCCACGGCACATGCTACTGCGCGCGGCACGTGGGACGTTGCAACGGGCGGTTACGTTTCATTTTGGCGGGTTCTGATGCACTCTGGAAACAGAAACGCCAGGAATGCGCTTTTCCGAAATGTTACGTTCTGCATCGGCTCCTTCGTAATTTCCATGGCTGCAGCTTTGCTGTTCCAAGAGCTCAATTCTAAGCACTGTGTTTTCAACGCTGTCTCGACCTCTTCGAACGAAACAGTCGCTTCCGTTTGTGCAACTTCCGAATGATGATTTTTGGCCGAACGGCAGTCTAGCAGCCGACATTCGTGCAAAATGCAGTTCCGTGGCATTGCGTCAAAGCAATCAATGCCCGCCGCGCGAAACCGGCTGCGTGCCGGGCACGCTACGTCTTTTGATTTGACCAAGGCATCCTTATAGCTATAAATTGAACAAGTGTTCATTTATGCGGGGAGGCGCGCCATGTTCACCCATTCCATGACCTTCGATCTGGGCGAAGACGTGAACGCGTTGCGCGATATGGTGCATCGCTGGGCGCAGGACCGGGTCAAGCCGCAGGCGGCGGCCATCGACGCCGACAACGCCTTTCCACCTGCACTCTGGCCTGAACTGGGTGAAATGGGTCTGCTGGGCATCACCGTGCCGGAGGCGTTTGGCGGCGCGGGCATGGGCTATCTCGCGCACACGGTCGCGGTCGAGGAAGTGGCGCGGGCCAGCGCGTCCGTCTCACTCAGCTATGGCGCGCATTCGAACCTCTGCGTGAACCAGATCAACCTCAACGGCACCGACGCGCAGAAGGAAAAATACCTGCCCGGTCTCGTGAGCGGCGCGCATGTGGGCGCTCTGGCCATGTCGGAGGCGGGGGCGGGATCGGACGTCGTGTCCATGTCGCTGAATGCGGAAAAGCGCAACGACCGCTACATCCTGAACGGCAACAAATACTGGATCACCAACGGGCCCGACGCCGATACGCTGGTGGTCTATGCCAAGACCGACCCCGGCGCAGGGCCCAAGGGGATCACCGCCTTCCTGATCGAAAAGGCCATGACCGGGTTCAGCACCTCACCGCATTTCGACAAGCTCGGGATGCGCGGGTCCAACACCGCCGAGCTGATCTTTGACGATGTGGAGGTGCCGTTTGACAACGTGCTGGGCGAAGAGGGGCGCGGCGTTGCCGTCCTGATGTCCGGCCTGGATTACGAACGGGTGGTGCTGGCAGGCATTGGGCTCGGCATCATGGCGGCCTGCCTCGATGAGGTGATGCCATACGTGTCCGAACGCAAGCAGTTCGGCAAAGCAATCGGGAATTTCCAGCTGATGCAGGGCAAGATCGCGGACATGTACACTGCGATGAATTCCGCACGCGCCTATGTCTACGAGGTTGCCAAGGCCTGCGACCGGGGGCAGGTGACGCGGCAGGATGCCGCCGCCTGCTGTCTCTATGCATCGGAGGCTGCGATGACACAGGCGCATCAGGCCGTGCAGGCCATGGGCGGGGCCGGGTTCCTCGCGGATGCGCCGGTGGCGCGCCTCTTCCGCGATGCCAAGCTGATGGAGATCGGGGCGGGCACGTCCGAGATCCGGCGCATGCTCGTGGGGCGCGAGCTGGTGGCGGCGATGGGCTGATGCCACGGTCCGTGCTGATCACAACTGCGACGCTGGTGGTGCTGGCGGGTCTGGGCGGCTACTGGCTGGGTCAGCGACAGGTGACGCTCGACAGCAGCGCGATCATCATGGCGGTGGCGGAGCGGCACGTGGCCCAACATGGGGGACGGGTCACCGATTGCATCGGTCTGCCGGGCGCGGATGGCGCGGTGTTCCACGTGCGTTGCCTTGAGCGGCTCTATGCCGTGGACCGTCTGGGCCGGGTGCGCGAGATCGCGGAGACCGGCATATGAACATGGCGGCGCAGTGCCTTGATCATCCGCAGGACCGTGTGGCGATCATTGATCTGACAGGTGCCGCGCGCCGTGACGTGAGTTATGCCGATCTGCGCGGCATGGCCGGGGGGATTGCCCGCGGATTGGCGGATATTGCGCCGGGTGACCGCGTGGGCGTGCTCTTGTCGCAGGGACCCGCCTGTGCCGCGGCGCATCTGGCGATCTGGTCACTGGGTGCGATTTCCGTACAGTTGTTCAAGCTGTTCAAGCAGGATGCGCTGGCCTCGCGGATATCCGATTCCGGTCTGTCGCTTGTCCTCACCGATGCCGAAGGGGCCGCATTGGTCGGTGATCTGGCGCTGTGCCTTGATGCCGCCGACCTCGCCCAGACGCCTGCAGCCCTGTCACCCGCCGAGGTGACGACCGACACGCCCGCCGTCCTGATCTATACCTCCGGCACAACCGGAAAGCCCAAGGGGGCCTTGCACGGTCACGGCGTGCTGGACGGTCACATCCCCGGCGTCGCCCTCAGCCATGATGATCTGGGCCAGCCGCATGATTGCCTGTGGACCCCTGCGGACTGGGCGTGGATTGGTGGGCTGTTTGATGTGCTGATGCCGGGTCTGGCCCTTGGCGTGCCGGTGGTCGCGGCGCGGGCGGACAAGTTCAGCCCGGAGGTCTGCGCCGACATCATTGCCCGGGGCCGGGTGCGCAACGTGTTCTTTCCGCCCACCGCGCTGCGCATGCTCAAGGCGGCGGGTGCGCGCATCGACGGGTTGCGGTCGGTGGCGAGCGGGGGCGAGCCTTTGGGCGCGGAAATGTTGGCATGGGGGCGTGCGGCGCTCGGCGTGACGATCAACGAATTCTACGGCCAGACCGAGTGCAACATGGTCGTGTCTTCCTGCGCCGCGCGGTTCGCGCCGCAACCGGGCTGCATGGGCCGGCCGGTGCCGGGCTTTGACGTGGCGGTGATCGACGCTGCGGGCAATATAACGGACGGCGAGGGCGATATAGCGGTCAGGCGCGGCGCGCCGTCCATGATGCTGCGCTATTGGAACAACCCGGACGCGACGGCGGCAAAGTTTCGCGGCGATTGGCTGCTGACCGGCGATCGCGGCCAACATGACGGAGCGTTCATCCGTTTTATGGGACGAGACGACGATGTGATCACCTCTGCGGGCTACCGCATCGGCCCGTCCGAGATCGAAGACTGCCTGCTGACCCACCCGGACGTGGCAACCGTGGGCGTGGTCGGCAAACCCGACGACCTGCGCACCGAGATCGTGAAGGCCTACGTTGTGCCCAAGCCCGGTAAAACGCCCGATGCCGCAGCGTTGCAAGCACATGTGCGCGACCGGCTCGCCGCCTATTCCTATCCCCGCGAGATCGAATTTCTGGACGCGCTGCCCATGACCGTGACGGGCAAGGTGATCCGCAAAGAGCTGCGCGCACGGGCGGCGGCGGAGGGGCGGGGTTGATCGTTTACGTGAAAGCGACACTGCTTGCCTTCTCTGTGACCATTCCGGGTTACGCCATGGCGCAGCGCGCGCCTGCTGACGCTGCGCGTTGGATGATTGGGTGCATCGATTTGGTGCAGGAAGACAGCGCGGCAGCAGGCGAGATGGACGCGCATTGCGTGACCAATGCTGCCGATTATTGCGCGATTGGGCGACAGGCACCTGACCGGCTGCCATGTTTCGACGCGTTGTCCGCCACGCTTGATAGAAGACTTGCTGTGTTGATCGCGCAGAAGCCTGACATATCGAACCTGACGGGATTTGGTCCAGGCACTTTCGAGCGGCAGTGGGCGCAGGCCACAGAACAAGCGATTGATTGTCCGGGATCGCTGCGGCCGAAAGACATGTGCAGTTTGTTCATTTCGATGCAGCGCTGGACGGCTGCCCGCACAGCCTGGCGCATTTGGAGGAGATACCAAACATGAAACTGACCTCCCAGGCCATCCCGTCATCCGAAGGCTTCAAAGCCAACCGCCTTGCCCATCTGGAGGCGCTGCGCACCGTGCAGGAGGCCGCAGCGCTGGCCATGGCCGGGGGCGGGGAGCGTGCGCGCGAGCGGCATCTGTCACGGGGCAAGATGTTGCCGCGTGACCGGGTGGCGAACCTGCTCGACCCCGGGACACCCTTCCTCGAAGTGGGCGCGACAGCGGCGCATGGCCTCTATGACGGTGCGGCGCCTTGTGCCGGTGTCATTGCGGGCGTGGGGCAGGTGCAGGGGCGGCAGGTCATGGTGATTTGCAACGATGCCACGGTCAAAGGCGGCACCTACTATCCCATGACCGTCAAAAAGCACCTGCGTGCGCAGGAGATCGCGGAACAGAACCATCTGCCTTGCATCTACCTTGTGGACAGCGGCGGGGCGAACCTGCCCAATCAGGACGAGGTGTTCCCCGACCGCGACCATTTTGGCCGCATCTTCTTCAATCAGGCGCAGATGAGCGCCAAGGGGATTGCGCAGATTGCTGTCGTCATGGGGTCGTGTACCGCCGGTGGGGCGTATGTGCCCGCGATGTCGGACGTGACGATCATCGTGAAGGAACAGGGGACGATATTCCTCGCCGGTCCACCGCTGGTCAAGGCGGCGACGGGCGAGGTCGTGAGCGCCGAGGCGCTTGGGGGCGGCGACGTCCATACACGCCTGTCTGGTGTGGCCGACTACCTAGCCGATGATGACGCCCATGCGCTGGCGCTGGCGCGGCAGGCGGTGGCGAGCCTCGGGCCTGCGCAGGCTCACGCGGCGGCGCAATCCCCCGAGGCGCCTGCCTTTGACCCCGACGAAATCCTTGGCGTTGTGCCGGGGGACCTGCGCACGCCCTATGACATTCATGAGGTGATTGCACGGTTGGTCGACGGGTCACGTTTTGATGCGTTCAAGGCGCGGTTTGGCGAAACGCTGGTCTGCGGTTTTGCCCATATCGAGGGGCTCCCCGTGGGCATCATCGCCAACAATGGCGTGCTGTTTTCCGAGGCCGCGCAGAAGGGCGCGCATTTCATCGAGCTGTGCAGTCAGCGGCGTATCCCACTGATCTTTCTTCAGAATATCACCGGGTTCATGGTGGGGCAAAAGTACGAGAACGAAGGGATTGCGCGCCACGGGGCCAAGATGGTGACGGCTGTGGCCACCACGTCCGTACCCAAGATCACGATGCTGGTCGGTGGGTCGTTCGGGGCGGGGAATTACGGCATGGCGGGCCGCGCCTATTCCCCGCGGTTCCTGTGGTCCTGGCCCAATTCCCGCATCTCCGTGATGGGCGGCGCGCAGGCGGCGGGGGTTCTGGCGACCGTGAAACGCGACGGGATCGAGCGCAAGGGCGGTGCGTGGTCGGCGGAGGAAGAGGCCGCGTTCAAACAACCGACCATCGACATGTTCGAGGAACAATCCCACCCGCTCTATGCCAGCGCACGGCTCTGGGACGACGGCATCGTTGACCCGCGCCGCGCGCGCGATGTGCTGCACCTGTCGCTGCGCGCGGCCCTGAACGCACCGATCGAGGAGACACGCTTTGGCGTGTTCCGCATGTGATGGCGCGCTTGGCACATATGTGTCTGGACGCAGCGCCCTCAGGCGCGGCGATGGGCGATGCGCGGGATGCGTTCGCCGCTGCCGCTGCGCGAAAAAGACGTCGCGGTGGTGCGCGCATACATGCCCATCGACGAACGCGTCGCGACATCCAGCTGGTCGAACTCATCCATGGTCGCCGCTGTTGCCGCCGCAACCGCCCGTGCGACATCGGTCCCTTCTACAAAGCTGTCGACCGCCGCGACCGATGCGTCGAAATCGGGAAACTCCAGCTTGACCTTGTGGCTGGTCATGAGGTCCTCGAACTCCTTGACCAGCGGAACACGTTTGGTCATCGAACGCGTGGACAATTGGCGTGCAAAGTCCTGCATCGGCGATGTGCCCGAACCGGACATGAGCTTTTTCATGTACCCGGCATAGTCGGGCGTGCCCGCGATCGACAACTGGCAATCCAGTTCGATGGGTTTGGCCATGACGGCGTAACTGTTCCGGGCCGTGCCGATGGTTTCGAAAAACGTGTTGTGGGACAGATCGAGCATCACGTTCAGATGGAACCCGAACTCGGACACGGTTTTGAGATCTTTGCTGCGCAAAATCCCTCTGCAGCTGAATTCTCCGGACATCGCCGCTCTCCTTCGCAAATCAATCGTTTCAAAATAGGTGGGTTAAATATGCAAACCCAGAGTTGTACCCGTACCGTTGCAGAGATCGACAGATCAGGCAAGAGGATCGCAGGTCTCGGGGGGGCTGTGCATGTTTGACAAGATCCTGATTGCGAACCGGGGCGAGATTGCCTGCCGGATCATGGAAACGGCGCAAGGCATGGGGGTGGCCTGCGTTGCGGTCTATTCCGATGCGGATGCGGGGGCCAAGCATGTGGCGATGGCGGACGTTGCGGTGCATATCGGCGGTGCGGCCCCGGCCAAGAGTTACCTGCGCGGCGATGCGATCATCGCAGCAGCGCTCGAGACGGGCGCGCAGGCGATCCATCCGGGATACGGGTTTCTGTCCGAGAACCCGGAGTTCGTCGAGGCGGTGGAGGCCGCGGGCCTGACCTTTATCGGGCCTTCTGCGGACGCGATCCGGGCGATGGGCCTCAAGGATGCGGCCAAGGCGTTGATGATAGAGGCGGGCGTGCCTGTCGTGCCAGGCTATCATGGTGCCGACCAGAATGATGACCTATTGGCGGCGGAAGCCGAAAAGATGGGCTTTCCGGTCTTGATCAAAGCCGTGGCGGGCGGCGGTGGCAAGGGGATGCGCCTGGTCGAGGGGCCCGGCGACTTTGCCGACGCACTGGCCAGCGCCCGGAGCGAAGCGCAAACCGCCTTTGGCAACCCGGATGTGCTGGTCGAGAAATTCGTGTCCCAACCGCGCCATATCGAAGTGCAGGTGTTTGGCGACGGATCACATGCGCTGCACCTGTTTGAACGCGATTGTTCCCTGCAGCGTCGCCACCAGAAGGTGATCGAGGAAGCCCCGGCGCCGGGTATGACGGACGACATGCGGACCGCCATGGGGGCGGCGGCGGTGCGCGCGGCCGAAGCCATCGGCTACAAGGGCGCGGGCACGGTTGAATTCATCGTCGACGGCACCGGCGACCTGCGCGCCGACGGCTTCTACTTTATGGAGATGAACACAAGGCTACAGGTCGAACACCCCCTGACCGAGGCCATCACCGGTGTTGATCTGGTGGAATGGCAATTGCGGGTGGCCGCCGGAGAAGGCCTGCCCATGGCGCAGGAGGATCTGTCGATCACAGGCCACGCCTTTGAGGCGCGGCTTTATGCCGAAGACGTGTCCGCGGGGTTCCTGCCTGCGACGGGCACGCTGGATCATCTGGCCTTTCCGGATGCGGCGCGTGCCGACAGCGGCGTGCGGGCAGGCGACACCATCAGCCCGCATTACGACCCGATGATCGCTAAGCTGATTGTGCACGGTCCCACCCGTGCCGTGGCGCTGAAACAGCTGGGGCAGGCGCTGGCGCAGACCGAAGTGGCGGGCACGGTGACAAACCTGGCCTTTCTGGGTGCGCTTGCGGCGCATGATGGCTTTGCCGCAGGGGATGTGGACACAGGGTTGATCGCGCGGGATCTCGAGGCGCTGACCGCGCCGCCGGAGCAATCGGCGCTGCACGTGATTGCCGCGGCGATGACTGTGGCGGGGCTGAACGACCCACGCCCGCAAATGGGGTTCGCCTTGTGGGCGCCGCTGCGGCGCACGGTGCCGCTGGCGCAAGGCGAGACGCGGCTTGATCCGCTGGTCGAGGTGCTGAGCGACACGGAGCAGAAGTGGACCGTCGGAGAGACACCCCACGACATCACCTATCGCGATGGCCGCTGGTGGGGCGCGCAGGGCCCGCTGCCCCGCGCCGTGCAACACGGGCCAAATGTGACAGTGTTCGATCAATATGGCATCCGGTTCGACGCGGTTGACCTGTTGGCGACGCAGGACCAGAGTGGTGCCAACGCCAATGTGATCGAAGCGCCCATGCCGGGCCTTGTTCGCGACGTGTTCGTGGGCGCAGGCGCGTCCGTCGCCAAAGGCGACCGTCTGGCCATTCTGGAGGCGATGAAGATGGAACACAGCCTCACCGCACCGCGCGACGGCGTCGTGGCCGAAGTGCTGGTCGCGGGCGGTGATCAGGTGACGGCGGGCGCGGCCCTCATCCGGTTGGAAGAGGGTGGCGATGCGGAATGAGGGTGCTGGACGGACAGGTGCACATCGTCGAACTGGCGTTTGTTCTGATCTACACCGTCCTTGGCCTCATGATCGGTGTGTCATTTCCACTGGTCTCAGCCATCGCACTCCTGTTTCTGCCGCTCCTCCTGATCCAGCTGGTGGGGCAGGGGCTGATCGTGGCCATTTTTTCGGGCGTGCGCCGATGGTGGCGGGGCGGTCTCGCAGACCCGCCGCACCCGCGTCGGCGCGGCGTCGCGCGGTTCATCTGGTGCGCGCCCTTTGCGGCGATACTGGCGGGGTGGGTCTGGCAATATACCGAAACGGGCCGATGGTTCCTGTAGGAGGCGCATGATGATCACGCTGCACCACTGCCCCCAGACGCGGTCGATGCGGACCCTGTGGCTGCTCAATGAACTGGATGTCCCGTTTCGCGTGGCAATCCACCCGTTCGACAAATCCCTGCGCCGCCCCGAATACCTGTCGCTCAGCCCCGCCGGCCGCGTGCCCGCGCTCGAGATCGAGGGCGAGCGGATGTTCGAAACCGGGGCCATCACCGAATATCTGTGCGAACGCCACAGCCCCGACCGGTTGGGTCGCCAACCGGGCAATCCGGACCGTATGGCATGGCTTGTCTGGGTGCATTTCGCCGAAACCATCAGCCAGCACGCCGCCGCGCTGACGCAGCAGCATGTCGCGCTTTATGATGATGCGATGCGCAGCCCCATCGTGATGAAGCTGGAGGCGGCGCGGGTGCGCAAATGCTATGACGCGATCGAAGCGCGGCTGTCCACGCCGGTCGAAAATCGCGACTACCTGCTGACATCCGGGTTTTCCGCTGCGGACATCTCGGTGGGGCAGGCGGTTTATATGGCGCGGCACTTTGCGACGCTGGACGATCATCCCGAAACCGCGCGCTGGTATGCGCGCATCACCGAACGGCTCGGTTTCATCGCGAGCCTGCCGGACGCGGACACACGGCTTTATCAGCGGGAGTTCTATCCCGCGTGGGAGGTTTGATGCAGGGCACGGTTGAAATCTATGAGGTGGGCCCGCGCGACGGGTTGCAGAATGAGCCGGGGGATATCTCCGTCGCGGACAAGGTGCGGTTGACCGATATGCTGAGCGATGCGGGCTTTGCCCGGATCGAATGCGCGAGCTTTGTCAGCCCAAAGTGGGTGCCGCAGATGGCGGGCAGCGCGGATGTGCTGGCCGGGATCACGCGCAAACCGGGGCTGCGCTACGCAGCACTGACCCCCAATATGCGCGGGTTCGAGGATGCGCGTGCTGCTGGCGCCGATGAGGTCGCGGTGTTCGGCAGTGCCAGCGAAGGGTTTTCGCGCGCCAACATGAACGCAAGCGTGGACGCAGCACTGGAGCAGTTTGCACCCGTGATAGAGGCTGCGCGCGCCATCGACCTGCCGGTGCGCGGATACGTGTCCTGCGTGGTGGACTGCCCCTATGACGGGGCGGTGGATCCGGGGGCCGTGGCGCGGGTGGCGGACCGGCTCTTTGCCATGGGCTGTCATGAAATATCGCTGGGCGATACGCTGGGACGGGCCACGCCGGACGGGATCGCGCGCATGTTACTGGCGGTGCGGGACGTGGTGCCGGTGGGGCGTCTGGCCGGGCATTACCATGACACGGATGGCCACGCGCTCGACAATATCGATGCCTCGCTCAGCCTTGGGGTGCGGATTTTCGATGCGTCCGTGGGGGGGCTGGGCGGCTGTCCTTATGCGCCGGGTGCGGCGGGCAATGTCGCAACCGAAGCGGTTGCGGCCCACTTTGAACGGCTGGGCTATGCCACGGGTCTCGACCTCGACAAGGTGGCGGCTGCCGCCCGCTTTGCCCGTGATCTGGTGGAGCAGGGGGCATGAGCACCGTCGAGATCAGCATTGATGCACGCGGTGTTGCGACCTTGACCATCACCCGCGCGGACAAGCACAATGCGCTGGATGCCGCGACCATGGATGCGTTGACCCAAGCCGCGCGCACCCTCGGCGACGATGCGGCGGTGCGCGTTGTCGTGTTGCGCGGTGCCGGGCGCAGTTTCTGCGCGGGCGGGGACCTGAACTGGATGCAGGCGCAGATGGCCGCAGACGGGGCCGGGCGCGAGCGGGAGGCGCGGCGGCTGGCCGACATGCTCTGGGCGCTGAACACCATGCCCAAACCGCTGATCGGGGTGGTGCATGGCAACGCGTTTGGCGGCGGTGTCGGGATGGCGGCGGTCTGCGACGTGGCGCTTGGGGCCCAAGGCATCAAGATGGCGCTGACCGAAACGCGGCTGGGCCTGATCCCGGCCACCATCGGTCCCTATGTGATTGCGCGCATGGGCGAGGGGCGTGCGCGCCGGGTGTTCATGTCGGGCCGTGTGTTTGACGGCGCCGAGGCGGTGCGGCTGGGCCTGCTGGCGCAGGTGGCGCCGGCGGACGAGCTCGACGCGCTGGTCGAGGCAGAGGTGGCGCCGTATCTTGCTTGCGCACCGGGGGCGGTTGCGGCGGCCAAGGCGCTGGCGCTTGATCTGGGCGGTGGCGTCACGGCGGCGCAGGTCGACCGATCCGTTGCGGCCCTGCGGGCGCAGTGGGAAACCGACGAGGCGGGCAAAGGCATCGCCGCCTTCTTTGACAAACGCCCCGCGGATTGGGTTGTGCCCGCGTCCTAGGGCGCTTCGCCCCCAAAAGCCGCGCTGCCTGCCCGTAGCGCGTCGGACATGTACCGGGTAAAGACGGCAATGCGCGGCACATGCCGCAGATCCGCATGGGTCAGCACCCAAATGGGCGCATAGGGCATCAGCGGCAGGTCCGGCACGCGGGCAAGATCAGGATCGTGGTCGCCAAGGAAACAGACCATCCGCGTGGCCCCAAGCCCCATGCGCAAGATCCCCTGCATGGCGATCATGTCATCGAGATACATGGCAACACGGGTGTCGGGATACCGGTCGAGCACCGGTTTCGGCGGCGCCTCCCAATGCACAAAGCGTAGCCAGTCCAGCCCGGTGCGCGCCTCGGCCTTGATCCGGGCCACGTAATCGCGGTGAGCATAGACGGCCGATTGCTGTGATGCGACGCGCCGCCCTACCAGATCCGGGTCGGGTTCATGCGCGATGCGGATGGCCACGTCCGCCTCGCGGTGCGCGAGGTTCAGCGTCGCGTTCGCCCCCAGCACCTTCAGCATGATATCCGGGTAGGCGCGGGTGAAATCGCGCAGCATCGGGGCCAGCACGGTCTGGATCAGCAAGGGCGGGGCGGTCACGGTCAACGGCCCGCTGAGGCTGCTCTGCCGCGCGGCAATGGACCGGCTGAGCGCGGCATGTTCGGCCTCCACACCTTCGGCGGCGCGGGCCGCGTCCCGCCCGGCCTCTGTCGGGATGTACCCGGTGGGGCGTCGGTCAAAGAGCGGCGTGCCAAGTGCGGCTTCCGCCGCGGCAATCCGGCGTGCAACGGTGGCGTGGTTAACGCCCAGTTCGCGCGCGGCCCCGCTCAGCCCGCCATGGCGCACCGTTTCGAGCACATAGCGTAGATCACCCCAATCCATACCTTGCCTTCCTGCCGATCGTTTGCGCACACCCATATGTCGATGATTAATCATTTTTGCACAATGGCCGACAGGCTAGTTTTCCGGCATCAACACAAGGAGACAGTCCCATGACTGCATATGCCGTTGCGATGCTACGCATCACCGATCCCGAGAAACTTGGCCAATACCGCGAACACGCGGCAGAGGCGCTGGCGCGTCACGGTGGCGAGGTTGTGCATGCCTCGCCCGAACCGAGGGTCATTGATGGCGCACCGATCCTGCCGGATATGGTGGCGCTCTTGCGGTTTCCGGACGCTGCGGCGGCGGATGCGTGGATTGCGGACCCGGACCTGGCCGCGATCCATGCGTTGCGCCGGGGCAGCGGTGCATCGGACATTTTGCTATTTTAGTTTGGAACTGCGCGGTCCTGCATTAAGGTAAAGGTGACGCTGGGTAAGTCTGGTTCGGTTACGAGAGGAAAAAGCAGTCTATTGCGTCTGCTGTACGGCGTTGTTTCCGGCCCCCAATTGGCGTGGGGTTATACAGTGGTGCAGGATCATAGAATGCAGGACTTTTCTCATAATTTCAGCAGCTTGCCTGAATTTGACGCGCTGGCGGAATCGGTTGCCGCGAGGCTGAACTGCGATTTGGCGCTGGTCAGTATCGTCCATGAGGATGTGCTTTTGTCGATGGGGCATTCGTCCGCGCCCGACACGGTCGAGGCGCGGATGTCGCGCACCAGCGACACCGTTTGCGGGCGCACGGTTGCGTCGGGGCGGGTGTTGCGCCTGCCGGATATCCGCCGTGACCCCGAGCTGAGCAGGTTGCCCGCAGTGGCGCATTTCGGCATCGGCGCCTATCTTGGTGTGCCGCTGCGGCGCGAGGATTCCGGGATCGTGGGGGCGCTCTGTGCCATCAATATGTCGCCGCGGATCTGGCGCGACAGTGAGGCGGAATATCTGACGCTGGCCGCGGATCTCGCCGAAAGCAAGATCGACCGCCAGTTGCTACGCTTTGAACAAAAGGCGCTAAGTGCGGCGCTGGCGGAAAATGACGCCGTGCTGGCGGCGCTCAGCGGGCTGCGCGGCAAGGCGTTCACGGTGCACAATGATCAGGGCGAACTTGTGTTTGCCAACAGCGCCATGGAAACGGAGCTGGGCCTGGGGCATCGCGCGCTCATGGCGCTGCCGGAGGTGGCGCAGTCGGTGGCCAATGCGGGCAAGACCGAGGCCGACTTGACCGTGGATTTGCCGGAACGGCCTGCGACGCCGCTACGGGTCAATGTCGTGCGCGGCGCCGATGGGCTGACGCTGGCGGACTGGTCCCGCGGAGGCGCGCGCTAGGCGGACCGATCTGCGGCGATTTCACCCGGTGAAATCTGTGAATTTGAACGGGGCGTTTGTTGACGCTGCCGCGCGTGCCGCGTAAACCCACTGCGACACACACCAGGCGCAGATGCGCCGCGCACAGGAGACCGACAATGGAAGACATGCTGCGGGAATACCTCCCCATTCTTGTGTTTCTGGCTGTTGCCATCGGTCTTGGGCTGGTGCTGATCCTCGCGGCGGTGGTGCTTGCGGTGCGCAATCCGGATCCGGAAAAAGTGTCGGCCTATGAATGCGGCTTTAACGCGTTTGACGATGCGCGGATGAAGTTTGATGTGCGGTTCTACCTCGTGTCGATCCTGTTCATCATCTTCGACCTCGAAATTGCGTTCCTTTTCCCGTGGGCGGTCGCGTTCCAGGACATCAGCATGGTCGGCTTCTGGTCGATGATGGTGTTCCTTGGCGTGCTGACCATCGGGTTTGCCTATGAATGGAAAAAGGGCGCGCTTGAGTGGCAGTGAGCCACGCGTTCTCAACAATATCCCTACAGAAGCACCGGATCTGTCGTTGTCATTGGGCCGTCGTCGTCGGCACGGCTGGGATCGTAGAACACCGGCTGGCCGTATCCCGCACGTTTTGAACGGTACATCGCAGCGTCCGCGCGCATGAGCAACGTGTTCCAGTTTGCGCCGGGCTCTGCGATCGCGACGCCGATGGACGACACCAGCCGCACCCGCACCCCTTGACCAAGATCGACCGGCTGATCCGCAGCCGTCTGAAGGCGATGGCACACGCGCCGCGCCGCCTCATCGGCGCGCGCGTCAAACAGAAGCAGTGCGAATTCGTCCCCGCCGAGCCGTGCGACCGCATCGCGTCGCCGCACCGCGTCCTGCAAGCGTTGTGCCAGTTTGCGCAACGCCTTGTCGCCGGCATCGTGGCCGTGTGCGTCGTTGAGCGCCTTGAACTTGTTGAGGTCGAGGTAGAGCACCGCCGCGTGCCCGGCGGCAAACCGGCGGCGCACCTCGTCCGATTGCACCAACTCGTCCAGACCGGCGCGGTTGATCAGACCGGTCAGCGGATCGGTCCGCGCCTGCATGTGTTCTTGCAGATAAGCATGTGTTTGCTGTGATGTGACACGCCCGACGATCAGGCTGCCCAAGGCAAGAAGGCCCGACAGCGCCAGCACCACGACCAGCGACCGGGACATGAGCATCGTGCCTGGCGGATCGAATTGCGCCCGCAAGGTGGCGACCGGTGCGTCGTCGAGACCGTAGAGCGTGACGGATGCCTGTGCAGTGTCACTCTCACTGCCAAAGGTGATGTTGTGCAGCAGCAGCCGGTCGCACAGCCGCACCAGAAAGGGGCGGTCCACGATGCGTATGGCCACCATGACGGGGAATGCATCCGGCGCATATCCGTCGAGATCGTCGGGCAGGAAGCGCGCCGCCGTCACCAGAAGCACATCATTGCCATCGCGCGCCGCGCCTGAAACCACCTCTCGCTCGGCGGGATCGGTGGCGCGCACGGCCGCCAGAAACGGCGCGGCGACCGTGCCCCTTACTGCGTCCAGATCGCTTTCAAAATGGTCCCGCCGGTATGCAAAAAGCGGGGTCGTGTCCCCGGACCAGATCATGATTTCGTCAAAGAACCCGGATTCCGTCGCGCCGGACCCGATGTTGTCATGCACGGCCTCTTGCGACCGCGATTGCACGATATCGAACCCCAATTCCCAATCGGTATAGTCCGCGGTCAGCAGGGCCATGCTGTCCTGCTCGGCCCGCAGGGCGACGTCAATCAGGCGGGCGGTGTGGTCGGCGGCAATGTCGTCGATGGAGCGTGTCATCCAGTTGGCGAGGATGATGATCGCGGTCACCGCGCAAACGCCCATGGCCAGCAGCAGGCGAAACACCCGTTGCGGCACGGCGCGGTCCGCGACCTCATGCAACACCTTGTCCATCATCGGCTCCCCATCCTCCGGTTGGACGCAGTGCACCATAGCGCACCCTTTGCTCCCAAAACGTTAACGGATGTGACCTGAAACACGCCGGGCAGATGGTCACAGATGGCTCTGGCGACTTGACCTGCGCTGCGCCGCGTCATACCCACCACGGGCAAGCACTTTAGCCAGCTTGAAATGGAGGCTTTTCCAGCAATGAGCACTGCGACGGGCGTGATGAGGGCAGGGGCCGACAAAGAGGTCGCCACCCAGGAGCTGAACCGCGAATTGCAAGACAAGGGCTTCTTGCTCACGTCGACCGATGACATCATCAACTGGGCGCGCACCGGTTCGCTGCACTGGATGACGTTTGGCCTGGCGTGCTGCGCGGTCGAGATGATGCACGCCTCGACCCCGCGCTATGACCTGGAACGGTTCGGCACAGCACCACGCGCGTCCCCGCGCCAGTCGGACCTGATGATCGTGGCCGGTACGCTGACCAACAAGATGGCACCGGCCCTGCGCAAGGTCTATGACCAGATGCCCGAGCCGCGATACGTGATTTCGATGGGCTCTTGCGCGAATGGCGGCGGCTACTATCACTACAGCTATTCGGTGGTACGCGGCTGTGACCGCATCGTGCCGGTGGACGTGTATGTGCCCGGCTGCCCCCCCACGGCAGAGGCGCTGGTTTACGGCATCATGCAGCTGCAACGCAAAATCCGCCGCACCGGGACGATCGTGCGCTGATCGCGCCCGCGAAGGAGTAATCATGACCGAAGCCCTGACCGAACTTGGCACCTATCTCGAAGCGAAACGCCCCGATTGCGTGCTGGCGTGGGATGTGACCCATGACGAGCTGAACGTCGATGTGGCACCCGCCAGCCTCACCGGCTTTGTCGAGTTCCTGAAGACTGACAACACCTGCAAGTTCTCGACCCTCGTGGACATCACGGGTGTGGATTATCCCGGTCGGGCCAAACGGTTCGACGTGGTCTACCACCTGCTGAGCATGTATCAGAACCAGCGCATTCGCCTGCGGGTCTCTGTGCGCGAAGAGGACATGGTGCCGTCGATCACGCCCACGCACCCCTCCGCCGACTGGTTCGAGCGCGAGGTGTTCGACATGTTCGGCCTGCTGTTCTCCGGCCACCCGGACTTGCGCCGTATCCTGACGGATTACGGGTTCCGCGGGCATCCGCTGCGCAAGGATTTCCCGACCACGGGCTATACCGAAGTGCGCTATGACGAGGTGGAGAAACGGGTGGTCTACGAACCTGTGAGCCTTGTGCAGGAGTACCGCCAGTTCGATTTCATGAGCCCGTGGGAAGGGGCGGAATACATCCTTCCGGGCGACGAAAAGAAGGACGCAGAAGCGGCCAAGTGATCTCGGCCCGCAGGGGCGACGCACGGATGCCAAAAGGGAAGACGGGAGTATGGACATGTTGATCTGGCTTTTGATTGCGGCGGCGACCATCATTCCGATGTTCAAGCTGCTGCCGCATTTCGGGATCAACCAGTACTGGGCCTTTATCTGCATCATCCCCGTCGGCACCATTGCGCTTTTGTGGTTCATGGCGATCCGTTTGCAGGATCTGGAGAAACGCTGAGCCATGGGGGCCGCGTTTCTATACGGTATCGGGGCGGCCAAGGCGGGCACCACGTGGCTGGCACAGGCGCTTCGCTGGCATCCGCAGGCCGCACTGCCGCCCTCCAAGGAAGTGCATTATTTCGACAGTATCGAGCGTGGGTCCACGATGTGGACCGTGGATCAGCTGTTGCGCGTGCGCGAGAAGAAGCGTGCGGCGGTGGGGGTTGCACAGACCGCGCATGCCCGCAGTGCCGCACGGTCATGGGTCGAAGAGCTGGACCGCTGGATCGGGTTGATCGCGTCGCAGGATCAGGACGACGCCCGCTATGAGGCGTTGATGCAGCGTCGGATCGGCGCGCAGACGCGCGTTGTGGCCGATATCACGCCTGCCTATGCGCTTCTGAGCGAGGCGGCGTTTGCGCGGATGGCGGCGCTCAACGCGGGCAAGACGCGGTTCCTGATGATCCTGCGCGACCCGGTGGATCGGCTATGGTCCAATATCGCAATGACGCTGGGACGGCGCAGCCTGCAAGGCCGGGACGCCAATGTGGCGCGGCGCGAATTGATGGACGACATCCTGTCCGGGCAGGCGGACAACCCGGAACTTCAACGCTCCGACTATGCCGGCACGTTGACGCGCCTTTATGCCGCAGTGCCCGAAGCGCAGCGGCGGGTCGTGTTTTTCGAGGACCTGTTTGCCCCAGAAACCCGGGCACAGCTTGCGGATTTCCTGGGCCTTGAGGGCGATCTGGCCGGGCCCGCGCGCAAGGTCAACGCCTCCACAACCACACAAATCACCCCGCAGGAGCGCACGCAGCTTGCACAACTGCTGCGCCCGCAATACGACGATATCCAAACCCGCATGGGACGCCTGCCGGTGCGTTGGCAGGAAACCTATCAGACAAGCATGGTGGCATCATGATGGACGGCTCCAAATTCGACGACGCGCTGACTGGCGAACAGAAGATCCGGAACTTCAACATCAACTTCGGACCGCAGCACCCGGCGGCACATGGCGTGTTGCGTCTGGTGCTGGAACTGGATGGTGAGGTGGTGGAACGTTGCGACCCGCATATCGGTCTCTTGCACCGCGGCACCGAAAAGCTGATGGAAAGCCGGACCTATCTGCAGAACCTGCCCTATTTCGACCGGCTCGACTATGTGGCACCGATGAACCAGGAACACGCCTGGTGTCTGGCCATTGAAAAGCTGACGGGGGTCGAGGTGCCGCGCCGCGCGTCGCTGATCCGCGTGCTGTACTGTGAGATCGGGCGCGTGCTCAACCACCTGCTGAACGTCACCACGCAGGCCATGGATGTGGGCGCGATGTCGCCGCTCACCTGGGGCTTTGAGGAACGCGAAAAGCTGATGGTGTTCTATGAACGCGCCTGTGGCGCGCGCCTGCACGCGGCGTATTTCCGCCCCGGCGGTGTGCATCAGGACCTGCCCAACGCGCTGCTCGATGATATCGAGGAATGGGCCCACCACTTCCCCGGCGTGCTGGACGATATCGAAGGGCTGCTGACCGAAAACCGCATCTTCAAACAGCGCAACGCCGATATCGGTGTCGTCACCGAAGAGGACATTCAGCTCTATGGCTTTTCCGGCGTGATGGTGCGCGGGTCGGGCTTTGCCTGGGACCTGCGCCGGGCGCAGCCCTACGAATGCTATGATGAGTTCGATTTCCAGATCCCCGTGGGCAAGAACGGCGATTGCTATGACCGTTACCTGTGCCGCATGGAAGAGATGCGCCAATCGGTGTCGATCATCAAACAGGCGATTGCCAAGCTGCGCGAGGCCACGGGCGACGTGCTGGCGCGGGGCAAACTGACGCCGCCGTCCCGGTCGGACATGAAAACGTCGATGGAATCGCTGATCCACCACTTCAAGCTCTACACCGAAGGGTTCCACGTACCCGAGGGTGAGGTGTATTGCGCGGTCGAGGCGCCCAAGGGCGAGTTCGGCGTGTACCTCGTGGCCGATGGCAGCAACAAACCCTACCGCGCCAAGCTGCGCGCACCCGGGTTCCTGCACCTGCAGGCGATGGATCACATCTCCAAAGGCCACCAGCTGGCCGATGTGGCCGCGATCATCGGCACCATGGATGTGGTGTTCGGGGAGATCGACCGTTGATGCACGCTGCATCACAATGGCGCGCCGCGCACCTCATTGACGCGATCGCGCGCGGGATGTGAGCCGCACGGTGATGGGGAGACCAACAGATATATCGTTTCGCGCGATCCGCGGGTTGGGACTGCTCTGTGGCGCAGTGCTGCTGTGCTACTGCGTCTGGTTCCTCGCCGCGCCCGAGGCGGCGCTGGCTGGAACCTATCACCAGCTTGAGACGCTCCCCTTTGTGATGGGCGGTCGGTATTTCTTCTTCGGGATGCTGACGATTGCCGCTTTTCTATATGCAGACCCTGCGGTTCTTGCTTTCCTGCTGGCGGGCTATGCAGGGCTGGGCCTGTTTGACGGGCTGCTTTACTGGAACGCAGCACCTTGGCCGCATGTTGCGGTGGGTGTTCTGGCGGGCCTCGCCAGCCTCTACTTCTTCGCCCAACGCCGGAGGGTCCAATGATCGCATACCCGAACCGCCTTTTTGCCGCATCACTCCTTGTCGCGTGCGCGCCTCTCACGGCCCAAGCCGATGACGCCAAGGCCGCGCTGATCAAGGCGATGCAGGCCAATGGCTGCATGATAACCACGGCGCAGGCCAACGTGCAGATGCCCCAGCTTGGCATTGATCGCCCGACGGCCATTCGCCTCAGCCGCGAGATGATGGCCGAGGGGATCGCCACTTTCGCCGCGGATGAGGAGACGTTGCTGCTGCTCCCGCCCGCCTGTAAATCGTGACGGGGTGATTCACCTTCATCTCGCCAAGTAAACTCCCGCCGGAGGCTCCCGCAGTCTCCACCCAGACCGAGGGATCACACCATGCTCCGCCGCCTTCACGCAGAACAACCCGACATCTTCGCCTTCACCGACGCCAATCTGGCCTGGGCCGAGGCGCAGATCACCAAATACCCCGAGGGACGTCAGGCCTCCGCGATCATCCCGCTGCTCTGGCGCGCGCAGGAACAAGAAGGGTGGTTGACCCGCCCGGCGATCGAAACGGTCGCAGACATGCTGGACATGGCCTATATCCGCGCGCTCGAGGTGGCGTCGTTCTACTTCATGTTCCAGCTGCAACCTGTTGGTTCCGTTGCGCATATCCAGGTGTGCGGCACCACGTCCTGCATGATCTGCGGGGCCGAAGATCTTGTGGCCGTGTGCAAGGACAAGATCGCGCCCAAGGCGCATCAACTCTCCGCGGATGGCAAGTTCAGCTGGGAAGAGGTTGAATGCCTCGGCTCCTGTGCCAATGCGCCCATGGCGCAGATCGGCAAGGACTATTACGAGGATCTGACAGCGGCGCGCATGGGTGAGATCATTGATGAGCTGGGCCGCGGCGACGTGCCGACACCCGGTCCGCAAAACGGACGCTACGCCGCCGAACCGCTCTCGGGCCTCACGACCCTCAAGGATTTCGACAGCGGGCACACGAAATACAATGCCTCGGTGCAGCTGGCGACGGATATCGGCGACACGGTAAAACGGATCGACGGCACCGAAGTGCCGCTGATCGCACCGTGGCGCGATAAATCCGCGAACAAGGCAGAAGCACCGAAAGGCAAGGCGAAGAAAGCCGCCGACACACCGGCCAAGGGCGTCACCAGCCGTCAGAACGTGCCGAGCGTTGCCGAAGCGAAGGGCAAGCCGGAACCGTCTGAACCGCCCGCCGCAGCGGAGGCGCCGGGCACCAAGCCCGCCACGCTGGACGCGGCCCGCGACGGCGGCCCCGACAATCTCAAGATGATCAAGGGTGTCGGCCCCAAGCTGGAAAAGCTGCTGCACAGCCTTGGGTTTTACCATTTCGACCAGGTTGCGGCGTGGACAGCGGACGAATTGGCGTGGGTGGATCAGAACCTCGCGGGCTTCAAGGGGCGCGCCAGCCGTGACAATTGGGTCACGCAGGCGCAGGCGCTCGCTTCGGGTGCAGAGACAGAATTTTCCCAACGTGCAAAAAAAGAGGGTATCTATAAAAAGTAACCTCAAAACGGGAGAGGGAGTCGTATGGACAACAATCAAGGGATGATCAGCTGCGCCATCGGGTGCTGGCTGGTGGCAGCACTGGGCGGATTTCTGGCCGCTGTGCTTTTGTGGGTCTTGGGCGATTGGTCGTTCATGCAAGGCGTATTCATGGGCGCGGTTGTCTTCGGGGTTGCGGGTCTGCTGCTGAACCTCGTGATGTGCCGCACACTGCCGGCTGCGGGATCTGCCTCCGTGGGGCAGGTGGACGCCACGACCGCCAAGGCCGAAGAGGCGCGCGTCGCAGCAGCGGCACGCTCTGCCGAAGCAGCGGCAGCGGCGACGCCCGCAGGCCAGGCAGAGCCGGTCAGCGTCCCTGCGGCACCCACTGTTGCCGGTGGCATCAACCCAAGTGCCGCTCTCGCGGGTGAGGCGGAACTGGCCTCGCGCAAGGGCACGTGGAAATACGAAGGCGATGCGGCCAAACCCGCATCCAAACCGGCAGCCAAGGCCCCCGCGGCCAAAGCCGCTCCAGCCAAGGCAGACACGGCCAAGGCCGCCGAAGCCGACGCGAAACCTGCCCCCGCCAAAAAAGCCGCGCCCAAGAAAAAGGCCGCTGCCAAACCCGATCCGGCCCCTGCGGCCACAGCCACACCCGATTATGACGGCGATGGCAAACTCGAAGGAACAGGCGAAGGCACCAAGCCTGCCGCTCTGGACGGCCCACGTGGTGGTCAGGCCGACAACCTCAAGGAAATCAAGGGGATCGGACCCAAGCTTGAAGCGCTCTGCAACGATATGGGGTTCTACCATTTCGACCAGATCGCCAATTGGACACCGGACGAGGTGGCGTGGGTCAATGCCAACCTTGTCGGCTTCAAGGGCCGCGTGACGCGCGACAACTGGATCGACCAGGCCAAGATCCTGGCCAGCGGTGGCGAGACAGAGTTTTCCAAGCGGGTCGAAGGCGGGGATGTCTATTAACCCGTGAGCGCACCTCTGGATCCAAAACTGGCCCGGCAGGGCCGTATCGCGGCCCTCGTCATTGCGGGGGCCGCTTTGCTGTCGATCTTTGCGCCGGTGATCGTGTCGGGTCTGGGCCTGCCGCGCCGGTTCGAGATCCTCATTCTGTTATTTGCGCTGGCTGCGTTCATTTGGTCACTGGTGGTTGCGGTGCGGATTTGGCAAAAGAGCCGGGACTAATTCATGACGCGGGGCGCGCCGCGATCAAAGGCAAAGGATGACACCCATGCTGGACGACAAGGACCGCATCTTTACCAACCTTTACGGGATGCACGACCGCACGCTCAAAGGGGCGCAGGCCCGGGGGCACTGGGACGGCACCGGCGGTTTGATCAAAAAGGGGCGCGACTGGGTCGTGCAGGAGATGAAGGATTCGGGTCTGCGCGGGCGCGGCGGCGCGGGGTTCCCGACGGGTCTCAAGTGGTCGTTCATGCCCAAGGAAAGCGATGGGCGTCCGGCGTACCTTGTTGTGAACGCAGACGAATCAGAGCCGGGCACCTGCAAGGACCGCGAGATCATGCGCCATGATCCGCACACCCTGATCGAAGGGTGCCTGATCGCGTCCTTCGCGATGAACGCGCATGCCTGCTATATCTACATCCGCGGCGAGTATATCCGCGAGAAAGAAGCGCTTCAGGCCGCGATTGACGAGGCCTATGATGCCGGTCTGGTGGGCAAGAACGCCGCTGGCTCGGGTTGGGATTTCGACATTTACCTGCACCATGGGGCAGGGGCCTATATCTGTGGCGAGGAAACGGCATTGCTGGAATCGCTTGAGGGCAAGAAGGGCATGCCGCGGATGAAACCGCCGTTCCCGGCGGGCGCGGGTCTTTATGGCTGCCCCACCACGGTGAACAACGTCGAATCCATCGCCGTTGTACCGACGATCCTGCGCCGCGGGGCGTCGTGGTTTTCGTCCTTTGGACGTCCGAACAATGCGGGCACCAAGCTGTTTGCGATCTCGGGCCACGTGAACAACCCCTGCGTCGTCGAAGAGGCGATGAGCATCAGTTTCGAAGAGCTGATCGACAAGCATTGCGGCGGCATCCGTGGCGGGTGGGACAACCTCAAGGCGGTTATCCCCGGCGGGTCGTCCGTGCCGTGTGTGCGCGGTGAGAACATGCGCGATGCGATCATGGATTTCGACGCACTGAAGGAGAAAGGGTCGAGCCTTGGCACCGCAGCCGTGATCGTCATGGATCAGAGCACGGATATCATCAAGGCGATCTGGCGTTTGTCCAAGTTCTATAAGCACGAAAGCTGTGGCCAGTGCACGCCGTGCCGGGAAGGCACCGGCTGGATGATGCGCGTGATGGACCGGTTGGTGCGCGGCGAGGCGGAGGTCGAGGAGATCGACATGCTGCTTGACGTGACCAAGCAGGTCGAGGGCCACACGATCTGCGCGCTTGGCGACGCGGCGGCCTGGCCGATCCAGGGCTTGATCAAGAATTTCCGGGACGAGATTGAGGACCGGATTGCGGACAAGCGGATCGCGGCGGAGTAGAACGGCCAAAATGATTCAATTGGTGAAACTGAGTATTGTTGGAGTTCTGTTGACGCTTTGCGCATGTGCGGAAGGTGTTACGCCAGAGTCGACTGGCACGCCGGAGCAGGTAATCGATCCGGCGCTGGCTGAAAGAGTGTATGTTGAATCACTTCCAGTTTTGCTCGCTGAACAGGTTGCGAAACGTTGTGGTTCAATTCGCCTGAAGCAAGGCGCTCGGAGTGGCGAAGAACAGAGGATCGTTGCAATAGCGGAGGCAAACGGGGTGTCTCGCGCACAGTTGGACAGGGCGTTCCGTCGCTTGAACAAACGACGCGTGCAGGAAGATGGCTTAGCGTTCATCGCCGAATATGATATCGTTGTGGCTGAAACAGCTTCTTGGTGTGAAGCTGGCCAAACAATGATTCAGCGCAATGATAAGTACGGCCGTTTCCTGGTTTCCCTATAAAGAACCATGCCCCTCGCTGAGTTCAACATTGGCATTCTGAAATACGATTGGGACGACCCGCGCATTGCGGATTTCGCTAACAATCTCGACCGGGTCTATGACATCGCGCGGCGCGCGCCCGGCTATATCTGGCATATGGAAAACGAGGATATGGAGGCGGCCCAGCTCGATGTGCAGGGCGTTCTGGGTGGCAATCCGCGCACGGCGTCGACCCTTTCGGTGTGGCGGGATGTGGAGAGTTTCCGCCACTTTGTCTTCCAGACCGTGCACAAGCAATTCTATGACCGTAAGGCCGAGTGGTATGACGATGTCGAACAAGGCACGCGGCTCGTGATGTGGTGGGTGCCGGAAGGGCACATTCCGAGTGTCGCGGAAGCGGTTGACCGGCTAGCCCACCTTGGCGCGCATGGCAACAGCGATCATGCCTTTGGCTGGGACCACGTCACGGGGTAGGGAATTCCCCCGGTTGGTCCGTTGCCAGAATCGTGGAACACTTGGCCAATTCGTCCCCAGATAAGAGACATCCCATGGCCCCTCCGACCACCGCCCGTCAGTACGGGGCCGCGATGCGCGCCCAAGGCATCAAATGGCCCGCACCTGCCATCGGCAAGGCGGATGCGCTTTTGCCCAGTGTGGAGGTGTTCCGTATCGGGCGGCGCGACCCGTCCAAGGTGTTCGTGCTGTCGCGCAACAAGTGGGCGACGGTCTATGTCGAGCGGTCCTATGGGACGTATCGTGACGCTTTTGATGCGGTGATGCCTCGGACATCGCTGGGCCGGGACGTGGATCACCTGTTGCCCAAGAGCCAGGCACCGGCGGGTGATTTCCTCGCCCTGGGCCGGATCAGCCATGGGTCGAACCGCAGTTGGAACGATGAGGACAGCGATCAGGCCATGGCGCAAAAGGTGCGCGACATGATCAAGGCCAACCCGCATCAGTTTGTGTCGCAACTCACGGATATGGAACGGGGCTGGGCCGTTGTCAGCTGTTACATCCGGCCCGTGCATGAGTTGAACGCCAGCGGCATGACCAAGATGACCATGGCGGAGCGCGAAGAGGCATTCGGCCTCTGACCCGCTGTGAGCCCTTGCAAAATCCCCCCGTTTGACGCACCCATGACGCGCCAAGAGGTGGAGACAGCCATGACCAAGATCCGATTTGCCCCGCTTGCCTTGATTGCCGTGCTGGTGGTCAGCGCGTGTCAGGAACGGCGTGCGGACAGGGTGGCGTTTGACGGTGTGTTTTTCCGCTCGACCTCGTCCAATGTCGACAGGCAGCGCGACGAATTCGAAGTCACGGTCAGCCCGGTTTCTGCCTCTCTGGACGGGGCGCGGGCGGCCGGTCGGCACGAGGCAATCCGCTACTGCATCAAGAATTTCGGCTCCTCCGACATCGAATGGATTGCCGGCCCGGATGGCGAGGATGGTACGCTGACCATCGCCAATGACCGCCTGCTGCTGCGCGGCACCTGTACCCCGGCGTAATCGTTACCGAGAAAAGGCGACATTTTGCGCGCTACCGGCTTGTGCCGCGCGTTGTTATTGCATAGCAGATGATTGCTTTTCCACATTTGTCCAAGCGACACCCAAGTGGAGAGAAAAGATGCGCGCAATGACACTAGCTTTCATACTTGCCATTGGAGCAAGCACCGCTTCGGCCAAACCCCCTTTGCGGGATGTGCCCGAGATCGACCGGACCATTCTGGCCGTCGGTATCGCGGATGAGATCCGCAAGAACTGTCCCGACATTTCGGCACGGCTGATCCGAGCGCTGAGCGTGGTGAACGGTCTCAAGGGGACGGCGCGGGATCTGGGCTATACCGATGATGAGATTGACGCCTATCGCAAGTCGGACGTGGAAAAGGCGCGGCTGAAGGCGGAGCGCGACCGCTACCTCGCGGCGGCAGGGGTGCGCACGGGCGCACCCGATACCTATTGCGCCCTTGGGCGTGTTGAGATTGAAAAAGGCGGCCAGATCGGCGCGCTGCTAAGGATGAACTGATACATGAGCAACCTGCGCAAGATCGTCATCGACGGGAACGAGATTGAAGTGGACGGGGCGATGACCCTGATCCAGGCCTGTGAAGAGGTCGGGATCGAAATCCCCCGGTTCTGTTATCACGAACGTTTGTCGATCGCGGGCAATTGCCGGATGTGTCTGGTCGAGGTCGTGGGCGGCCCGCCCAAACCTGCGGCCTCCTGCGCGATGCAGGTCAAGGACCTGCGCCCCGGTCCCGAGGGCCAGCCGCCCGTGGTGAAAACCAACAGCCCCATGGTCAAGAAGGCCCGCGAGGGGGTGATGGAGTTCCTGCTGATCAACCACCCGCTGGATTGCCCGATCTGCGATCAGGGCGGCGAGTGCGATTTGCAGGATCAGGCGATGGCTTACGGCGTCGACTTCTCCCGCTTCCGCGAGCCGAAGCGTGCGGTGGATGACCTGGATCTGGGCCCGCTGGTCGAGACGCACATGACGCGGTGCATTTCCTGCACCCGCTGTGTGCGCTTTACCACCGAGGTGGCGGGCATCACGCAGATGGGCCAGACCGGGCGCGGCGAGGACAGCGAAATCACATCCTATCTGGGTGAGACGCTCGATTCGAACCTGCAAGGCAACATCATCGACCTGTGCCCTGTGGGCGCGCTGGTGTCGAAACCCTATGCGTTTACGGCCCGTCCTTGGGAGCTGACCAAGACGGAAAGCATCGACGTGATGGATGCGCTTGGCTCGTCCATCCGCGTGGACACCAAGGGGCGCGAAGTGATGCGCTTCCTGCCGCTGAACCATGACGGCACGAACGAGGAATGGATTTCGGACAAGACGCGCTTTGTCTGGGACGGTCTGCGGCGTCAGCGTCTGGACAAGCCCTATGTGCGTGAAAACGGCAAGCTGCGCCCCGCCACATGGCCCGAGGCTTTGGGCAAGGCGGCCGAAGCGATCAAGGGGGCGTCGAAACTGGCCGGTCTTGTGGGCGATCTTGCCCCGGTCGAGGCGACATTCGCGCTCAAACAGCTGATCGAAGGGCAGGGCGGCGTTGTCGAATGCCGCACCGACGGGGCCAAGCTGCCCTCGGACAACCGCTCGGCCTATGTGGGCAATGCCTGCGTTGAGGATATCGAAGACGGCGGCATGATCCTGTTGATCGGCACCAATCCGAAAATCGAAGCACCCGTGCTGAACGCGCGCATCCGCAAGGCTTATCTGGCCGGGGCAACCGTTGGCCGTATTGGCCCATCGGTGGATCTCACGTACCCGGTCACCGAATTGGGCGCGGGCCGCGAGGCGGTTGAAACCCTGCTCAAGGCGGATCATTCCGACAAGGAAGGCGGTGTGATCATCGTTGGCCAGGGCGCGCTGCAAGGCGAAGACGGTGCTGCGGTGCTGGCTGCTGCGCAAGCGTTGGCAGAGGCCGCGTCATCCAAGTTGCTGGTCCTGCACACCGCCGCATCGCGCGTGGGTGCAATGGATGTTGGCGCCACGAACCCGGACGCCATGGCCGCGGTGCAGGCGGCGGATGTTATCTATAACCTCGGCGCGGACGAGGTCGACATCGCCGATGGCGCCTTTGTCATCTATCAGGGCAGCCACGGCGACCGGGGCGCGCACCGCGCCGATGTGATCCTGCCGGGTGCGGCCTATACCGAAGAGGGTGGGCTGTTCGTGAACACCGAAGGCCGCCCGCAATTGGCCGCCCGCGCCAGCTTTGCACCCGGGGAGGCCAAGGAAAACTGGGCCATCCTGCGCGCGCTGTCGGGCGAGATGGACGCGACGCTGCCCTATGACAGCCTCGCCGCCCTGCGGCAGGCCATCGTCAAGGCGCATCCGCATCTGGGCGACGTTGACGTGGTGGCCGACAATGGCTGGACGGCGGAGCCTGCGGGCACGCTTGGGTCTGGCGATTTCGATTACGCGGTCGGCGATTTCTACCTGACCAACCCCATCGCGCGCGCCAGCCAGCTGATGGCCGAACTGAGCGCAAACGCCAAGGCCCGCAGCACAGAGGCGCTCGCTGCCGAATGAAGGCCGCGTGGCTCATAACGTGCATGCCCCTTGCGGCCTGCGAGACCGTGCCGACGGCGGAGCAGTTCATTCCCGATTATCGCGGGGTGGAAACGCAGCTTTTGGCCGATGATCTGGTGCAGTTCAACGTGTCCATGACCAACGCGATCACCTCGCGGGATGTGGCGAACTATGCTGAATGCGCGGCGGCGGGCTATACGCTGATCCGCGGTTGGGGATTTGCGCGTCATTTGCGCACGAATGTCAACGAAGAGGCTGGCGTGTGGACGGCGGATGCTGTTTACACCATCTCGCCAGCCCTGCCGCAGGGCATCAAGACCATCGACGCCGAAGTCGTGGCTGCTGCCTGTGCGGAGAAGGGAATACCGACGGTGTGAGGACTGATGGCTGATTTCTTTACCACAACAGGCGGCATGGCCGTCATCATCGTCGCACAGGTGTTGGCGGTCGTGGCCTTTGTCATGATTTCGCTGCTGTTCCTGGTCTATGGCGACCGCAAGATCTGGGCCGCGGTCCAGATGCGGCGCGGCCCCAACGTGGTGGGCGCTTATGGCCTCCTGCAAACTGTGGCGGACGCGCTGAAATATGTCGTCAAAGAGGTCGTCGTGCCCGCGGGTGCTGACAAGACGGTGTTCATGCTCGCCCCCATGACCAGCTTTGTGCTGGCGATGGTGGCGTGGGCCGTGATCCCGTTCAACGACAACTGGGTCCTGTCGGACATCAACGTCGCTATTCTCTATGTGCTCGCGATCTCCTCGCTTGAGGTTTACGGCGTGATCATGGGGGGCTGGGCGTCCAACTCGAAATACCCGTTCCTCGGCTCGTTGCGGTCAGCGGCGCAGATGATCTCTTATGAGGTATCGATCGGCCTGATCATCATCGGCGTGATCCTGTCCACCGGCTCGATGAACTTCGGGTCAATCGTGAACGCGCAGGACACGGCATACGGCTTTTTCGGCTGGTACTGGTTGCCGCACCTGCCGATGGTTTTCCTGTTCTTTATCAGCTGTTTGGCGGAAACGAACCGCCCGCCATTCGACCTGCCGGAAGCGGAATCGGAGCTGGTTGCGGGCTATCAGGTGGAATACTCCTCCACGCCATTCCTTCTGTTCATGGCCGGGGAATACATCGCCATCTTCCTGATGTGCGCGCTCATCTCGCTACTGTTCTTTGGCGGCTGGCTGTCGCCCATCCCGTTCATCCCGGACAGCCCGCTTTGGATGGTCGCGAAAATGGCGTTCTTCTTCTTCATCTTCGCGATGGTGAAGGCGATCACGCCCCGGTACCGCTATGACCAGCTGATGCGTCTGGGATGGAAAGTGTTCCTGCCGTTCTCGCTCTTCTGGGTCGTGTTCGTGGCCTTTGCGGCCAAGTTCGACTGGTTCTGGGGCATCTATGCCCGCTGGACCGTGGGAGGCTGATCATGGGACTGGCCAAAGCGATCAACGAAGCGCCGGAGCATCACCTGGATGATCTGGCGACCTATCTGATGTCGGAATTTGCCGTGGGCACAACCGACGACGAAAACGCATTCACCAAGGCCGACATGGGCGAGGTCGTATCCGCCCTCAAGGCGTGGGCCTACATGCACCAGAACGATTCAATGGGAGGTGACTGACGAGATGACGCAGATCGATTATAACCGCGCCGCCAAGTATTTCCTGCTGCACGATTTCTGGGTCGGGATGAAGCTGGGGATGAAGTATTTCTTTGCCCCCAAGGCGACCGTGAATTACCCGCATGAAAAGGGGCCTTTGTCGGCCCGGTTCCGCGGCGAACATGCGCTGCGCCGCTATCCCAATGGCGAAGAACGCTGCATCGCGTGCAAGCTGTGTGAGGCCGTGTGCCCGGCGCAGGCGATCACTATCGACGCGGAACCCCGCGAAGACGGCAGCCGCCGCACCACGCGCTATGACATCGACATGACCAAGTGCATCTATTGCGGGTTCTGTCAGGAAGCGTGCCCGGTTGATGCCATTGTCGAGGGGCCGAATTTCGAATTCTCGACGGAAACACGCGAAGAGCTGTTTTACGACAAGGACAAACTGCTCGCCAATGGTGAGCGGTGGGAAGCCGAGATTGCGCGCAATCTCGAGATTGACGCACCCTACAGGTAAGGACGACGCGGGCTGACATGGGCGCTTGGGGCGTAGGCATATTACAGGATGACAGCGCACTCGACTGGGTCGAGGAGGCGTATGCGTCCGAAGGCGAAGAGGCCGTGCGTACCGCTTTGGAAACGGCGGCGTCGGCGCGCCCGGGTGATTATCTGGAATATGATGAGGGCGTTGCGGCCCGCGCCGCAGCCGAGGTCGTGGCCGCTTCCTTTGGCGCGCCGCCCGACGGGATTGAGGCGGACGGGCTCGACACCCTGATGGAGCATTCCGACGGTGTGGCCGAGGACGACACGCTGATCACGCTGGCGCTGAGCGCCGTGCGCCGCGTTGCGTCCGACAATTCCGAGATTGCGGAACTTTGGGCCGAACAGGATGACACGGCGGCGGAATGGACCGCGGCCATCGAGGGGCTCGAAGCCCGCCTGCGGGGGCTGACATGACCGACGACACCAACCCGTTCGCTGCGATGATGGCGCAGATGCAGGAGATGGCCAAAGCCTTTCCGCAGATGTCCGCCTTTGACCCGTCCAAGGGGTTTGACCCCTCCATGGGATTTGATCCCAAGGCGTTCGAGGCGATGTGGCCCACCATGTCCAAAGAGATGATGGAGGCGTGGTTCGGCAATGCGGTGAACCCGGACGGGCTGGACGCGAAAACACGTCTGCTCTTGACGCTGGCAGGGTTGACCATGCAAGGGGCGCAGGCCGATACCGCCATTCGCCAGACCGTGCGCCACGCCCGCGAGGCCGGTGCCACCGACCAACAGATTTCCGAGACCCTGGGCCTGATGGCGATGTTCGCCGGCGTGCCCGCCACGACCCGCGCAATGGGGCTGGCCAACGAGGTGATGGGTTCAGACGAGGACAAGACATGACCGTATTTGCCTTCTATCTCTTTGCGATTTCCGTGATCGCAGGCGGGTTGTTCACCGTCGTCAGCCGAAACCCGGTGCATTCGGTTTTGTGGCTGATCCTTGCATTCCTGTCATCGGCGGGCCTGTTCGTGCTGCTGGGGGCGGAATTCGTCGCGATGCTGTTGATCATCGTCTATGTGGGCGCGGTTGCGGTGCTGTTCCTGTTTGTCGTCATGATGCTCGACGTGGATTTTGCAGAGCTGAAGGCGGAGATGGCGCGGTATATGCCGCTCGCGCTGCTGATTGCCGTTGTGATCCTGATGCAGTTCGTGATGGCCTTTGGCGCGTGGGAATCCAATGCCGCTGCCGAAGGGCTGCGCGCACAGGTTACGCCAGTTGACCGGCACAACACCGAAGCGTTGGGCATGATCCTCTATGATCAGTACTTCCTGCTGTTCCAGCTGTCGGGTCTGATCCTGCTGGTGGCGATGGTGGGCGCGATTGTGTTGACCCTGCGCCACCGCGATGACGTCAAGCGTCAGGACGTGCTGGCGCAGATGTACCGCGATCCGGCCAAGGCCATGGAGCTCAAGGACGTCAAACCGGGGCAGGGCATCTGATTTGACCACACGGTGCGCATATCTGGCGGCGCTTGTCGCATGTCTGTCGGGAGAGGCCGTGGCCCTCACCCTGACCGATTGCGACCGCACCACGCACATCTCCCATGGCGGAGAGGCGGACCACCGCGATATGGGTGAGGGCCGCGTGATGTGGCGCGATTGGTGGAGCCAGGAAGGGACAGCGACATCCTTTGTGATCGTGGATTGCGCGCCCGGTGCGGCGCTGACCTTCCGGACTGCAGAAGACAACATGGGCACGCGCCTGCCGTTTGATCGCACCGACAAGGCGCTTGCCATCGTGGAGCGTCACGAAAACGGCGCCCGCGCCTTTGCCACCTTTGACCGCATCGCCGCCGATCTGGGCGGCACGGCCATGGACATAGACATCACGACCCTCACCGCAGAGCCCTGCGCCTGCGCCGTCCTCTATCCAGAGGCGCGGGGGGACAAGACGGAATTCAAGCTGGCGGGATGACCCGCCACAGCCAGACTGGGAACGACCGATGATCGGACTTGAACACTACCTCACTGTCGCGGCGACGCTGTTCGTCATCGGCATCTTCGGGCTTTTCCTGAATCGCAAGAACATCATCATCCTGCTGATGAGCATCGAATTGATGCTGCTCGCGGTGAACATCAACCTCGTGGCGTTCTCGTCCTTCCTGGATGACCTCGTGGGGCAGGTGTTCACACTGTTTGTGCTGACCGTGGCCGCGGCGGAGGCGGCGATTGGCCTTGCGATTCTTGTCTGTTTCTTCCGCAACCGCGGCACCATCGCCGTCGAAGACGTCAACGTGATGAAGGGCTAAGTCACAATGGAAACCATCATCCTCTTTGCCCCTCTGGTTGGCGCGCTTCTGTGCGGGTTCGGCTGGCGTCTGTTTGGCGAGGCTGCGGCCTGCTGGATTGCGACGGGCCTGCTGTTCCTGTCCGCCGTTCTGTCGTGGATCGTGTTCATCACCTTTGACGGCACGACGGAACAGATCCAGATCCTGCGCTTTATCGAGTCGGGCAGCCTCAGCACGGATTGGGCCATCCGCCTCGACCGGCTGACGGCGATCATGCTGATCGTGATCACGACCGTCTCCAGCCTCGTGCACCTCTATTCCTTCGGCTACATGGATCACGACCCGCAATGGCGCGAAGGCGAAAGCTATAAGCCGCGCTTTTTCGCGTACCTGTCGTTCTTCACCTTTGCGATGCTGATGCTGGTGACCGCCGACAACCTCGTGCAGATGTTCTTTGGCTGGGAAGGGGTGGGCGTCGCGTCCTATCTTCTGATCGGGTTCTACTACCGCAAGCCGTCGGCCAATGCCGCCGCGATCAAGGCGTTTGTGGTCAACCGGGTGGGCGATTTCGGCTTTGCGCTTGGCATCTTTGGCCTGTTCTACCTGACCGACAGCATCAACTTTGACGACGTGTTTGCCGCAGCACCCGAGCTGGCGGAGACGCAGCTGACCTTCCTGTGGACCGAGTGGAACGCGGCGAACCTGCTGGCCTTCCTGCTGTTCATCGGGGCAATGGGCAAATCGGCGCAGCTGCTGCTGCACACGTGGTTGCCCGACGCGATGGAAGGCCCGACACCCGTTTCGGCGCTGATCCACGCGGCGACGATGGTGACGGCGGGCGTGTTCCTCGTCTGCCGCATGTCGCCGCTGATGGAGTTCGCACCAGAGGCGATGGCGTTTGTCACGGCTCTGGGGGCTGCCACGGCATTTTTTGCCGCGACCGTGGGTCTGGTGCAGACCGACATCAAACGCGTGATCGCCTATTCGACCTGTTCGCAGCTTGGATACATGTTCGTGGCTGCGGGCGTGGGTGCCTATCCGGTGGCGATGTTCCACCTGTTCACGCATGCCTGGTTCAAGGCGATGCTGTTCCTCGGCGCGGGCTCCGTCATCCACGGCATGCACCATGAGCAGGACATGATGAACTATGGCGGGCTGCGCAAAAAGCTGCCCGTGACGTTCTGGACCATGCTGATCGGCACGCTGGCCATCACCGGGGTGGGTATCCCGCTGTCGGGCTGGATCGGCTTTGCCGGGTTCGCGTCCAAGGATGCGGTGATAGAAAGCGCATATGCCGCCGGGTCCGGCTTTGCCTTCTGGGCGCTGGTGATCGCGGCGCTGTTCACGTCGTTCTACTCGTGGCGTCTGATGTTCCTGACCTTCTGGGGGGAGCCGCGCGGGGACAAGCACACGCATGAGCACGCCCATGAAAGCCCGATGGTCATGCTGATCCCGCTTGGCGTTCTGAGCCTTGGTGCGATCTTTGCCGGTGCGATCTGGTATTCCAGCTTCTTCGGCAAGCCGAACGAGATCATTACCTTCTTTGGTGGCGAGTACGAAGCACCCGCAGAAGAGATCAAGAAAGCCGTGGCCGAACGCAGCCCCAAAGCGTCCGAGCTGAAATATGTCATGGCAGGCGAGCCGGGTGAGGCTGGTGTCTACATGGCGCCGGAAAACACCGTGATCCACGAGGCGCATTACGTGCCGACTTGGGTCAAGCTGTCGCCGTTTGTCGCGATGCTGCTTGGGTTCGTCGTGGCCTTCTGGTTCTATATCAAGAACCCCGCGCTGCCCAAGCGTCTGGCGGAGAACCAGCAACCCCTCTACCTGTTCCTCAAGAACAAGTGGTACTTTGACGAGCTCTATAACTACGTCTTCATTCAGCCCGCCCTGTGGATCGGCAAACAGCTGTGGAAGAAAGGGGACGGCAACGTCATCGACGGCACCATCAATGGTGTGTCCATGGGCATCGTGCCGTTCTTTACCCGCCTCGCAGGCAGGGCGCAGTCCGGCTATATCTTTACCTATGCGTTTGCGATGGTGATCGGGATTGCGGTCCTTGTCACGTGGATGACGCTGGGCGGGGGCGCAAACTGATGCTTGAGGCACTTCCCTTGCAGTTCTGGCTGCTGACCGGGGCCTGCGTCCTGTTCATGATGGTCGCCGCCTTCTTTCTCGGCGCGCCGTTGTGGTGGCAGCGCGGGCTTGCCCGTGCGGCGTTGGTCGCGGGCGGTGCGGGCCTGTTTGTCGGCACCATGGCGTATCTGTCCGTCTTTGTCGCAGTGCTGGTCGTGGCTCTGCCGCTGGCCCTGATCGTCTTCTTCTTTACTGATCTACTCGGGGGGCTCTTCTGATGGACAACCTTCTTTCCATCGTCACCTTCACCCCGGCGCTGGCTGCGCTGATCCTCGCGGTGTTCCTGCGTGGCGATGACGAAGCCGCGAACCGCAACGCCAAATGGGTGGCGATGTTCGCCACATCCGCCACCTTCCTTGTGTCGCTGTTCATCCTGTTCGGGTTTGATCGCAATGACACCGGGTTCCAGTTCGTTGAGGAAACCACGTGGGTCATGGGCCTCACCTACAAGATGGGTGTGGACGGGATCAGCGTTCTGTTCGTGATGCTGACCACGTTCATGATGCCGCTGGTGATTGCGGCGTCGTGGGAGGTGAACACGCGGGTCAAGGAATACATGATTGCCTTCCTGCTGCTGGAAACGCTGATGCTTGGCGTGTTCATGGCGCTGGATCTGGTGCTGTTCTACCTGTTCTTCGAGGCCGGGCTGATCCCGATGTTCCTGATCATTGGGATCTGGGGCGGGGCGAACCGGATCTATGCCAGCTTCAAGTTCTTCCTCTACACCTTCCTTGGCTCCGTGCTGATGCTGGTGGCGATGGTCGGCATGTATGCCGACGCAGGCACCACGGATATCGAGGCGCTGCTGAGCCACAACTTTGCGTTCGAGAGCTTTAGCCTGCTCGGCATTCAGATCGTGGGCGGGTTGCAGACGCTGCTGTTCCTTGCGTTCTTTGCCAGCTTTGCGGTCAAGATGCCGATGTGGCCGGTACACACATGGTTGCCTGATGCGCACGTGCAGGCGCCCACGGCGGGGTCGGTTGTGCTGGCCGCGATCCTGCTGAAGCTGGGCGGGTACGGCTTTATCCGGTTCTCTATCCCGATGTTCCCGGTGGGGTCCGAAGTGATGACGCCGCTGGTCCTGTGGATGTCGGCCATTGCCATTGTCTACACCTCGCTGGTGGCGCTGGTGCAGGACGACATGAAAAAGCTGATCGCGTATTCGTCCGTGGCCCACATGGGCTTTGTCACCATGGGCATTTTTGCGGCGAACCAGCAGGGGATTGATGGTGCGATCTTCCAGATGCTGAGCCACGGGTTCATCTCTGGCGCGCTCTTCCTCTGTGTCGGCGTGATCTATGACCGGATGCACACGCGCGAGATTGATGCCTATGGCGGTCTGGTGAACCGGATGCCGGCCTATGCGCTGATCTTTATGCTGTTCACCATGGCCAATGTGGGTCTGCCGGGCACGTCCGGGTTTGTGGGTGAATTCCTGACCCTGATGGCGGTGTTCCAGGTCAACACCTGGGTGGCGCTGGTGGCGACGTCCGGTGTGATCTTCTCGGCGGCGTATGCGCTGTGGCTTTATCGTCGGGTCGTCATGGGCGATTTGATCAAGGAAAGCCTCAAGTCGATCACCGATATGACCCGCCGGGAAAAGGCGATCTTTGCCCCGCTGGTCGTCATGACCTTGCTGTTGGGCGTGTACCCGGCGCTGATCCTTGATGTGATTGGCCCGTCGGTGGCGGCCCTTGTCACCCAATATGATACGGCGCTTGCCGCGGCTGAGGCCGCGACGCAAGTGGCCTCGAATTAAGGATATGTTTTATGTCCTACCACTCCGTTACTTGAGGACCTGACCAATGGCTGCTGACCTCACAATCATTCTGCCCGAAATCCTGCTGGCCTGTTTTGCAATGCTGGGCCTGCTCGGCGCAGTCTATACGTCCAAGGACGGGATGGCCTCGCCTCTGGTGTGGGCGACGTCCGCGGTGTTCCTTGCGATTGCCGTTTGGATCGGGTTCGCGGGCGAGGGGACAAACGTCGCCTTCGGTGGCATGTTCGTGGACGACGCGTTTTCGCGCTTTGCCAAGGTGACGATCCTTGTGTCTGCGGCGGCGGTTCTGCTGATGTCCGAAGGGTACATGTCGCAGCGCGGATTGCTCCGGTTCGAATACCCGATGCTGGTCGCACTGGCGGCCGTGGGCATGATGATGATGGTGTCGGCGGGCGATCTGATGGCGCTCTATATGGGGCTTGAACTGCAGTCGCTGGCGCTTTACGTCGTCGCGTCGCTGCGCCGGGATTCGGTGAAATCGACCGAAGCCGGGCTGAAGTATTTTGTGCTGGGCGCTTTGTCGTCCGGTCTGCTGCTCTATGGTGCGTCTTTGATCTATGGCTATGCCGGGACCACGCTGTTTTCGGGCATCATCCAGGTGGCGTCGGATGACGTGTCGCTGGGCCTGCTCTTTGGTCTGGTGTTCCTGATGGCGGGCTTTGCGTTCAAGGTCTCGGCCGTGCCGTTCCACATGTGGACGCCGGATGTCTACGAAGGCTCGCCCACTCCGGTCACAGCCTTTTTTGCCACCGCGCCCAAGGTTGCGGCCATGGCGCTCTTTGCGCGCGTGATGCATGACGCCTTTGGCGGGGCGGTTGCGGATTGGCAGCAGGTGATGTCGTTGCTGGCGGTTCTGTCGATGTTCCTCGGCGCGTTTGCCGCGATTGGTCAGACCAATATCAAGCGGCTGATGGCGTTTTCGTCCATCGCGCATATGGGCTATGCCCTGATGGGCCTGGCGGCGGGCACCGTTCTGGGTGTGCAGGCGATGCTGATCTATATGGCGATTTACGTGACGATGAACGTCGGCACCTTTGCCTTTATCCTGATGATGGAAAAGGATGGGCAGCCGGTGACGGATATCGGCGCGCTGCGGATGTATTACCGCCGCGAGCCGGGCAAGGCGATGGCGATGCTGGTCCTGCTGTTCTCGCTGGCCGGTGTGCCGCCCTTCCTTGGGTTCTTTGGCAAGCTCTATGTGCTGCGCGCCGCCTATGAAGGCGGTCTGGAATGGCTGGCGATTGCGGGTGTGATCGCGTCCGTGATCGGGGCCTATTACTATCTGCGCATCGTGTTCTTCATGTATTTTGGTGACACGCAGGAAGAAGGTCTGAACGGGGGCAAGTCGCCCGTTCTGTGGGGGATGCTGATGGCATCTGCCGTCCTGATGTTCGTGTCGATCCTGCCCATGGTGAACATGTTTGGTGTGGAAAGCGCCGCCGCCGCCGCTGCGTCCGTATTGGTGAACTAGGCGCATCGTGGCAAGCGGGCCCTCCGGGGGGGATTTTTTTGGAACAGAGACGGGGTGGCCGTTGGGCTACGGACGGCGTGTTCTGGCAGAGGTTGATTCGACCCTGAGCGAGGCGGCGCGGATTGCGCCGGAGCTTGCGGGACCGACGTGGATATTGGCGCATCATCAAAGTGCAGCGCGCGGACGACGCGGGCGTGCATGGTCGATGCCGCCTGGGAATTTCGCCGCCACGTTGGTCATGCCGCTTTCCGGTTCTGTCGGGCATGCGGCCTTGCGGTCCTTTGTGATGTCGCTGGCCTTGCGCGATGCGTGCGTGGCGGTGACAGGGCGGGAAGATGCCTTTGCCCTGAAATGGCCCAATGACGTTTTGATGCGGGGCGGCAAGCTGGCTGGCATTCTGCTGGAAACGGTTGCACCGTCGCATCTGGCCATTGGCGTCGGCGTGAACCTTGCCGCGGCGCCGTCGGTGGATGCGGTCGAGCCGGGCGCGGTGCGGCCTGTTGCGCTAAAATCCCTCGGGGTGGATGTGGCGCCGGAGCCGTTTCTCGACCTGCTGGCGGGGGCGTTTGAGCGCTATGAGACGCAGTTTACGACTTTTGGGTTTGCGCCGATCCGCACCGCGTGGCTGGCCCATGCGGCGCGTCTGGGTGAGGTGATCACAGCGCGCGCGACGCGGGATACGCAGACAGGAACGTTTGTGGACGTGGACGCCGATGGGCAACTTGTTCTAGAGACGGCGCGGGGCCGGGTGCACATTCCGGCAGCGGATATCTATTTCTGAAAAGGGGCGCGCATGCTTCTGACCATTGATTGCGGCAACACCAACACCGTGTTTTCCATCTGGGACGGAACGGCGTTCATCGCGACCTGGCGCACCTCGACCGAGTGGCAGCGCACGGCGGACCAGTATTATGTCTGGCTGTCGTCGCTGATGGGATTTCAGAAGCTGGATGTGGAGATCACGGATGTGATCATTTCGTCCACGGTGCCGCGGGTTGTGTTCAACCTGCGCGTTCTGTGCGACCGGTATTTCAACTGCCGCCCGTATGTCGTGGGCAAGCCGGATTGCCTGCTGCCGGCGGATCCGCGGGTGGATGAGGGCACGCAGATCGGCCCGGACCGGTTGGTGAACACCGCCGGAGCCTTTGACCGCTGTGGTGGGGATCTGATCGTTGTGGATTTCGGCACGGCCACGACATTCGATGTGGTGGACGATGACGGCGCTTATGTGGGGGGCGTGATTGCGCCCGGCGTGAACCTCAGCCTTGAGGCGCTGCACAACGCGGCTGCTGCACTTCCCCATGTGGACATCACCAAACCGCAGGCCGTTGTGGGCACCAATACAGTCGCCTGCATGCAGTCTGGCGTGTTTTGGGGTTACGTGGGCCTCGTGCGTGAGATATGTGCCCGGATTAAGGCGGAACGCGCCCGCGACATGCGCGTCATAGCAACGGGGGGCCTTGCGCCGCTGTTTCAAGCGACCGAGACCCTTTTTGACGATTATCAAGACGATTTGACGATGCATGGCCTGACGGTCATCCATCGCTTTAACAAGGAAAATAGCTGAACTTATGAGCAGTGAACGATTGATCTACCTTCCCCTTGGCGGGGCGGGTGAAATTGGCATGAATGCCTATGTGTACGGATATGGGGCCGAGGATGAAGAGCGGCTGATCGTGGTCGATCTGGGCGTGGCCTTCCCGGATATGGACGGCTCGCCCGGTGTGGACCTGATCCTGCCGGATGTGGAGTGGCTGGCCGAACGCCGTGACCGGATCGAAGCGGTGTTTGTCACCCACGCGCATGAGGACCATGTGGGCGCTGTGTCGCATACCTACGAACGTCTGGGCGCGCCGATCTATGCACGGCCCTTCACCGCCAATATCGCGCGGCGCAAGATGGGCGAATATGGCCATCCGGATGAGGCGGTGCGTGTCGCCGCCGCGTGGCCGGATCAGGTGCAGGCGGGGCCGTTCAAGGTCGGGTTCCTGCCGATGTCCCATTCGATCCCGGAAAGTGCGGCACTGGTGATCGACACGCCTCAGGGCCGTGTCATCCACTCCGGCGATTTCAAGCTCGATGAGACGCCCGTTGTGGGTGAGCCGTTTGATCCCGGCCTCTGGGCCGAGGTGTCAAAGACCGGTGTGAAGGCGCTGATCTGCGATTCGACCAATGTGTTTTCGCCCGATCCCGGCCGGTCCGAGGCGAGTGTTGGCCCGCAGATCGAGGAGCTGGTGCGCGGGCATGACACGGGCATGGTGGTCGCGACCACCTTTGCCTCCAACGTGGCGCGGGTCAAAACGCTGGCCGAAGCGGGGGCCAAGGCGGGGCGGTCCATCGTCCTGTTGGGCCGCGCAATGCGCCGTATGATCGAGGCGGCGGTTGAGACGGGCGTGCTGCGGGATTTCCCGCCCACCGTCAGCCCCGAAGACGCCAAGAACATTCCGCGCGAAAACCTCATGCTGCTTGTCACCGGCTCTCAGGGCGAGCGGCGCGCGGCGTCGGCGCAGCTGGCCAATGGCAAGTATATGGGGCTGGAGTTGAAGGAAGGGGACCTGTTCCTGTTTTCTTCCAAGACCATTCCGGGCAACGAAAAAGGTGTGATCCGCATCATGAACCAGCTCTCTGAGAAGGGCGTGGACGTGGTGGATGACAGTTCGGGCCTGTACCACGTGTCGGGGCACGCCAACCGCCCCGATCTGGAGCGGTTGCAGGACATCGTGAACCCGCAGATCGTCGTGCCGATGCACGGCGAACACCGCCATCTGCGTGCGCATGTCAAGCTGGCCGAAGCCAAGGGGCGGGCAGGGGTTCTCGCCGTGAATGGCATGATGATCGACCTGAGCGGCAATGCCCCCAAGGTAGCAGGCTATGTCGAGACGGGGCGCACCTATCTGGATGGGTCGGTGCAGATCGGCGCGCTGGATGGTGTGGTGCGGGACCGGATCCGTATGGCACTGAACGGGCACGTGACCGTGACGCTGATCCTTGATGAAGAGGACGAACCGTTGGGCGAGCCATGGTGCGAGTTGATCGGTTTGCCCGACACGGGCCGGTCCAATGCTGCGCTGGTGGATGTGCTGGAAGCGGACCTGAGCCAATTTCTGGGGCGCGCGGATGCCAAAACACTGCGGGACGACGACAGCCTAAACGAAGCGCTGCGGCGCATCGTGCGCAAGACTGCGCAGGACGAGATTGGCAAGAAACCCGAAGTGACAGTGGTCACCAGCCGGATGCATTGATGTTTTTGGGCGGCCGCCCTTTACAGGGCGGCTGCGCGCCCAAAGTGTGGGATCCTGCAAGCAGTGCGAATGACGGCTTTGAGCCCAAAGTGCATGATGCTGCGCTTTGCATTAATGTCTGCTCTCAAGCCGTTTACTGAACTGCAGGGAAAGCCTGTGAGGATCCCAAACCTCCCAAAAGCCATACTCGGAACAAAGATCCTTGGACCTTAAAAACCGTTGCGGTTCTGGCGGTTCAACGAATGTGGGTCGGGGATGCCTCGCTTTCTTGAACACCATTGATGATCTGTTTTTTGGATCATGGTGGTGAGAACTCGATATTATCATTCGGCACTCTTCATCTCTACGTTCACCCACGCCACCAAATTGGCGTGGCATGGGACACGTTTTGGCCAATCGAGAAAGGCGCTTGAATTCACATTCCGCCCGACGGGCTGGACTGAGCGCACAGAAGAAAGAGGAGACAAAGGTGACGAAAGAACAGATCCAACGCGTAGATCATTTCGGCGTCGCGTCAGAGCTGTTTCAGCCAATGCTGGATCAGGAAAAACTACTCCGGCAAAGCGGGCTGGAACACAGTCTGATCGACTTGGTGAAACTGCGTACTTCACAGATCAACGGCTGCGCCTATTGTATCAATATGCACTGGCAGGATGCGATCGCCAAAGGAGAACGCGCGGAACGCCTTTACCTGTTGGACGCTTGGCAGGACGCATCTGTCTATTCTGAACGAGAAGTTGCTGCCCTCGCGTGGACAGAAGCCCTTACGCACATTGAAACCTCGCGCGCATCTGATGCGGATTACGCGCAAATTGAGGCGCACTTCAGCCCCCGGGAACAGGTCGCTCTCAGTCTGGTGATCAACGCCATCAATGCCTGGAATCGGATCGCGATCGGCTTCCGAATGCCACACGGACTGCCAAAAGCGGCGCAAGCTGCATAAAACCTTAGTCCCCCTGGAACGTCGGGACGTTATGCAATGGAGATTACAATGGTAAAGATAGCAATCGTTTATCACAGTGGGTATGGGCACACGGCGGTTCAGGCCGAAGCGGTCTGTCGCGGTGCAAGGGAGGTTTCAGGGGCCGAGGTGGCCCTGATCCCTGCCGAAGAACATGACCAATACTGGGACGTGATAGATGCGGCGGACGCGATCATTTTCGGATCGCCCACCTATTTCGGAAGCGCGTCGGCGCAGTTCAAAGCCTTCCTCGATGCGACGTCCGCGCGGTGGCTGGAAGGCCGCTGGGCGAACAAGTTGGCTGCCGGCTTCACGGTTTCTGCGGGCATGAGCGGTGACAAACTGGCCACGCTGCAACAGATTAACCATTTTGCCATGCAGCATGGTATGGTTTGGGTCGGGTTGGGGCTGCCACCAGGGAACAACACCAGCGCGGGTTCCCCCGACGATCTGAACCGACTTGGCGGTTTTCTGGGCGCCATGGCGCAGGCCGACGCCGACGTTCCGCCGGAGGTGGCGCCCGCTGGTTCGGACCTCGGAACAGCCGAACACCTTGGAAAGCGTGTTGCTGAGGCAGCGGTCCGCTGGATCTCTGGTCAAGTCACGGAGGCCGCCGCCGCCTGAGGCAAGAGATCGACGTACTTGTCCTCCCGCTCGGACGATTGTTGCGTCCGTTGACCACGCAGAACACTTGTCCGAAGGCTGCCCGGTGCAGGCTTCGGACATCGTCTTTGCGGGCCGTGTGTCAAACGTTTTAGTCTGGCGAAGCTCCGCCCACCTTGCCCGCACGCGTTTCAATGGCGGTCCAGATCGCGGTCATGACCTTACCCATGGGTCTGTCACGTCGCCGGATCGCAAAAATCTCCGTATGGCGTGGCGGGAAACCATCGACGCTCAGCGGGACGAGCGTGCCCGACGCCAGGTCATCCTGCATCATGTGGTCCGGGATCCCACCCCAGCCGAGCCCGGCCTTGATGATAGATTTTTTGGTCTCAAAATCAGACACGGACCAACGCTGCCCGCCGGACAGCACATCCCGGCTTTGATCAAAGTCTTTGCCGCCAGTGCCAGACACGATCACCTGCGTGTAGCCTTGCATCTCGCGCCGGGACCGCACCCCAGCTTTTTCCGCGGCAGGAAAGTCTGCGCTGGCCACGGGGCGTATCGTGATTGATCCAAACGGTAGCGTTTCGACATCGTCTATTGGGACATCCTGAAGGCCTGCAATGATCATATCAGCGCTTTCATCCATCAGACGGGCAAGTGGTCCGCCCATCATCTCGGATGCCACATGTATATTTGTGCCGGGATAGGCCTGCCTGATCGACCCCAGCAAGTCCAGGATTGGGTCCAGAGCCATGGTTGCCGTGATCGCGACAGAGATCATCGGCTCTTGCGCACTGCGCAACCCGGCGGCGACGGATTTCAGGGCACGCACCTGTTCCAGCACACGCGCGGTTTCGCGATAAAACACGTCACCTTCGGGGGTCAGGCGCGGGCGATAGGCGTCACGTGACAGCACATCAAACCCAAGCTCGTCCTCCAGTTTTCGAATTTGGTGACTGACGGCAGACTGCGCCTTGTTCAGTCTTTCGGCAGCGGCCCGAAAGGTGCCAGTGGCGATGATCGCATCCAGAGCAACAAGCTGGTCCAAGGTCATGTGCGGCCTCATGATCTGAAAATACGATCATAAGCGTGAAAACTCGATATTATCAATAGGTCTTCCGTGGCGCTATCTGAGGTCTGTACCCAAGGACGGAGCCTGACATGAAACCATATGACCCCATCGGCGCATGCCCGCCATCACACGCCAAAGCCGCGTCCGCAGTGGAAGGGCAAGCGCGATGACCGATCCTGACCACCCCGAAATCCATGACCTGATGGAGCGCTATTTTGAGGGGCTTTATCAATCCGATGGCACGATCCTGCGCCACGTGTTCCACGACGATTTGGCCTATGTGAACGGTACTGCTGGCACCTATGAGCACATGGATCTTGAGGCCTACATGGCGCGGATTGATGCACGCACGCCGCCCGCCTCACGGGGGGACCCGCGTGAGGAAGTGATCGAGCGCATAACGCTGAAGGGCGACCGGATCGGGTTGGTCGAGGCGCGAATGACCATGCTGGGTCGCAACTATCAGGACCTTTTGACGGTCATCCACACCGCCAGCGGATGGCGCGTCCTGACCAAGGTTTTCTCATTTGTCGAACGAAAGGACTAAGACGATGCCCTATGTGAACATCAAGGTGACCCAAGAAGGCGGGCCAAACGGCACCGGCCCTTCTCCGGATGAAAAGGCTCAGCTTGTGGCGGGGGTCACCGATCTCCTTGAACAGGTGCTGAACAAAAATCCGGCAACAACCTTTGTCGTGATTGACGAAGTGCCGTTGGACAATTGGGGAATGAGCGGCAGGCAGGTCAGTCAAATCCGCGCCGAAAAATCCTAAAGAAACCAGATGCTTATTGTACATGAGAACCGGCATGCCTTCGTGTACGCCGCGCAAGAGGAATGACCTCATGGGCCGTCAGGAACCACCCAACTGCCGCCTTCGCAGCAGGACATATTCGGACCAAATTTCGCGACTTGTTGGCTATGCCTGGATGTCGGTTGCCATATTGATCTGGGCCAGTTGGTTGGTCCTGACATCTTCGGGCGTGACGACCGATCTGACGCCTGTCGATCTGGCTGGTCTGCGGGCGCTGGTTCCGGCGGTTGTACTGGCACCGATGCTCTGGCGTCATCGTCAGGACATCTTGCAATTTGGCCCTTCAAAGATCCTGCTTCTGTCGCTTTATGGAGCGCCATTTACGCTGTGCGTCGGGTACGGGCTGAGCTATGCGCCGGTAGCGCATGCGGGTGCGATGGTACCCGGCCTGATGCCCGTTGTGGTCACTGTCGTGGGATTTCTTGCACTGGGTCAACGCCTGTCAGCCCCCTTGATCTTGTCTGCCCTGCTGATTGTGACAGGGGCATCGGCAATCGTCTTTCGGCCGTCCGATACATCGTCGATGGAAGAGATTTGGATCGGACATACCCTGTTTCTAACCGGCGCAGTATTCTGGGCCAGTTTCACCCTGACAGTGCGCCGCTATGCTATCTCTCCCTTTCTGGCCACCGCGCTTGTCGGTGCGGTTTCTGCCATTGGTCTTACGCCAATATGGGTGCTGTCCGGTTTGTCGTCCTTGGGAGCAGCCTCCATAACCGACATCGCGTTTCAGGTCTTTTTCCAAGGCGTCATTACGGGTTTGGTGTCGCTTTACGCCTTTGGCGAAGCGCTCCGGCGGCTGGGCCTTGTTGCGACGCGCCTGTCGGCTTTGACCCCGGCTGTGGCGACACTTCTTGCGGTTCCAATCCTGTCCCAGGTTCCGGACAGGGTCGAGGTTGCGGCACTCGGGCTCGTCGTTGTTGGCTTGCTGATCGCGTCGATGCCGATGCGCCGAGCCCGATCGCAGGTCCTCCATCCCGTGCCTCAGAAATAGGAGGTGACCTTGTCCAACGCAGAAACGCCTCCGGCGGACGCAAAAGAGGTTTGGCGCGATCTGGGGCGGGAACTTGATGCAATGGCCCGTCAGGAACCCGCTTTGGCTGGATATCTGAAGCGGCTCACCTTCCCGCGCCAAAGTCCGCAACAGGTGCTGGCACTGCGCCTCGCGCAAGGTTTGGCCCACCCGGATATGAGCGCAGATCACCTCTCGGCGATCCTTATGGAAGCTTTGCAATCGCGCCCATGCATAGCCAACGCCGCAGCGCAGGATTTGGTCGCCATTCGATCAAACGATCCTGCAAGCCGCACATACGCCAATGCGTTTCTTAACTTCGGTGGCTTTCACGCCGTGCAAGTTGCCCGCATGGCCCATGCGTTTTGGCACGACAGTCGTGTTGATCTGGCGGTCTGGCTTTCAAATCGCGCATCCGTCGCGTTTGGCCCCGACATACATCCCGCCGCGCAACTTGGGACGGGCATCATGCTGGACCATGGCGCGGGCATCGTAATCGGTGAAACGGCGGTGGTCGAAGATGACGTAACCATTTTGCAAAATGTCACTTTGGGGGGCACCGGCAAGATACGTGGCGACCGTCACCCCAAAGTGCGCCGGGGCGTCATGATTGGCGCGGGCGCCAATATCCTGGGCAATATCGAACTTGGCGCGTTCAGCAAGATCGCCGCAGGCAGCGTCGTGCTAAAAAACGTGCCCGCCCGCTGCACCGTCGCCGGCGTTCCCGCTCAGATCGTCAGGCTGCACCAGGCCACCGAATTCACAGCGGATCACAGGCAACCCCACCGGGTTTGCTGAGGTCTATCCCCAGAACCCAAGAAGGAACATACCATGACACATCTCACGCGCCGCGCTGTTGCAAAGGCGGGTCTGGGACTTTTTGCCACCGGCGCAATACCAGCCACCGTTGCCGCGCAAACACCAGCACCGGAGGCCGAGCCCATGTCGCTTTACCAAACGAGGCTCGGCCGTTTTCGCCTGACGGCTTTGATGGATGGGCTGGCCCCGCTGACACGCCAGCACTTCTTTGGAGAAGACGAAGCGTTGATCGACGGGGCGCTCAGCGCGTTTGGCGTGCCCGCCACCGACATGTCCGTGCCGCTGAATGTCTACCTGTTGCAATCGCGGGACGAGACCATTCTGATTGATGCCGGGATGGGCGCGTTCGACCTGTTGGGGCCAGGCTTTGGCCATATCATTGCCGGGCTCAGGGCGGTTGGCCTGGGTCCCGATGACATCACAAAAATCGTTGTGACCCATGCACATCCCGATCATGTTGGCGGGTTGATTTCAGAAGGGCGCGCGGTGTTTGAGACCGCAGAACTGGTGATCGCTGACCGAGAATACACCTTCTGGACAGATGCGGCCAACTACGCCCGGGCACCCGAAGGAATGCGGCCTTTGTTCGACATGGCCCGATCCGCGCTTGCCCCATACGCAGACCGCCTGGTTGTCGTACAAAACAGGGCAGAGGTTGGACCCGGACTGACGCTTGAACTGTCGCCAGGGCACACGCCTGGACATTCCATCTTGCACCTTGATGGTGGCGATCAAGAGCTGCTGTTTATAGCGGACACTGTCCACAATGCGGAGTTGCATACAGCGCTTCCGCAGACCGGTTTCGGATTTGACAGCGACCCGGCTGAGGCTGCAACCGCCCGGCTACGGGTGTTTGACCGGGCCGCAAGCGATCAGATCCTGATTGCGGGGGCGCATATTCATTTCCCCGGTTTCGGGCGTTTCACAAGAAGCGGGGATGCATACCGCTATCTGCCCGCGTCGTGGCTTTGAGGTGAGATTTCGGCGGCCAAGCGGGAGCAGACACATTCGGTGATACTGCTGCGATCAAGTTCACATCATTTGGTTTTGATAGTGCCGCCAAGTTTTATCAGAGGAGAGAACGACGCCGGTGCAACTTCCTATCAAGATCGCCGTGGTTGTGCCGAGCCGACATTCGATGAGCGCAAGTCAAAGTCGGCTCTGTCCCGCGCACCTGACAAGCAAAGGCTTCAAACAGCTTGCTCAACCTCTTTTCAAGGGCGTTGAGCAAGAAGTAGGTTAGCTCGCCATACGCTCTTCAAAGCTCAGCTCGATAAAGCTGGGCGTGTGTTCGCCAAGGCCGACAACCTTGTTGCCACCACGGTCGTCACGACCCGAAGACCGACCGCGGCCACCACGGCTGCGCGATGGTTTGGGCGCGTCGTCCGCCTTGATCTCTTCCACGGGTTCTTCGGCTTGCGCTTCGGGTTTGTCGTCGGACTTGGCCGACTTGCGCGAACGGGTCCGTTTCGGCTTTTCTTCGGTGGTCTCTTCGGCCACGGCGGGCTTGGCGGATTTCACCGGGCTTTCCAGCCGCGGGATTTCCTTCTGGATCAGCTTTTCCACCGCATCGAACTGCTTTTCGTCGCGGGGGATGCAGATGGTGATCGCCTTGCCTTCGCGACCCGCACGCCCTGTGCGGCCAATACGGTGCACGTAGTCTTCGGGGTGGCCCGGAACATCAAAGTTGAACACATGGCTGACCGACGGCACGTCCAGACCCCGCGCGGCCACGTCAGAGGCCACGAGGATGCGCAATTCGCCATTGCGAAAGCCGTCCAGTGTGCGTGTGCGTTGGGATTGGTCCAGATCGCCGTGGATTGGCGCGGCATCATATTTGTATTTTTTCAAGGACTTGGCGACGATATCCACATCCGTCTTGCGGTTGCAGAAGATGATCGCGTTGGTCAGCTTTTCGCCCTCACCATCGATCAGTCCACGCAGCACCTTGCGCTTTTCGCTCGCCTCGCGGTCGCGGCGCGAGCCTTTGAACATCACCACACCCTGTTCGATGGTCTCGGAGGCGGTGGCCTGTCGGGCGACCTCAACCCGGGCGGGATTGCTGAGGAACGTGTTGGTGATCCGTTCAATCTCGGGCGCCATGGTGGCGGAGAAAAACAGCGTCTGGCGGGTAAAGGGTGTCAGACCAAAGATGCGTTCGATGTCCGGGATAAAGCCCATGTCGAGCATCCGGTCGGCCTCATCCACCACCATCACCTTGACGTCCGACAGGATCAGCTTGCCGCGCTCAAAGTGGTCCAGCAGACGGCCCGGCGTGGCGATCAGAACGTCAACGCCCTTGTCGATGGCCAGATCCTGTTCCTTGAAGCTGACACCGCCGATAAGCAGCGCTTTGGTCAGTTTGACGTATTTGGAATAGGTGTCGAAGTTCTCGGCCACCTGCGCGGCCAGTTCACGTGTGGGGCAGAGCACGAGGCTGCGCGGCATGCGCGCACGGGCGCGCCCACGCGCAAGGGCCGTAATCATCGGCAATGTGAAGCTTGCGGTTTTGCCGGTGCCCGTCTGTGCGATGCCCAACACGTCCCGCCCTGCGAGCGCGTGTGGAATCGCATCGGCCTGAATGGGCGTCGGGCTTTCGTAACCGGCCTCTTCGACCGCTTTCAACACTTTCGGATTAAGATCCAGATCAGAGAATTTTGTCATTTATGTCCGTGAGTTGCGGACACTGACTTGGCCCGCTGCGTATGGTGCTGTCGGCCCGCTTGGCCCGGTGGGGGCAACCTCGCCCCGACATGCTGCGCGTCCATAACAGAGGCGCCGATGCGCGTCAAACGGCGTGGTCGGGGAAGTGGCGGGCCAGACACGCCTCAAGGTCGAGATCATGGGTGCGCAACAGGCCGTGCGCTTCGAGACGTGCGCGCATGTCGGGGCTGTCCCCGATCACCTCGTCGTAAAACGCGCGCAACCCGTCTTCACCGGCCTCCGCCTCGATCGTGCGAAACACTTCGTGAATGGTGAGCGCGCCGCCACCCTGGCGCTGTGCTGCCTTGAGTTCTGCGCGGTAGGACCCTTTTTCCAGCCGGTACGCATAGGCGGCACGCCATGCCGCCCACGACGCCGCGTGACAATGGGCCAGATCAACCTGCACAAGTTCCGTGGCAGGCACACGCTGATCCTGCTCAAGCGCGTCGTGGATCTGGATTGTGAGCCCCGATTGCCCGCTGCGCACGAACACCTTGCCTGCGACGTGGCTTACGAAACCGGCCCGCAGATAGCGCCCGAATTTCGGATAGAGGGCATCCACCGTCGTCTGCCGGTCTGGCCCCGCGGGCAGGAAGGCCTTGAACCGGTCGGTGCTGTCCCCGAGCAGTTCCATGGGCCGGGCACGGGCGGCGCGGGCGGTGTCCGGCAAACGCGCCAGCAGGTCGGGCAGCGGCGCCGCCGGCACGAGGAATTCGTCCACGTCCATGTGGATCAGCCAATCCACCTCGACGCGGCGATTGTAGGCATGGGTGGCGTTGAGGCTCTGGCGCACTTGATGGCGTGCCGGACGCTTGCCAATGACACGTTTCCAATGGCCTGTGTCACAGGTCTGCACCCGAATTTTCGGGTGGGCTTTCAGGGCATGAAAGGCGTCTGGCGTTTCGGCATCGAGATACAGGTACAATCGGTGTGCGCCCAGTTCGAGGTGGTAGGCCGCAAAGCGCAGAATGGCATTGGTCGGGGCAAGGATCGTGGCCGACACCCCCCAGGTAACGGTCATTGCGGCGCATCCTGTGCCGTCTTGAACGCCTGAACCCGGCCAAACACACTGCGCCTGTCGCTCATCACGATCCGCAGCATGCGCATGCCCAGCGGCATGATCGTGCGGTCCCGTTCCGCCAGTTGCCACAGGCGGGCGAGCATCACCTTGTCCAGATCGCCGCCCTTGAACGAATACTGCGTCATGCCAAAGGCCAGCGGGGGTCTCTTGCGCAGCGGCACAAAGGGTTGCAGCGTGTCGCCCGGCACCCCGGTACTGCGCCGTTCGCTGTCGTGCAGTTTGACCAGATCAAAGAGCAATGACAGCCCCATGCCAAGCGCACGCTGGTCCGCGGTCCGGCCGCAATCCGCAAAGGTTGTCGCCGCCGAGATCAGCCAGCGGACGGGCAGGTCGCGGGCCATCATCTGGCCGTGCTCGTCCCAGATCCGAAAGAACAGGGGCAGCGCATCCGCTGGCGGATGATTCCGGCGCGACACCGCGATCAGCATCGCGTGCAGGCGAAAGAGCTCTGACTGGCCCTGGAATTCGTACTGTAATTCCAGCCATTTACGCGCCGCAACATAGCGGGGCAGGTCGTCGATGTCACCGTCCGCCGGGGGCACGATCGTGTCGTGCAAGGCAACAAGGTCGACGTCCGCGGCGGGGATGTATCCGTCTAGTTCCTCAAACGGGAGCTGACGCCTTTCGAGAAAACGCATGAGCTTGGAAAAGCCACCGGGATAGATGAGGTCGTCCCGGTCCATCCGCCTACACCATCATTTCCTTGGTCGCGGTCAGCGTCACATCCGGATAATCGCGCGCCACTCGGTCGATGTCCCATTGCAAACGGGTGAGGTAAACGATGTCGCCATCGTGGTCGTGTGCAATGTGTTGCTTGTTGCTTTCTGTAAATTTATCAATGACTTGCTTGTCGCCGTTCACCCAGCGGGCCGAGGTGAACTGCGACTGTTCAAACCGGACTGGCAGCCCGTATTCCAGTTCGATCCGGCTGGCCAGCACTTCGAATTGCAGCGCGCCCACAACGCCCACGACGAAGCCGGATCCGATGGAGGGTTTGAACACTTTGGCAGCACCTTCTTCCGCAAACTGCATCAGCGCCTTTTCCAGATGTTTCGCCTTGAGCGGATCGCCCGCGCGCACGCCTTGCAGCAGTTCGGGCGCAAAGCTGGGGATGCCCGTGACACGCAGCGCTTCGCCTTCGGTCAGCGTGTCACCGATGCGCAGCTGTCCGTGGTTGGGGATGCCGATGATGTCACCAGCCCAGGCCTCTTCGGCCAATTCGCGGTCCGAGGCGAGGAACATCACCGGGTTGCTGATCGCCATCGGTTTTTTGGAGCGGACATGGGTCAGTTTCATGCCACGTTTGAAATGCCCTGACGCCATGCGCAGGAAGGCGACGCGGTCACGGTGTTTGGGGTCCATGTTGGCCTGGACTTTGAAGACAAAGCCGGAAACCTTTGTTTCTTCAGGAGAAATTTGACGCGGCTCCGCGCTTTGGACCTGCGGTTGCGGCCCGTAGGCCGCGATGCCTTCCATCAACTCCTTAACTCCGAATGAGTTGATCGCAGAGCCGAACCAGATCGGGGTCAACGTGCCTTGCAGCATCGCCTCTGGATCCAGCGGCGGCAGCAATTCACGTGCCATTTCAAGTTCTTCGCGCAATTGGTTCAATTGCGCTTCGGGCACGTGATCGGCTAGTTTCGGATCGTCCAGCCCGTTGATCTCGATGCTTTCGGCCACCTTGTTGCGGTCGGCGCGGTCCATGATTTCCAGACGGTCGCGCAGGATATCATAACAGCCGATGAAATCGCGCCCGACACCGATGGGCCAGGACGCCGGGGTGACGTCTATGGCGAGGTTTTCCTGAATTTCATCAATGATCTCAAAGGTATCGCGGCTTTCGCGGTCCATCTTGTTACAGAAGGTCAGGATCGGCAGATCGCGCAGGCGACACACTTCGAACAGCTTTTGTGTCTGGCTTTCCACGCCCTTTGCGCCGTCGATCACCATGATGGCGGCGTCCACCGCCGTTAGCGTACGATAGGTGTCTTCGGAAAAGTCGGAGTGGCCCGGCGTGTCCACAAGGTTGAAGCGGAACGTTTTGGTCTTGCTCGTGAAATCGAATGACATCGCCGAGGCAGAGACCGAGATCCCGCGATCTTTTTCCATCGCCATGAAGTCGGAGCGGGTGCGGCGTGCCTCGCCCTTGGCGCGCACCTGCCCAGCCATCTGGATCGCCCCACCAAAGAGCAGGAATTTTTCGGTCAGCGTCGTTTTGCCCGCATCCGGGTGCGAGATGATCGCAAAGGTGCGGCGGCGGGCGATTTCGGGGGGCAATTCGGGGCGGTTGTCCAACATACGCGCCGTATATCTGTGGTGCGAAGACGGGGCAAGCGGAGCCGTCTTGCGTGGTGCGCGACGTCTGGCTGTGTGTCGGGGCGGCCTTCCTGACAAAAACTGGCAGGGTGGCCGCCTATACCCAATGCATCACCAAACGAGAGGACAAAACGATGACCCTGAACGAAATCGCACATGCATTGGTCGATGGCTGCCGCACAGGCAAGGAAACTGCGAACCTCGAGGTGCTCTATGCGCCCGATGCGGTATCCGTCGAACCGGTCGATTATGGCCAAGGGCGTGAAGCCAAGGGGATGGACGCACTGCGCGGCAAGCATGCGTGGTGGGACAGCGCGTTCGAAGTTCTCGAAGGCAACATCTCGGACCCGTTTCCCCATGGCGACGACCGCTTTGCCGTGATCTTCGAAATGAAGACCAAGAGCAAGGAAACCGGCGAAGTGTCAGACATGAAGGAAGTGGGTGTGTATCACGTCGCAGACGGCAAGATCATCCGAGAGGAGTTCTTTTACGCGGCGTGAGGGGGCTTTCCTTGAAGGAAAGCCTCAGGAGCGTTTCTTGCAAGAAACGCTCACCGCGTTGAGGCCCGGCGCAGGATTTCTGCGGCGTCGGGCCGGTCGAGCAGGGACTCGGTCACATCGAGACCTGATAGACCGCCCTGACCGTTGGGATTTAGAATGGCGCGCACCTCGTCCGGCACAGCAGGCGTGGTGCGCGTATCGATCAACATGGATTCCGCAGCGATCCCTTCGGCATAGATGATCTGGTGCGTGTCAAAGAGCAGTTCGAAATAATCGACAAAACCGCCATCCTGAACGACCACACTGTCTCCGTTCACGAGGTGGCGCGCCTTGACCAGCAGTTCGGACCGGCCTGCACCGAGCCGGTCGCTGCGCTGGTAGATGAACAGCCGGTGATCAGGCGACACGATCAGATCATGAGCATTGTTGAGTGTGCCGGCGCGAATGCGGATTGGGGCGAAATCCCCAACGGCTCGGACGGTGGATTGGCCAATCCAGCGGACTTCCTGCACGCCGTCATTGCGGGTCAGCACGCGGTCACCCGGCGTCAGCGTTTCGATCGGTGCCTGTGCGCCCGACGCCATGGTGATATGCGTCCCGCGCGTGAAACGGGCGCAGGCGAGATGCGCGAACTTTTCGCGTGCGCCGTCCGGATCGATGCCGACGAGCGCGTAGGGCGTGTTCGGCAAAAGGACCGCGAGCGGCAAAAGATACACTGCCTCGATATGACCATCCGCGTCCACTTCGACCAAAACGATTGCGTCGGTGACAATTCCGTCGGGTGGCATCAACGTGATCGCACAGTCGAGGTGAATGGCCGCACCGTCCGTGCCGAGCGGGCTGTCTGCTGCCACGGTCATGTGCGTGGCATCCGTGGCGTGCAGCGACAGGCGTTCTGTGACAGCGCCGGGTGTCAGCGTATAAACGTCGTCGAGCATCAGGTCATCGCCACAGCCCAGCACATCCCCGAAATTCGCGCCATCACTCACGCGCAGCGCGTCGGCGCGGTACACGGGCAAGCTTTGGGCGGGAGAGGTCTGGGGCGCGGTCATGGGTCTGCTCGGAGTTTCCAAGAAGGCTTAGATTAGGATTGTGGCACGGGTCGGTCAACGGCTTGGCCTTTTGCTGGCGCATTGGTGAGTGGCGCGTTACCTCTGGGGCAAATCCGGTCATCAAGGGAGACGGTTCATGGATCTGGGAATTGCAGGCAAGCGGGCGGTTGTATGTGCGTCGTCCAAGGGGCTGGGATTGGGCTGTGCGGAGGCATTGGCCGCCGCGGGCGTGCATTTGGTCATGAATGCGCGGGGTGCCGATGCGCTGGCAGCCTCGGCCGAGGCCATCCGTGCGGCGCATGGTGTGGACGTGACAACCGTGGCCGCGGATGTGACGACGGCGGATGGTCAGGCGCAATTGCTGGATGCGGCAGGGGATGCGGACATTCTGGTCAACAATGCGGGTGGGCCGCCTCCGGGCATGTGGACCGATTGGGACCGCGATGATTTCATCGCCGCTCTGGATGCCAACATGTTGGCCCCGATTGCGCTGATCAAGGCGCTGGTGCCTGGCATGATGGAGCGCGGCTGGGGCCGGGTGGTCAACATCACCTCGCAATCGGTCAAGGCACCGATCGCGGTACTGGGTCTTTCGAATTCCGCGCGCACGGGTCTGACGGGGTATGTCGCGGGCACCTCGCGGCAGGTGGCCGGATCGGGCGTGACGATCAACAACTTGCTGCCCGGCATTCACGCGACAGCGCGTGCGGATGCTCTGGACGGCGGCGTGGTCGCCGCACAGGGTATCACGCTGGACGAGGCGCGCGCGCAGCGCGCCGCCACCATCCCCGCAGGTCGTTACGGCACGCGTGAGGAATTCGGTGCCGCTTGCGCGTTTCTGTGCTCGCAGCATGCAGGGTTCATCGTGGGTCAAAACCTGCTGCTCGACGGCGGCGCAACGGTCGCAACGATTTAGATTGCGACCGCGCATGCGGGCGCAATCGGTGGCAAGGACATGTTTTGCCTGCAAAACGTGTCGGCCACTCAGCAGATCATCCGGGCGCGCCGCATACGAACGCGCAGGCGGGCGCAATCGGTGGCACGGACATGTTTTGTGTGCAAAACGTGTCGGCCACTCAGCAGATCATCCGGGCGCGCCGCACACGACCGCGCAGGTGGGCGCAATCGGTGGCAAGGACATGTTTTGCTTGCAAAACGTGTCGGCCACTCAGGAGATCATCCGGGCGTGCCGCGCACGACCGCGCAGGCGGGCGCAATCGGTGGCAAGGACATGTTTTGCGTGCAAAACATGTCAGCTACTCAGTAGATCATCCGGGCGCGCCGTGCTCGCCCGCGCATGCGGGCGCAATCGGTGGCAAGGAGATGTTTTGCGCGCCACGAGCGTCCGTCACAGTGTGGATCACTTGCGATCCCATATGCTCATCAAAGTAGCGTTACTAACGCACGCTGTTGTCAAAAACTGACGCCCCGTCTCTGTATACCGTTTGAAACATGACAGGAGCCCGCCATGGCCAAAGCCCCACCGACATTCTCGCTCAAGGATCAGCTGTTCAACGCGGACAGTCTCGGGGATCTGGCGCAAGAATTTGCTGCGGCCGTTCCGGGTTTTGACCGGGCCGCGTTCCACACGGCCGCCGTGTCGGGGATTGCGGATCGGAGCCTTGTGGCGTGCCTCGATTGGTTTGCGGATTGTCTGGAGCCGTATCTGGCGTCGGACTTCCCGACCATGGCGGATCAGTTGGAGGCCGCGCTGCCGCCACCGCTGGATCCGACACTGCGGGATGATGATTTCGGTCGGTTCATTCATGCTGTGCACGGCGTTTTGGCGGCGCGGCATGGGGTGGAGGATCATCGCGAGCGGGCGCTCGATCTGCTGCATGCCGCAACGCAACGGTTTTCGATGGAGTTTTACATCCGTCCCTTCTTGAACCGGTGGCCGGAGGAGACGCTGGCGCGGCTGCGGTCGTGGACGGAGGACGACAATTACCATGTGCGCCGGCTTGTGAGTGAAGGGACACGGCCCAAACTGCCATGGGCGCGCAAGGTGGATCTGACGCCGGAGCAAACACTGCCGCTGCTGGACCGGTTGCAGGCTGACCCGGCACGGTTTGTCACACGGTCGGTGGCCAACCACCTGAATGATGTGGCGAAAACGAACCCGGATGCTGTTTTGGCGCGGCTTGCGGCGTGGGCGGCGGATGGCGGGCAAGCGCCCAAGGAGCGCGCGTGGATGCAGCGCCACAGTCTGCGCACGCTGATCAAAGACGGGCACGCAGGCGCGATGGAGATGCTGGGCTATCGCGCCGGTGCGGATGTGGATGTGACGCTCGAGGTGGATGCGGATCAGGTTGCATTGGGCGATGGGTTGCAGTTTTCGGTGACGCTGCGCGCGCCGGAACGCGTGCCGGTGATCGTGGATTACCGCATCCGTTTTGCGCGACCGGGCGGGCGCAGCGCGGAAAAGGTGTTCAAGTTGAAAGTGGCCGAAGTGGTGCCGGGCAAAGCGCTGGTCCTGAAGAAAGTGCACAAGCTGAAGGCCAATGCGACCACGTTTGAATTGCACAAGGGGGCACATGGGGTGGTGGTGCAGGTAAACGGGGTGGACCGGGCCGAAGGTGCGTTCGAGATTGTCTGAGGTCGGGGGTGGCTCTGTTTGCGCGATGCGCAAAGGCGCCCACCCGCCGACCCTCGGGTTGGGCCCTGCGCCGGACGGATCACGAACGCGTCAGGGTCGTGGATCATCGGGCTGTGCCCTGCTAGGTCGCGGAACAGACTGACGCTGGAAGGCCCCCCATGACACCATTGATCCTGATCGCCCTGATTGCAGTTCTTGTCGGGGCGAGTGTCCTTGCGGCGCCACGCCGAGCCAGTGTGGAGGGGTTTTTCTCGGGCACGTTTGGTGGGCAGGCGCCGGGTCTCTGGGTGTTGGTGCTGAGCCAGGTGACCACGTGGATCTTTGCCCGCAGCCTGATGAATGCGGCGATCCTTGGATACTTTTACGGGATCGCGGGCACGCTCGCCTATGCGGCCTATTACGGCAGTTTTCTGACCGGTGGATTTATCGTGGCGCGTTTGCGGCGTAACGGGGCGGGGTCGGTGCAGGATTGGCTGGGCGGGCGGTTCGGGTCTGTTGGCACGGGGGCCTACAACGTCATCATCGCCTTGCGGCTCTTGTCGGAAGTTTTTGCAAACCTGCTGGTGGTGGGGCTGATTGCGGGCGCCGTGATCGAGGGCGGCGCCACTGCGGCGATCCTGGTCGTGGCGCTGGTTGGGCTAGCTTACTCCGCGTGGGGCGGGCTGTCGGCGGCCTTGCGCACGGATGTCACGCAGATGGTTGTGTTTCTGGCCGTGTTTGTCGTGGCGTTTCTGTATCTGGTACTGAGCCCCGGATTTTCGCTGGGCGCTGTTCTGACGGCGCCAGGGAGTGCTGGCAGCTATAATGGCTGGGTGTTGCTGGTTGTGGCGGCGTTGCAGGTGTTTTCATACCCTGCGCATGATCCGGTGATGATGGACCGGGGGTTCCTCGCGGATGAGGATACCACGCGGCGGTCGTTCCTGCATGCGTTCTGGCTGTCGACCGCTTTGATCATCGGGTTCGGGTTTTTCGGCATTCAGGCGAGCCTTGTGGGGGCGGAATATGAGGCGGAGTTGATCGGCACATGGGGGCAGATGTTCCCGGCGTGGGTCTTTGCGCTTTTGATGTTGTCGCTTTTGGTATCGGCTCTGTCGACGCTCGATTCGGCGCTGGCCTCGGCGTCGCGGCTCGTGGTCGAAGAGCTTGGCTGGGCGCCGCGGTCGTTGACGGGTGGGCGTGCGGTGATGTGTGTGTTCATGGCGCTTGGCACGGTGCTGACGCTGTGGGGCAATGCGACGCTCTTTGATGCGGTGGCGGTGAGCGGGACGGCGTCAATGTTTCTGACGCCGGTTTTGATCGTTGGCCTTGTGATGGGGCGCGTGATCGCGCCGTGGGCCTATCTGGTGGCGTTTGGCGCGGCTGTGTTCGGGGCAGTGGCCTATTTCGGGCGGAGCTGGGCCTGGTTTGCCGCGATCCTGCCCGAGGGGCACAAATACGAGCAGCTCCTGGTGATTTGCGTGGCCGTTCTGGTTGTTGGATTTGCCGCGGTGCTTGCGGGCGCGCGGCGGGCCTGATACGCCCCTGACTGTTTTGATCGGGAATGGCGGGACGTGACGGCACCACGGCTGGAGATACGCGCGCTTGAGCGCAGTTTTGGCGGTCGCAAGGTTGTCGACGGCGTGTCGCTGAGTATCGAGGCGGGGCAGGTGACGTGCCTTTTGGGGCCGTCGGGCTGTGGCAAGTCGACAACGCTGCGCATGATTGCCGGTGTCGAGATGCAGGACAGCGGCGAGATTTACGTCGATGGCAGCCTGATCTGTGACACGGTGTTCCGGGTCCCGCCCGAGCGGCGCGAGATCGGATTGATGTTCCAGGACTTTGCGCTGTTTCCGCATTTGTCGGTGGCGGACAATGTGGCCTATGGGCTGCGCGGCAGCCGGACAGAGAAACGCGCGCGGGTCGAAGAGATGCTGGAACGCGTGCACATGGCGCGGTTTGTAGATGCGTATCCGCATCAGCTTTCTGGTGGCGAACAGCAGCGCGTGGCGTTGGCGCGTGCGCTGGCGCCGCGGCCCCGGATCATGCTGATGGACGAGCCGTTTTCGGGGCTCGACAACCGGTTGCGCGACGGGATCCGGGATGAGACTCTGGCGATCCTCAAGGAAGAGGATACGGCGGTGTTGCTGGTTACGCATGAGCCGGAGGAGGCCATGCGCATGGCCGATGAGATTGCGTTGATGCGTGATGGCCAGATCGTGCAGCGTGGTGCGCCATACAACGTCTATACCCGTCCGTCGGATCAGAAATCGGTGGCGTTTTTCAGTGACGCGAACCGGTTGCGGTCCACGGTGGACGGGGCGCTGGCAATGACACCGTTTGGGCGGTTTCTGGCGCCCGGCGTGCCGGATGGTACGGAGGTTGAGATCGTGTTCCGGCCCCAGCATGTGCGGATTGATTTTGACCGGGCGGGCGTCGGGCCGGCACCGACGGCCGCCGAAGGGACGGCGGCGCGCGCAGAGGTGGGGCGGGCCCGGTTCATGGGGCATGAGAGCCTTGTGGAGTTCCGGCTGGATCATGACGGGTCAATGATGAAAGTGACAGTGCCGGGCGTGTTCCTGCCGCAGCCGGGAACGGTCATGTGGCTGCGCATCCGGCGCGACAAGTGTTTCGTGTTTCCGGTGGAAGAGGAGGGCGCGTGATGGGTCCGATGATTGTGGAATTTGGCCTTGGCACGTCATTGCGGCGCGGCAGTTATACTGAGGCCGCCGCACGGGCGGTCCGGGCGGCGTTGTGGCGCAATTCGATCAACCTTGCCGAATATATGGGGGTCGGCAAGGAGGATATGCGGATCGAGGTGCATATAGGGTGCGCGCGGCCTGAGCTGGTGGATGTGGCGGTGCTGGCCGAGGTGTTTCCCTATGGACAGACCGCGTTTGATGTGCGGGCCGGGGGGCTGGATGTGGTGCGACCGGAGGGGACGGGGGCGCCCACGGTGATGGCGCAGGCGGCATTGGTTGTATCGGTGGAGCAGGCGGATGGCTGAGCAGCGGTTGATCATCGAGATGGCGCAAGGTGTTGATTTGCACGGGCGCGACGACACCAAGGCCGCGCGGCGCGCGGTGGAGCAGGCCTTGCAGGGGGCGTCCCTGCCGATTTTTGGCACGCTGGGTGTTGACCGCGCGGTGATGCGCGTGGTGGTGCATGTGGCCGTGCCGCGGCCTGATGCGGTCGATGTGCAGGCGATTGCCGGACTGTTGCCCTATGGCACGGTTGAGGTTGTGGTGGCGCAGGGGGGTCTTGATGTGCCGGTCGCGGGCGACGTGGCGGTGATGGCTGTTGCCGCGCTTGAGGTGTTTTTGCCCGTTCGCGTGTGATGTCGGCGGGTGCTCTGTTTTGCGCCTGAACGGCGCAAAAGGCGCCCACCCACCGACCCTTGCAGACGTCACAGGTTGGGGTCGTAATCCGCGAGGCGTTTGCCAGGTTCGTCCACGAACATTTCCGGCAGGGCATCGGCCTGATGGATCAGATCGACCCGGAACACGCGGAAATCCTGGCGCAGTTCGCACCAGCAGGTCAGGGTCCACACGCGGCCCCAGTATTCCATATGCAGGGGCCGCACGGTGCGCGTGGTGATCCGGTCCCCTTTCGAGTGATAGGTCAGCCGCAGTTTCTGCCTGGCGCGGATGGCGGCGCGCAGGGTGGACATATGTGCCGCACCACGGGCAGCATCGGCAAAGGGGTAGACTGCGAATTTCCACTTGTCCGCCTCGGCGATGGTGCGTTCGGGCAAGACGGCGTCGATCTTGGCAGCGAGGCTGAGGGCCGCGGATTTGAGGGATTCGTCCGCGGCCTCTGCGACAATGGCCATGCCGAGGTTCAGCGCTTCGAGTTCGTTTGTGGTCAGGGTGAGGGGCGGCAGGCTGATCTGCGATGTGATCATATAGCCCACGCCACGTTCGCCTTCGACCGGCACGCCCGAGGCCTGCAGCGTGTCCATGTCGCGGTAGAGCGTGCGCACCGACACCTCGACGGCCTCTGCCATTTCCTGCGCGGTGTGCAATTTGCCGTCGCGCAGGATCTGGATCAGCTCAAAGAGGCGGTCGGTGCGGCGCATGTCACTCCTGTTGCAGTTGGACCCCGGCGTGGCGCATGTCCATGCCTTCGGGGTTGATCATCGCCATGAAGGGCTGTGCCTCCGGGCGTTCGAACATCTGCGCAGCGGCCGCTTTGGCCGCCTCCAGCGACGTCCAGGTGATGTGATCGGTCCAAAGGCCGGTGTCATCCGCGGACAGGGTGCGGCGCATCATGGCGCCCGTGCTGCGCAGAAACGGTGCCATGTCGTCGGCGGCCGCCACAAAGGCCGCAGGGTCCGTCTCGTCGATTAGGCGGAAGGTCACGATTTCGGCGACGGGGCCGGTGGGACCGGTGCCTTCGGCCGTGGCTGCGTGGGCAATGGTGAGGGCGAAGAGGCTGGTCATGGTCTTGCGCATCGGTGTCTCCTGTCATGCGGTGGGTGATGCGCCGGGTTTAGAGGTCTCCAACTGACAATAACCTGTCAGTTGAAGGCAAGCCATCCGAAAAAACATGGAATTTCGTGCTTGATCGCATCGCGAGACCGGCGCAGAGGCTTTTGTGCCCGCTATGCCCTGCGCTACACCCGTATCCGACCGGCGGCATTCGGGCCGCCAGACAAAGGAGCATCACATGCTGAACAATATCGGATTGCCGGGCCTGCTGCTGATCGCGGTTGTGGTGCTGGTTCTTTTTGGCCGGGGCAAGATTTCGAGCCTCATGGGTGAGGTCGGCAAAGGCATCACCAGCTTCAAGAAGGGCGTCAACGAGGGCAAGGAAGAGCTGGAAGCGGCGCAGGCCGACGACGCCAAGGACATCACGCCCGAGACCGAAAAAGACAAGGTCTGATCCATGTTCGACCTCGGTTGGACCGAGATGCTGGTCGTGGGCATCGTGGCGTTGATCGTCATCGGGCCCAAGGACCTGCCGGTCGTGTTTCGCAATGTGGGCCGCTGGGTCGGCAAGGCGCGCGGAATGGCGCGGGAGTTTTCCACTGCCATGAACCAGGCGGCGGACGAATCCGGTGTGCGGGACCTGCAAAAGACGATCAAGACGGCGACCAACCCGGTGGGTTCAGCCATGGACGGGGTGCGTGACGCGGCCCGCGACGTGACATCCTCGCTCAAGGATCTGGACATCGACCCGGACAGCGAGACCGGCAAGATGGCCGCCGAAAAGGCGGCCCGGACCGCCGAACGCATGGAGACGTCCAAGAAAATCCAGGCGGCGACCGCGCGCGCCAACGCGGAGCGGATGCAGAAGGAAGCGGCGGAGGCCCTGAAAAAGGCCGAAGCGCTGGAGGCGGACACCGCGCCCAAGAGCAAAGAAAGCTGACCCGTGAGCCAGACCGAAGAGATCGAGGACAGCACCGCCCCGTTGATCGAGCATCTGGCCGAGCTGCGCACGCGGCTGATCCGGTCGGTGATCGCGTTTCTGGTGGGCATTGTGCTGGCCTTTACCGTGGCCGAACCGATCCTGCAGTTCCTGCTGGACCCCATCAAGGAAACCCTGATCGAGCTGGGCGATCCGTCGCCCACGATGCAGTACACAAGCCCGCAGGAATACCTGTTCACGCTGTTCCGTATTTCGATGGTGTTCGGCTTTGCGCTGGCGTTCCCGGTGATCGGGTTCCAGATGTGGCGGTTTGTGGCGCCGGGTCTCTACCGTCAGGAAAAGAATGCGTTCTTGCCATTTCTGATCGCGTCGCCGGTGATGTTCCTTCTGGGGGCGTCGTTCGCGCATTTCGTGGTCACGCCGCTGGCCATGGCGTTCTTCCTTGGCTTTGTGGACGTGCCATCGGTTCTGACCGAGATGTTTGGCCGGATCACCGGGGCGCAGGATGCGGTGAACGCCCCCGCGCCAGAGGCCGAGGGCATCCGCATCACCTTCTTTGGGAAGGTGAATGAAAGCCTTGATATCACACTGAAATTCATCATGGCCTTTGGTCTGTGTTTCCAGTTGCCTGTGCTGCTGACGCTCATGGGCAAGGCCGGGCTCGTCAGTGCCGAAGGCTTGGGCAATGTGCGCAAATACGCGGTTGTCGGCATCCTCGTGCTGGCTGCACTTGTCACGCCGCCGGACGTCATCACCCAAGGCATCCTGTTTGTCGTCGTCTATGGCCTCTACGAAATCTCGATCCAGCTGGTCAAACGGGTGGAGAAGAAGCGCGACGCGCGGCTGCGCGAAGAGGGCTATTTCGACGAAGATGACGAAGACGATATGGGTGATCTGCCCGAAGACGGTCGGACCTGATGCTGCACGGCGGGATGATCAATGACCCGATGGAGCGGATTGCCGAGGCGCTCGAACGGATGTCGCCCGCGCCGATGGCCGCGCCGGATTTCGATGCGGCGCACGCCTTTGTCTGGCAAACGGGGCCTGACCGGCTGGAGCCTGTGGCTCAGGTCAGCCGCATTCCGCTGGACCTGCTGTTGGGGGTCGACCGGTCGCGCGACACGCTGCTGGCCAACACGCGGCAATTCGCGCAGGGGTTGCCGGCGAACAACGCGCTTCTTTGGGGCGCACGCGGGATGGGAAAATCCAGTCTGGTCAAGGCGATACATGGTGCTCTTGAGGTTGAATTTCCCGCGCTCAAGATCGTAGAACTGCACCGTGAGGACCTGCCGTCCGTGGGCCGCTTGCTGAACCTGTTGCGGCAGGCAGAGACCGCGCGATTTGTGCTCTATTGCGATGACCTGAGCTTTAGCCATGATGACCAGCACTACAAGTCGCTCAAGGCGGTGCTGGATGGTGGGATCGAAGGTCGCCCGGACAATGTGATCCTGTATGCCACGTCGAACCGGCGGCATCTGATGCCGCGCGACATGATCGAGAATGAGCGCGGCAGTGCCATCAATCCGTCCGAGGCGGTCGAGGAAAAGGTGTCGCTGTCGGACCGGTTCGGGCTCTGGCTGGGCTTTCACGCCTGCGATCAGGACCAGTATCTTGCCATGATCCGCGGGTATTGCGGGGCGTACGGTGTCGACATTGATGACGACACGCTCTGGGCCGAAGCGATTGAATGGCAGGCCACGCGCGGATCGCGCTCGGGCCGCGTCGCGTGGCAGTATTTCTGCGATCTTGCGGGGCGCAGGGGCGTCGCAATCTGAATCGCTCAGGCGGCGATCAATGCCGCTTCAAAGCTGCGCAGGCACGGTGCCGCCGTGGGGCCATAGGCCGCCAGATCCGGGAACAGCGTCTCGATCTCTGCCTGTGCGTCCGGGTTGACCGCATCCATCGCCATCGCGCCGGGATACAGGGTTTCGCTCCACAATCCGTGCGCCTTCACCACCTGATGCCGGTCCAGCAGGATGTGGCAATAGGTGATGATGTGCGCGGGTTTGCGGTACACGCCGTCCATGTGCAGCAGGTCCTTGGCCCGCACCAACACTTCGTTCTGACCATAAAGCAGCTCGGCGCGCCAGTCGCTGAGCAGCACGGCGTGCTGTGGCGACAGGACAAGATCGCGGTCATTGTCCAGCGTGCCCGCGGTGATCACGATCGGGGCGAGGTCGCCCGTGGCAAAAACGGTGGAGGTGCCGGCCCAGCGGATCGGCTGTGCCCCATCAGAGGCGGTCAGAACCATGTTCCCCGGCATCAGCGTTTCGACGGCGCGGGGGCCGTCGGGCGTTTCAATCTCGGTTCCGGCGGCAAAGCAGACGATCTGAGCGCCCAGACCCAGATGCGGCGTGCTGTCGTCGTTCTCGACAATGCCGCCGATGGTCAGATCGGTGTTGGGCGGCGGCATCCCGTCGGGGAACACGAGGAAATAGCCATCCTCGTCATCCGCACCCGCATCCGTTCCGTCGTTCAGGTCGTTGTCGTTGTTGAGGTCCACGTCAATGACGCCGATGCGCCACGTGTTCGTGCCATCGGTCACCTCGAACGTATAGTCCCAGATGATCTGCCGTTCGACACCGTCCACAAAGGCGGTCTGTTCCCACGCGCCGCCGAACCGTTCATTGGTGTCCACGAATTCGTTGACGTCGCCATCACCGTTGAACACGGTCGCGCCGTCATTCTCTTCGACCACGAAATAGGTGGTATTGCCCGAGTAGCTCCAGGTGCCCGATGGGGCAAAGGCATAGTTGTTGGGCGACCCGTTTACGGTCGTCTGAATGCCACGCAGGGCAAAGGTGTATCCGTAAAAAACCGGCATGATACTGAACCAATCCAACTCGTTTCGTTGAATTGTTTCTGACTGCGCAACAGGGCACCCATAGGGCCATACGCTGCCGTTTGAGATAAATCAGAGGTAAATTTGCGGCAAATGCGGCGGAAAGACCCGTCAGAGGGGAATCCGCCGCACCGTTGCCTTATTCGAGGAAGGGCGTGGGATCGACGCTGTCAAAACCGTCGCGCACCTCGAAATGCACAAACGCGTCATCTGCACTGCCTCTCAGCGCGGCGATGGGTTCGCCTTTGCGCACGGTGTCGCCCTTGGACACTTTGACGTTGTCCACGTTGGCATAGACCGTCAGCAGGTTGCCGTCATGGCGCAGTACGATGATTGGCACACCTTCGGCGCTTTGCGTGATGGCGGCGACGGAGCCTGCGGCGGCGGCGTTCACGGGTGTGCCGGGCGCGGCCTTGATGTCGATGCCTTCGTTGCGGCCCTTGGAATAGGGGCGGATGATGCTGCCCACGACGGGAAAGGCAAATTCGCCACTGCTGGCGGCTTGGGTCGTGGTGCCGACATCCGCGACGGGCGGTGCCTCTGGCGCGGGAGCGGCGGTTGCATTGGTGTCTTCGTCAGCGGGCAGGGGGCGCGTGGCACTTGGCGGTGTGGGCGTTGGAGAGCCTTCGCCCGGCGACGTTGTGTCCGGTGCCGGTTGGCGCGACGGACGCGGTGCTGCGACGCGCGCCACGGGGATCAGCAGGAACTGTCCTTCGCGCACGGCGAAATCCGCGCCCAGACCGTTCCATTCGGCCAGCGATTTTGCAGGCACGTTGTAAAGGCGCGCGATGGTAAACGCGGTCTCGCCCCGCTCCACACGGTGGCGGATCGGCTCTTGCCCGGTCTGTGGCAAGGGCTGCGATGTGGCGGGGGATGCTGGCGTGGGTGCGGCACTGTCGATGGCGTTGCCCGCCAATGTGGTGACGTCAACGCCCGAGGGCTGGATCGGTCCGGTGGTCACGGCACCGGTTGCGGGCGATGGTTCCGCCACGCGGCGGGGCAGGGCGATCACCTCACCGGCGCGCAGCGGCACGTCCGGTTCAATCCCGTTGAAGCGGCCAAGCTCATTGGGCGGCAGGCCCACGCGTGTGGCCACATCTGACAGCGTGTCGCCGCGCCGGGCCACGGCCACCTGGTAATTCGGATAGGAAATCACGCCCCGGCTGTCGGGACGCGGGCGGTCTTCGGTGGCGGTCTGTGCCGCCTGACTGGTGCTAAAGCCACCGCCCAGCCCCCGCAGGTCAAAGTCGAGCGGTTCGTCACAGGCCGCCAGAACGACAAGGCCACAGGTGGACAGGATCAGCGGCACACACCGCGCATGGAAACTGGGAAACATCTGCATCGTCCTCTTGCCGGGCCCCATTGTTCGGGATCTTTCCGGATTGCGTGCCTTTTACACCAGTTTTACTCTTTGCCCAAGCCCTCGAGCAGGGGGACAAAGCGGACCTCGCGCAACTCGTCATATTCATAGCCGGTTTCCAGCTTGCGCACGCGGATCAGGCTCTGGACCGTGTCAGACTGGCCCACGGGCACCACCATGATCCCGCCCACCTTGAGCTGTGCCAGAAGCGGGCCGGGGGGGTCTTCGGCAGCGGCGGTGACGATGATGCGGTCAAAGGGCGCCTGATCCGGCAAGCCGTGACTGCCGTCGCTGGTGATGGCCGTAATCGTATGCAGGTCCAGTTCCTCGAAGATGGCGCGCGCCTCGCGCACCAGCCGCCGGTGCCGGTCGATGGTGTAGACCCGGCGCGCGATCTTGGCCAGGATGGCCGCCTGATAGCCGGACCCGGTGCCCACTTCGAGCACCTTGTCGCGGGGCGTGACCTGCAACGCCTGCGTCATAAGACCCACCACGGATGGCTGGCTGATCGTCTGGCCGCAGGCGATGGGCAGCGGCATGTCCTCATAAGCGCGTTCGGCGAAAAGCCCACGAATAAAGGGGCCGCGGTCGATCTCTTCCATTGCTTGCAGCACGGTCCTGTCTGTCACCCCGCGTGACCGCAGGGCATAGAGGAACTGCATCTTGCGCGTGGCGAGATCGTCTTCGGTCATGTGGCGATCCCTGCAAGGGTGTCCAGCATGTCATGGGCCGTGAAATCCGCGCGCATGGGCGTGACGGAGATGTAGCCCTCGAGATTGAGGGCTGCATCCGTGCCGGGGGCAGTCGGGCGTTGCTGATCACCGCCGCGGATCCACATGAACTGCCGACCCGAGGGCGCGGTGGTGGGTTCGGTTTTGAAACCGGGCCCGGGCCGCAGGCCCTGTGGGCACAGTTTCGTGCCCTTGACATCACGGGCCGCGACCGGTGGGACGTTGACGTTGTAAAAGAGCTGGTAGCCGTCCTGATCCTTGGGCGTGGCGGCAACAATCCGCTCAACCACCGCTGCGCAATGCGTGCCGCTCGCCTCGAAAGGGTCATCAAGCGCGGTGTTGCCCGGCCCATAGAATTGCGACAGGGCAATCGACAGCACACCCTGAAGCGCGCCTTCGATCGCGGCGCCAAGCGTGCCGGAGTAGAGCGCGTTTTCGGCAGAGTTGTTGCCCCGGTTCACACCGGACAGGATCAGGTCAGGCGGTGCGGGCAGGATGTCATGCAGGCCCGCCAGCACGCAATCGGCCGGGCTGCCTTCAATGGCAAAGCGTTTGTCGCCGATCTGTTGCACCATGAAGGGGCGGGCATAGCTGATGCAGTGGCCGACGCCGGATTGTTCAAAAGCCGGTGCAACGGTCCACACGTCATCGCTGAGCTGGTAGGCAATGTCCGTCAGCACCTTGAGCCCGGGTGCCGATATACCGTCGTCGTTCGTGATCAGAATGCGCATGTTGTGCCCCTTTGCGCTTTAGTAGGCGCTGGTCGGGGATGGGGCAACGTGTGGGAGCCTCCGGCGGGGATTTTTTGGGAACAGAGACGGGGATGCGTTGCGCGCAGGTGTCAGTGCGGACGCTTGCGTGCGCGGTAGCCGCAGGAAACCCGTGAGGGCGGCCCGCTTGCGTAGGAGTGGATGGAGACGCTGTCGAAGCCTGCCTGTTCCAACATTTCCTGTGCCTGCGTCGGAGTGTAGGCGGCGTTGCCCCACCGCCACCTGACAAGGGCGGTGCACCAATGGGGTTTGGAGAGCGACAGGATCAATTCTCCGCTCGGTGCCAGATGGTCATGCAACCAGCGTAGTGCAGCGCGCGGATCTTCCAGATGTTCGATCACGTGGGCGCAGAGGATGATGTCCTGTGGCGGAAGGTCCTCGAGCCTTGCACCCAAGGGGGCCACGATGCAGCGGCTTTGGGGCAGCCGGGCGGCGGCCACATCCAGCATGGCGGGCGACACGTCCAGCAGGGTCAGCGTCGTGGGCGCGCCATGCGCATCAACCCAGGCACTGGCAAAGGCGCCTGTGCCCGTGCCCACATCCATGACGCGCGCTGTGTCAGGTGCGGGCGCGGTGCACATCAGCTGCGCATAGGCATCCAGAAAGCCGAGCCGCGCGATGCCGTCCTGCCATCCCGTAGACGCCGTGTCGTAGATGCGTTGCATCACTCCGGCTGCGGCAGGGCGCGGTTTGTCAAAGCGGGGCAGCAGGCGGATCATGCCGTCACAGGAGCACGGCGCGCGCTGTGTTTCAAGCCGTCAGGGCTGCGATGGCGCGGGCCGCCTGCGTTGCGGGATCCGCGAGGCGGCCGCGGTCTTCGCCGGGGTGGAAGCGGGCGCGGGTTGCGGTGGGCATCGGGTCTGGCGCGCTGATATGGACGCGCGGCCCGGTTTTCACCGTCTCGGCCTGCCAGCTGCGCACCAGCGCCATTTGTGCGGCCTTGGTCGCGCCGTAGGCACCGAAAAACGGCACCCCGGCCTGTGCATCGTCGAAAAACAGCGCGTCTCCGTCCTGACCCAGCAGCGGCGCGATGTAGGCAATGAGCGTCGCGGTCGCGGATACGTTCGCGGCCACGGATTTGCGCATATCCTTGGCGTCGATCATTGGTGTGGGGGACAGGGGGGCGGCATGGATGGCAGTGTGCGCCCAGACATCCAGCCGTCCCCAGCGGTCATAGATCCCGCGGCACAGCGTCTGCATGGCCGCGTCGGTCGTGATGTCCATGGGCGCAAGCGTCGCCGCGCCGCCTTTGGCCTTGATGGAGTCGTCCAGCTCTTCGAGCGCGCCCGTGGTGCGGCCCACGGCAATGATGTGGTGCGTCGGCGCGAGGGCCAGGGCCAATGCGTGGCCAAGCCCGCGGGAGGCACCGGTGATGAGGGCGGTTTTTTCGGTCATGGGGGCGTGATGCCTTGGCGCGGCAGGGGCGTCAAGCGGCGGAGGCGTCGGGTCCGGGCATCTGGAGACTGCGGATACCGGTCTTGCCCGCAAAAATCACGCGGGCCTTGTCGATGGCCACGACCTCTCCCAGCGGGGTGTCATCGCCCACGCGCACAACCTCAACCGTGCCGGAGCGGCGGCGCAGGATGGCGCGTCGCGCCCCCTCGGCGCCTGCGATCCCGATCAGGTGAACGCGGGTGAGGCGCAGCGCGTCTTCTTCGGTTGCGTGGGTGGCGGTGGCGGCGTTGGTCTGGTCCGGTGTGCTCATACCTCTGATCTCCCTTTGCGGGTTGGCAAAGGGGGCGCCTAGCATCCGGCACAGGAGGGCTGAAGGTGCCGGCGCGGCGATGCGCGGAGGGTTGCGAAGCTGACCCAAGGGCATCGGCAAATTTATGCTGGCGCCGCGCCGCGCTTTGACCGGTGATAGGTGAGCGTCTGGTGCACGAGGTGCCAGAGGGCATCAGTTGGCAGATCGCGATCCAATGGGAGAGTCAGTCGGCGGCGCTTGTCGCTGTCGAACACATCCGGGAACGCGTCGGTCACGCGGGCCGCGATGTCCGTCTTGCAATCGACATAGAGGTCCAGGTGATCCGGGGCATCGCCGCGCCAGCCCAAACGCAACGTGCTGCCAATGCGTGGCTTGCGCGGGCGCCACGCCGGTTGACCCCATTTCAGGCTCTCATCCAGTGGTCCCGTCTCGGCCGCCTTTGCGACGTCCCAACAGACTGTCCTGACATGCATGGCCCCCTGTTGGACGATGTCGGGCCAAAGCGCAAAGGTGTTCAGGATATCCGGTGCGAGGGGTGCATGCGGGCAGCGTTTCACCTGGTCTTGCCAGTTTCGGGCAGGAGCCTATTCCGCCGCCTTCATCTCGAACCCTTTTTCGATCATGTCCGCCGGTTCCACAGGGTATTCGCCCGAGAAACACGCATCGCAATAGGCCGGGGATTTGGCGTCGCGGCCCTGTGCTTCGCCCACGGCGCGGTAGAGACCATCAAGCGAAATGAACCGGAGCGAATCGACGCCCAGATGATCGCGCATCTCGTCCTCGGACATGGTTGCGGCCAACAGCTTTTCCCGCTGTGGCGTGTCCACGCCATAAAAACAGGGCCATGCGGTCGGCGGAGAGGCGATGCGGAAATGCACCTCTGCCGCGCCGGCATCAAGGATCATTTCCTTGATCTTGCGGGATGTCGTGCCGCGCACCACGCTGTCGTCGACCAAAATCACGCGCTTGCCGCGGATCAGGGCGCGGTTCACGTTCAGCTTGAGCCGCACGCCCATGTTGCGGATGGATTCCGTGGGTTCGATGAAGGTGCGGCCCATATACTGGTTGCGGATGATCCCCATCGCATAGGGAATGCCCGATTCCAGCGAATAGCCGATGGCCGCAGGTGTCCCGCTGTCCGGGACGGGACAGACAAGGTCAGCCTCAATCGGGTTTTCCTTGGCCAGCTCGCGCCCGATGTTTTCGCGCGTCTCATAGACCGAACGCCCGCCGAGAATGCTGTCGGGGCGGCTGAAATACACGTGTTCAAAGATGCAGAACCGGGATTTTTGCGGGCGGAAGGGAAAGCGGCTTTCGATGCCGCTGTCCGTGATCACGACCATCTCGCCCGGTTCGATCTCGCGCACAAACTCCGCACCGATGATATCCAGCGCGCAGGTCTCGGAACTGAGCACATAGCCTGTTTCCAGCTTGCCCAGCACCAGCGGACGCACACCAAGCGCGTCGCGCACACCGATCAACTTGGTGCGGGTCATGGCGACAACCGAAAACGCCCCTTCGACGCGGCGCAGCGCGTCTTCCATCCGTTCGGGGATGTTGCGTTGCAGGGACCGCGCCATCAGGTGGATGATGCATTCACTGTCGGATGAGCTTTGAAAGATGGACCCGCGTTCGATCAACTCGCGCCGCAGGGCGTCGGCATTGGTAATATTGCCGTTATGGGCAATGGCAGCACCCCCCATTGCAAATTCGCCAAAGAACGGCTGCACATCGCGGATCGCCGTTTGTCCCTTGGACCCTGCGGTGGAGTAGCGGACATGCCCGATGGCCAGCGCACCGGGCAGGGTCTCCATCACCGATTGCGACGTGAAGTTGTCGCGCACATAGCCAAAGCGGCGGGCGGAGTTGAACCCCTGATCGGGATCATAGGCGACGATGCCGCCTGCCTCCTGTCCGCGGTGCTGCAGTGCGTGCAGGCCAAGGGCCACGAAATTCGCCGCATCCATGGTCCCGAGCACGCCAAATACGCCGCACTCCTCCCTCAGTTTGTCGTCATCAAAGGGATGGGCCGGGGGCATCACGGCATCAGCGCGCGTTTCGGACAAGGGGCAGCTCCGAATCCTAGGTCAGGTATGCTCGCGGTTTAACAAGTGGTTCGCACCGTGTCACGAAAGGATCACATTCCGCACCGTCAGCTGTGGCGGGGGCAGCGCAGATGTGATCAGGCCGCCATCTTTTGCCACAGCGCGGCCTCGTGCGGCTTGAGGCACAAGGCGGCCGTCGGGCCAAACGCGCATTCACCGGCGGCCAGCGACGGGAACAGGGACAGCAATTCGTCGCGGGCGGCCGCATCGGTCGCGCCGAGGGACAGATCCGACAAAAAGAAGCTTTCGGCGAGCATCCCATTGGCGCGGACCACGTGATGCGCCTCGAACATGAAATGCGTGTAGGTCACGGAAGGCATGGGCGTGATGGAAATGCCGGGCAGCGTGCACAGATGCTTGGCCGCCACAAGGATTTCCGCGGTCCCGAACAGCAATTCCGCAATGTGGTCCGAAAAATACATCCGGTGTTCTTGCGACACGATGAGGGGCATGTCGTTGCCGATTGCGCCGGCTTCGATGGTCACGGGCGCTTTGGGTCCGAAACCGGCCACCGTGGTGCGCCCGATCCAGGAGATACGTTGCAAACCGCCTGTCAGGGTCCAAACCGTGCTGCCGACGCCGAGCCGGTCCACGGGGCAGGCGCCCGTGCCCGTGTCCACGCATGTTCCGGGGCCAAAACAGGTCACGAAACTGGAATAGGCCGATGACCCGGCGTTTGATCCGCTGATCTTGACGTAGGATGTGCCATCGACAAGCGGCGCGTCCGTGGCATAGCCCCACACATCGCTGAACTGGCCGCCTTGGGAAAAGACGGTGATGTTGATCACCGGGCCGGTCGGGTTGCCGTTCTGGTCCAGCGCGCGGACCTGAATGATGGATTCAGCCTCAACCGCGGCACCATTTGCGACGATACCGCCGCCATCGGTGATGGTGTGGCTGCCGGATTGATCATCCTCAAAGATGTCCGGATCGCCGCCCGTGTCATCGAGCGTGATCGTGCGCCCGGACCCGTTGGTGAAGGAAAAGACCGTTCCGTTCGGCGTGCTGGAGTTGTTGATGATCGGATTGCCGACAATCGCTCCAGAGCTGCTGGAGGTGACAACGAGACCTTCGTTGTCGTAGGCGAAGAAACTGCGCAGAGCCATGGCACACCGATTGCAAAAGCGTTCGAGTGTCTGGGTGACAGGTCTTCGGGGTCGCGCTGCGTCGGAATTAAGGCTTTTTCACGCGGATTGTTCAGAGATTGAGGCGAACTGTTTCGTTATTCGCCACAGTTGCCGACAAGGCTTTCGTATTGTTGTGTGATCCAGCCCAATGCCTGTTCGGGGTTCTGATCCTCAATCGACGTGGTGAACCGTCCGAACACGGCGGCAGAGCGGCTTTCGTCGACAATGGTGAACTCTTGGCCTGTGATCACCGTGTCATAGACAAAGAACGCAATCGCCACGAGCAGGATGCCGCGCGCCACGCCAAAGAGAAAGCCAAGGCCCTGATCCACACCGCCCAGAGCCGAGCGCTGGACCAGCGAGGAAAAGAGCGGCGTAAAGAGCGACACCACGATGAGTGCCACGGCAAACACCAGCGCGAAGGCGCCGATAATGCTCAGCTCACAGCTGTCGGCGATGAAATCACCGATCACCGGAATTTCGCGGACCAGCGGTTCGACCCGCGGGGCAAACAGAAAGGCGAGAATGGCCGCAGCGATCCAGCCCGCGATAGCCATCGCCTCGCGCACAAAGCCGCGCCCATAGGCCAAGAGGGCCGACAAGATGATGACCACGGCCACAACGCCGTCGATGATGGTAAAACCTTCCATGGTCCCTGGCCCTTTTCGTTCTGCGCGCGGCGCTAACCTGCGCCGAAAACCTCACCCACAAACCCGGTCAGGTCTGCCATCTGTTGCAGCGCCATTCCGGACGTTCCTCCGGCTTTGCCGCCTTTCGGAGCGATTGCGGCGGTGAAACCAAGTTTTTGCGCTTCTTTCAACCTGTTTTCGGTTTGTGGCGTCGGTCTGAGCGCGCCAGAGAGGCTGATTTCGCCGAATACAACCGTGTCGGGTGGCAACGCGGCGTCTTCGCGCGCACTCAGCAGGGCCGCGGCCACGGCCAGATCGGCGGCGGGTTCGTTGATCTTCATCCCGCCCGCGACGTTCAGGTAGACGTCCATGCCATTGAACGGGATGCCGCAGCGCGCCTCGAGCACGGCGAGGATCATGGCGAGCCTGCCGCCATCCCATCCCACGACCGTGCGGCGAGGTTGGGAATGGGGGGAAGGGGCCACAAGCGCCTGCAATTCGCACAGGACGGGCCGCGTGCCTTCGATGCCTGCGAACACGACAGATCCGGGCGAGGGTTGGCCGCGTTCGCTGAGAAACAGGGCAGAGGGGTTGGTGACCTCCGCAAGGCCCTGACCGGTCATCTCGAACACGCCGATCTCATCGGCGGGGCCAAAGCGGTTCTTGACCGCGCGCAGGATGCGGAACTGGTGCCCGCGTTCGCCTTCAAAATAAAGGACCGTGTCGACCATGTGTTCGACGACGCGGGGGCCTGCGATCTGGCCTTCCTTGGTGACGTGGCCCACGAGCACGACGCTGATCCCCTTGCGCTTGGCAAAGGTGGTCAGCTCATGGGCGGCGGCACGCACCTGGCTGACGGAGCCGGGGGCGCTGTCGACGGTATCGAGCCACATGGTCTGGATCGAATCGATGATGGCCAGGCCCGGCGCCTCCTGTTCCAGCGTGGTCAGGATGTTGCGCAGGTTGGTATCGGCGGCCAATTTCACGGGCGCGTCGCCAAGGCCGAGCCGTTGGGCGCGCATGCGCACCTGTGCGCTGGCCTCTTCGCCGCTGACATAGATTGTCTTGAGCCCCGCCTGCCCGAACCGCGCGGCCGCTTGCAGCAAAAGCGTGGATTTGCCGATGCCCGGATCGCCGCCCACGAGGATTGCGGAGGCGGGCACAAGCCCGCCGCCCAGCACGCGGTCCAGTTCGTTCAACGTGCTCTGGGTGCGGGGGGGCGGCGTTTCTTCGGCGCTGAGATCGGTGAGCGTAACAGTGGCACCCCGTTTTGCGCCCAAGCCCTTGCCCGGTGTCGCGGACAGCCCGGTGTCTTCCTGAATGATGTTCCATTCGCCGCAGCTGTCGCAGCGGCCCGACCATTTGGTAAAGGACGCTCCGCAGGCGGCGCACGTGTAGCTGATGGTTGACTTGGCCATGATGGGGATGTGCCAGCGCACGCCGCGCGCGGCAAGCCCCGTTCGTCTATTCGACGCGCATCGGCAGTTGGGTCACGGTGCTTGCGCCGTCCGGCTTTGGCTGCGGGCTGAGTTCGGGCAGCAGGCGCTCCATTTCGTCCAGCAGCCGTTCGAGATGCGCGCGCGCCACGTTTTCCTCCAGCTCAAGCCGGTTGATCCAGGTGGAAAATTCGCCATGTATCGCCTTGGCCTGTTCGAGACGTTCGTTGAACCGTTCGATTTCGAATTGGCGTTCCTGCAGGAAGGACCGGGCGCGGGCAACCTTTTCATCGGAATAGGCTTCGGCCACATCGCGGCTGATATGGGACATCTTGGCGGCCAGTTCGAGCAGCTCCGGCTCGAGCATGCCCAGATCGGGATGATCGCGCAGAAAGGCCAGGCGGTCACGTGTGCTTTCAAATGCGTCGGCGAGGCTGAACGCGCCGCTGCGATCGGCGTGGTGCGCGGCGTGATAGGCGCGCGTGATGTCGTCGACACCCACGCTGAATTGCCGGTGCGACGTTTCGAGTTTCATGATGCGTGCATTGGACGGAAGGAAAAAGCACAAGGTCACGGCAAAGATGGTCAGGCCGATCTGCATGTACATGCCCGCCATGGGCACCGGCGCGCCATTCCACATCAGGTCCAGATCGACCCAAGCCAGGTAGCCGGTTGCGGACAGACCGGTTGCGATGATGAGGATGAGCGCGAGCGCTGCGAACAGGATCAGCGCCAGCCGCTGCAACAGGGCGATGACAAGACGCATCGCCGGACCAAAATGAGACAAGAGCCTTCCCCCCAGAAGACGAAACATGAAGGCGATCCTACCGCTAAAGCGATGGAAGCACAGTAAAAAATCTGTTGGTTTCGTTGGGAATGGGCAGGGATTGTTTCCGAATGCGCGACAATACGTGCGTCAGCTGCGCTTTTTTTCCGATACGAAGCTGACCCAGAGGGAGGCGAGAATGCAGGCGGTGAAAAGGTACAGGCCCCATGCGGTTTCCAATCGGCCGACGCCGATCCCCTTGGCGAGCGTGATGTAGAGCGCGATGAGGAAGATGTCGGCCATGGCGAGTTTGCCCAGAACCGACAGGACTGGCGCCACGCGGGGGCTGAGCAGGCGCCAGTGGATCAGCGCGAGTGCGATGGTTTTAAGATAGGGGGCGAAGAGGGCGAAGATGGTGACGACGAGGGCCAGGAAGATGTCGGAACCCCAGAGCGATTGCAGTCCGGTGATGACGGAGATTT